>CAZCAO010000006.1:0-14530 GCA_964496815.1 uncultured Candidatus Saccharibacteria bacterium | reverse complement strand
AAAATCGCTAAAACGAAAGAACCTCATGGGGCTTCCATGAGGTTTGGGGTCCGGGCGGGGCACCGAGCTTGAGCTTGCGCTCTGCTCGGGCCCCGCCCAACCACTCGCCGTGGTGTAGGCGAGCGAGGGACTCCCCCTTGCTGGGGGGCACGTTTGGCCGGCGGAAGCCAAACTAGGGGGAGTCCCGTGGCCCGACCGAGGGCGGGAACTCGGTCGGGCCGGCCTTGGCGGCTGGATCAGCCGCCGGGCTTGGCCACCTTCGTGACGCAGTACGCGCCGTCCGGTGAGCCGTCCAGCGGGACATCCTTGAACCAGGGGAAGCTGTGCTTCCCGTCCGGCAGGAACATCGGCCGCTCGCAGACGGTGTCGCCCTTCGACGCGTTGGTCGTGGTGGACACCGCCCAGAAGCCCGTCATGCTCTGGTCGGAGACCTTCACCGTGTAGACGGTGTTGGTCTCGTTGACCTTGGCCAGGCCGTTGAGCTCGCGCTCGTAGGCCGCCCGCTGCAGCTCGACCTTCTCGTCCTTGAGGTTGCTCACCTCGCGGGCGTGGCTGACCTGCATCAGGATGGCGCCGACGATGACGGCGACGACCCCGATGGCGACCAGGTAGGCCCAGAGCGGGAGCCTGATCCGCCGTCGGGTGTACACGGGGTACTCCTCGGCGGGGGGTCGGCCGTCGGCCGACGCGGAGCCCGTCGTGGTGGGCCGGTCCATGGTGTCGGTCATGCCGACCTCCTTTCCCCGAGGGGAATCGTGTCGCAACCAGGGTGGTCACGAAC
Organism: uncultured Candidatus Saccharibacteria bacterium; assembly: GCA_964496815.1. Lineage (GTDB taxonomy): Bacteria > Patescibacteriota > Saccharimonadia > CAILAD01 > JADZBC01 > CAYPSN01. The sequence continues at coordinate 13,749 of CAZCAO010000006.1, read as the reverse complement.
AGTGAGAGTATATTATCACAGAACAATAAATATGTCAATACCTTTTAACAAGATTCTTGTGAGTCTTCTTGGTTGTGCGTAGAATTAACCTACAAGAAAAGCCCACCTGGGCTTCTCTTGTGTCCGTCATTGCTGACGGAGAGAAGCTCAAGTGGGCTGTAGGTCTCAGACGGTACCGATCAGGTAGCCGATGAGGCCAGCGAAGAACGCAGTGCCGACCAAGATGAACGGCAAGACGCCCACGAGGTGTAGGTACTTCGTTTCGAAGTCCCGCGTGTCTGGTGGGACGTGCTCGCCTGCGAGCAAGCGCAAGAACAGGCTGGCTCGTGGTGAGATGGTCGGACGTTCTTCTGGGTGGACTTCCGTTTGGGCCATCTTTCCTCCCTTCAGAGGATTGGGGCCACCATCAGGCAGATGATGGCTAGGCTGAATACGAGTGCGCAGGCTTGGAGCCAGCGCGGAAACGGACCCTGGCGACGCTGCCAACTAACCGTTGGCTTGTAACCAGGCACGTGACGGATACGTGGCGAGGTCGATTCGTACCGCTGTAGCTGGCCCATCCTCAGATTACCCCCGCGATGCAGAGGGCCAAGTACAGGACGAACAGCAATACGACAACCCAGTAATCTCTTATCCAGGCGATCATGCTGGCTGCCGCCGCATGTAGACGACTGCTGCGAACATGACCACGATACACAGCAGCATCCACAGCATGCCACGGTTCTTGTTGATCCAGGAGATCATGACCACACCATCGCAACCACGATGACGATCAAGATCAGGTTTGCGATCCAGTAGGCCGTGAGCCCCCAGTTCCACGGTGGCTTGTCATCTTCGGTCTTGACCTCGGTTTGCCACCAGGGCTTTATCGGCGTGTGGGCCGGCTTCATGTGCTCGTCAGGCACGATTTCCCCCTTGTATTGTGTTTTCGATGTGCGAAACGTGGCTCAACTATAGTCCCGCTAGATTCAAAAATCAATAACTTTGGCAAAAGTTACAAAAAAGCCTATAATAAAGCATAAGAATTAACCTGGGCGACAGATACGAATGAATAGGCCGACTTTGATCGTGGCTAACTGGAAGATGCACTTGAAGGTGACAGAAAGCCTGGCGCTCGTAGAGCGACTCGGTAAGCACGTTACGATTCCTAAGGGCGTGGATGTTGTGCTGTGTCCTGCCATGCCGAGCGTTGCGACCCTAAAGCTATATATGGAAGCGCACGAGTTGCCGTTCACGCTCGGCGTGCAGAATGTGAATGAGCGTGACGAAGGCGCGTATACAGGCGAGGTTTCGGCAGCCATGGTGCGCGATTTGGTGAAGTACGTAATATGCGGTCACTCCGAGCGGCGTATGTTTGCCGGGGAGACAAGCAAACAGGTGGCGGCCAAGGTGGCAGCAAGTATTCGACATAATCTGCGGCCAATTTTGTGCATTGGCGAAAACCTACATGAACGCGAGGCTGGCCATAGTAAGCGCCGGGTACTGGATCAATTACGGGTTGGTTTGAGCTTGGTGCCTGAGAGCGAGGCGCACATGCTTACGATTGCTTATGAGCCAGTCTGGGCAATTAGTACAACCAAGCATGCTCGGCATGCTGACCCTAGGGACATCGAGCCAATGCTGCGCGCCATCCGTCATGAGCTCGAAGAACTCTACGGTGAAGAAGTAGGTGCTCAGATTGGGATACTCTACGGCGGTAGTGTGGAGAGCCATAATGCAAAAGCCTACTTGCGGCTCGATGACTGTCATGGCTTGCTGGTCGGCGGTGCGAGTCTCAACTGGTCAGAGTTTAGTTCGATTGTGCTCGCAGCTGGGGACGACGAGCCTCGACACAAGCTGGCCCACGCCGTATAATACGGGGCAATAATTCAAAAACGGTAAGGAGAAGTTCATGGCAAAGCTTAGTTATGGCGAAAAAGCCCCAGAAGTAATTAATGTAGTAATTGAGATTCAGCGCGGTGGTCGTAATAAATACGAAGTCGATAAAGATAGCGGACAGCTGGTATTGGATCGTGTAAATGCTACCATGCTCGGCTACCCAACTGACTATGGTTATGTGCCTGACACACTGTGTGAAGACGGCGACCCGGTAGATGCCTTAGTAGTGATCGATGAATCAGTGCCTCACGGCGTGGTTGTACCATGTCGACCAGTTGGGGTTCTGTATATGATTGACGATGGCGAAGGTGACGAGAAGCTTATTTGTGTAGCTGCCGATGACGTTACGAAAGACCATGTTCGCTCAGTTGATGATCTGGGTGTGAATTTTAGGCAAATCGTCGAGCACTACTACCGACATTACAAAGACTGGAAAAAGGACTGGAAGGGGAGTGACGTGAGCTTCAACGGCTGGGGTGATGCCGAGGCTGCCAAGAAGGTGGTTCAAGAGTCAATTGAGCGCGCTCGTTAGACGCACATTATTTACGAAAAAACTTTGAGGCTAAACAGATTAGAATCGCTGGTTTTTGATTGACACGTGAACACATTTTTAATACGATAGACCAGACAATATAAAAAGCAAAACTGCCACTCACCTCAAAATCGCAGGTGCAAAAACAAAAGCCCATTCATTAACGAAAGAGGCTTATTATTTTACCAAGCAGTCGACCACGAGGACTTAAAGGCGCACGTCCGTCAGCCCTCAAACGCTTTTTAGGACAATTCAAGAACCAAGTGACTCCGCGCCGACTTATTGCTGGCGGGGCAGTTGTGGCTGTAGCCTTGCTCACCAATGCTTATGCCCAGAATAACCTGGTTCTTAGCAACAAGGCCTACGCAGATGGCCAGCATTTAGTAAGTGTGTTTGTAGATGGCAATAAGCGCGTGATAGCTACTCCGGCGACAACTGTCGGCAAGGCTCTTGCGCAAATTGGCGTGCAGGTTGGCCAGGGCGACGTAGTAGAACCAAGTGTCGATACGACGATCGATCAGCCAATTTACAACGTTAACGTGTACCGCGCATTGCCAGCCACGATATTCGATGACGGCAAAAAGATCCAAGTCCTAACTGGCTACCAAAGTCCACGCCAGATCATTGTAGCGGCGGGCTTATCGAGTTATCCAGAAGACGTGGTGACTATGCAGCGCGTAGATGACTTTAACGCCGGCGGTACGGTTGGTCGACAGATCGTCATTGATCGAGCTAAGCCGGTCCAAGTTATTATTGCAGGTCAGGTTTACAACTTTCGCACCCAAAAAGAAACTGTGGGCGAGTTGCTGACCGAAAAAGGCTTAAGCGTAGGGGCTGACGATGTGTTGAGTGCTCAGTTAGATTCGCAATTGAGTGCTGGGCAGCGAATAGTGGTAAATCGCCTGAGTCAAACAATTGCTCAGAGCAAAGAGTCAATTGAATTTACTACTCGCTATGAATATGATGCCAATCAGCCGGTTGGTTATTACGCAGTCAAGCAAGAGGGCAAGCCCGGAACTAAGCTCGTTAGCTATATCGTCGACCTCAAAGACGGCGCCGAAACAGGCCGTCGACTACTAGAAGAAAAGGTGATCGATCCTGCTACAGTCAAGGTGATCGTCAAAGGCAGTAAAGTAGATCCAGTTGGGGACAATGCCTTATTACTATACAAGCTACGAATGTGCGAAACGGGTGGTGATTATCGCAAGAACACTGGCAACGGATACTACGGAGCTTACCAGTTCCTAGATAGCACCTGGGATAAATATGGCACTGGCTATGCGCTTGCATCAGAGGCCCCAGCGGCAGTACAGGATGCAGTGGTGCTACGTAATGCTCGTGCGAGTGCCGGTGGGTTTTGGTCGCAGCACCCTGCCTGTTCCGCCAAACTTGGCTTGCCTAAGTTTCCCTACTAAGTAATGGATTTATCTGAACTAAAGAATCTGCGTTTAGCGCTTAAACTATCTGGCTTGTCTGCCAAAAAGTCGTTTGGTCAGAACTTTCTCGTAGATCGCGATGCGTTGGCGAAAATTGTCGACGCGGCAGAGCTGAATGCAAGCGACGCTGTTTTGGAAATCGGCCCCGGTTTAGGAGTATTGACCGATGAGCTCATCAAGCGTGCTGGTAAGGTCATCGCACTAGAGGCAGATAGTGAGTTAGCCGAGCTCTTGCGGCGGCGAGCTCCAGAAAACCTAGATGTGATTACCATCGATGCTCTACAGTACGATCTTGCCCAGATGCCTGATGGCTATAAAGTCGTAGCAAACTTGCCATACTACATTACGTCTCCTTTGATTCGGTTTTTACTTGAAGGCAACAAGAAGCCACAGAGTATAACGGTGCTTGTCCAAAAGGAAGTCGCAGAGCGAATAGTGGCAAAACCAGGCAACATGTCAGTATTGGCTTGTAGTGTGCAGTACTATGGCAACCCTCGATTGGTGGATGTTGTACCATCTAGCAGTTTTTTTCCTGCACCCAAAGTCGACTCAGCTATCTTGCATATTGCTGTCGCGCCAACCCCAGCGTTTGAGGCCGATTCAAAGCAGCTCTTTAGGCTTATCAAAGCTGGTTTTGGCGAAAAGCGCAAGATGTTACGCAATTCCTTGGCTGGTGGACTTGCGATACCGGCTCAGGTGGCGGTTGATATGATTGCTCAGGCGGGATTGAAGGAAACAGCACGCGCTCAGGAACTTTCGATTGAAGATTGGCAGCGGCTCTACCAGGCGTTTAGCGAGTTATCAACGAAGAAATAGTAGTGCTTATGCTACAATAACCTTATGAATTCTCATAAGGGCGTGTCACGTAGATTGCGCGGTTTACTAAGTTTAATATTCGGCTTTGCTATTATTTTGCTCGGTGCGCATCGCCTTTATGCTCAGGGCGATTTCAGAATTGACACCAACTTAACCTATCAGATTGAAAGCAGTGGTAGCACCAGGGTCCTGGAAACATATACAGTTACTGGATCGGGGAGTAATAAGTACCTGGATAGCATTACGCTCTCTACCCCGGTAGACGATGCCACCGAGATCGAAGCGAGCTATAGTGATGGTGCGCCTATACCTTTCACCGTCACAACCAAGAGTTCAACGGATCAGGGCTACACCTATACGTATAAAGAAGTTGTATTGAAGTTTCCTCGTAAAAACACTGGTACTGCGCCGTGGCAATTTAAGCTCAACTACACCACAGCAAAGTTGGTAGATATTAAGGGATCGGCTCGTACCGCGTATATTCCGGCTATTAGTCCAAGTCAAGATCAGTCGGGTGGCTATAGTGTGTATGTGACGGTGCCACGAGGCTTTGATCCGCCGCGAAGTTCCGGTGCCGTACCTACGTCCGAAGGCATCGTCAACGGCAGGGCGGTTTATAGCTTTACTCAAGCAGATCTGGCGAAACAAGCCATAGCGTTGACGTTTGGTGATCAAACAATTTATAACGTGAACTTTAATTTCCCCCTTAAAAACGACAGTGCGCTACCACGAACAATGACAGTAACGCTGCCGCCGGACACATCGAGCCAGAAGATTTACGTTAATTCGCTCGACCCTCGACCGAAGGCAACTCGGCTGGATGCGGACGGTAATATCTTGGCAGATTACGTAGTCCCGGCTCGTTCGAACATTGTGGTTAAAACTGACATATCTGCCGTGGTGCGATACCTGGAGTATGACGTGGCGGCTAGCGGCACCAAGGCTGATATCCCCGCAGCATTAGTACAGAACTATACGAGCTCTACACGCTACTGGCAGAGTGTGGACCCTGATGTTCTGATTAAATCAAAACAGGTTACAGCTGGCTTAGATAAAGTAAGTGATCAAATAAAAGCGATTCATAATTCGGTTATTCAGACACTGACGTATAACGACGCCAAAATTAAATACAATGTTCGCCAAGGGGCATCGAAGGCAATTGATAATCCGACCAATGCAGTTTGCCTGGAATACTCAGATCTTATGATCGCTATGTTGCGCGCACAGGGCATACCAGCGCGCATGCCGGTCGGCTATGCCTACACTGGGGACTTAAAAGCTTCCCGCGAGGTAGCCGACTCATTGCACTCATGGGTGGAAGCCTACGTTCCGAACGTTGGCTGGATTAACGTCGATCCAACTTGGGGCGAAAAGTACGACAATTTTGGTAAAAGTGATTTAGACCACTTTGCCTTTGCTATTTGGGGTCAGTCGGATAGCTTGCCTGCCGCTACCATGGTGGGCGAAGCCGATCAAGCCTATCAGTATGAACAGACCAAAATTAGTTATGGCGGTGAGCTACCAAAACCTAAACTGACCACTGGGGTGCGGGCCACACGTTGGGTGATTCTACCTTTTGTTAGCTTGCTGCAATATGCCGTAAATGGCCCTGAAGGAGTAGCGGGTGATAACTATGAACTGCTAATTAGCGGTGCCTTGCAGAAGAAACTCGACCTTGGTTCGTTGGCGCCTAGTCAGCAAGTTGCTGGTTTTGTGCCGATTCTTGGGCGGGCCTTCATCGGTAATGTAGGCTTGCAGTTTAAGCAGGCTGGCGCTGTGCCAACTGCGCTAAGTGCTACAGATGCACAGTCAGACTACGCACCAATAGTGATTGTCATGCTGCTTGTGTTTGTTGTAGCTGTGCTTATCTTGGTAAAATGGCGATTCAAGCGAAAGCAGCACAACAAGACGGCGGTCTCCTCAGATAGTAAGATGCCAGAAGCTGCTGGCGAGCAGATCCCGCGATCACAGGAAGAGATTTTAAAAGATATAGCCGAACGGACTAGAAAGCTCAAAGATGACTCAGACAAACAAGCCAAATAAGTACTACATTACTACTTCAATTCCGTATGCTAATGCCAAGCCACATCTTGGTCACGCTATGGAGTTTATCAATGCCGACGTTATGGCGCGATACTATCGCAGTCTAGGGTCGGAGGTGCGCTTTCAAATTGGTACAGACGAACACGGGCAGAAGCTATTCGAAGCAGCTGAACTGGCAGGGGAGGACGCCAAAGCTTTTGTAAACAAAATGAGCGAGACTTTCGAACGCCTGGCGCGTGAACTCAATATTAGCCACAACTACTTCGTACGCACTACTGACGAAGCTCACAAGGTTGGTGCGCAGAAACTCTGGGAGGCCTGTCGCGAGGACATCTACAAGGGAGAGTACAGGGGGCTATACTGTGTTGCCTGTGAGCTTTTTTATACAGCAAAAGACGCCGTTGACGATTGCTGCCCTATCCATCCGAATCGTCAATTGCAGGAACTTTCGATCGAAAGTTATTTTTTGAAACTAAAGCCGTACCAAGATCGGCTGATTAAAGCAATCGAAAGTGACGCTTATCGGGTGTTCCCATCACTTCGAAAGAATGAAGTCCTAAGCTTTCTAAAGAACAATGAACTGCAGGATCTGTCGATTTCGCGGCCTAAGTCGCAATTAGAATGGGGCGTGGAGGTGCCAGGTGATACTGAACACGTTATGTATGTTTGGTTCGATGCACTCGCGAACTACATTACGACAATCGGGTATGGTTATGACCCCGAAGAGCTTGCGAAGTTCTGGCCCGCTGATTTGCACATCGTCGGTAAGGACATTAGTCGCTTCCATGCCGTCTACTGGCCAATCATGCTGATGAGCGCGGGGCTCGAGCTGCCGAAGGCTCTCTACGTACACGGATTTATTAACGCACCGGGCGGCGTGAAGATGAGCAAGAGCCTGGGCAACAGTGTGGAGCCAGCCGATGCGATAGCTAAGTACGGCGTAGACGCTCTGCGTTATTACTTGTTACGTGAGATCCCGAGTGATGGTGATGGTGAATTTGGCTTAGAACGGTTGGGCGCCGTTTACAATTCCGACCTCGCCAATGGTATCGGCAACCTCGTGCAGCGCGTTGCGAGCATGACGGTTAAATATTGCGAAGGCAAGTTTAAGTCAGGCGAACCAACAAGCAAGTACGAGGTAGGCGATTTTCTAAAGGACTGTGCGTTTGATCGTGCCCTGGATGGTATATTTGAAACTGTGCGCTCATTGAACCAGCAGATTGAGGAAGCAAAGCCATGGGAGATGGCAAAAACTGACACTACGGGCGTGGCGGATTTGCTTAGTAGGCTGATCACAGAAATCTTGGAGGTCGGTAAAAACCTCACTCCCTTCTTGCCAGAAACCGCCGCTAAGATCCAGTCAACGTTCAAGGACGGCAAGGTCGATTCGTTAGTTGGCATACTTTTCCCGAGAATCGACTAATGCTGATTGACACCCACGCCCACATTCACTTCGCCGACTATAAAGATGATTTGGATGTGATATTCAAAAACGCTCGCGATAATGGCGTGGAGCACATTATTTGCGTGGGGACTGACGAGGAAGACTCGCATAGAGCTCTTGATTTTGTTAGTGATGAGCTGGTGGGCAAGCAAGCCGGGGGAGTTGGGCGGTCGGCAACTATTGGTCTACATCCACACGAAGCAAATCGTGGCATGACGGCACTGCAAGCTATTGAGTTCTTGTTGCAAGTCGGTCAGCCAGTTGCGATTGGTGAGTGCGGCTTAGACTATTATCGCAATTTATCAACCAGAGATGAGCAGCTGTCTGCACTCAAGTTTCAAATAGAACTCGCGCTCAAACACGAGCTGCCATTGGTCTTTCATGTGCGGGACGCTTGGGATGACTTTTTTGCTGTTGTCGCCAAATACCCTGAGCTACGTGGCGTGATTCATAGCTTCACTGGCGGTCCACACGAAGTAGAGCGGGCCATGGGTCATGATTTGTATTTTGGCCTCAATGGAATTATGACGTTTACAAAAGACGAGCTGCAGCTCGAAGCCGCACGCCTGGTGCCAAGTGATCGGTTGCTTTTAGAAACAGATTGTCCTTTTTTGTCACCAGCTCCGCTACGTGGCAAACGCAATGAACCAGCCAACGTAGCTTTGGTAGCTCGGTTTTTGGCAGAGTTGCGGGGTAGCGCGTATGGTGCGTTGGTGGAATCGACAAGCACGAATGCGAAACGCGTTTTTGGCCTATAGGACTTCAATTGGAGTGCCAAATTTGCTAGAATAGGCTGCTTATGAATACACCTAACCGAATTTATTTAGACTACGCTGCGGCAACTCCAACTGACGCGCAGGCATTGACTGCAATGGCTGAAGCCAGGGCGCTTTTTGCGAATCCAAATGCAGCCTATCACGAGGGGAGAGAGGCTCGCGAGGCTTACGACAATGCCAAGAAACGCATCGGCATGGTAATCGGCGCACGGGCAGATGAAGTCATATTGACCTCTGGTGCTACTGAGAGTGATAACATGGCAATCCTTGGGGCAGTCAGGCCACACATCAAAAACGGCGCTCATATCGTTACCATTAAGACAGAGCATAAGTCGGTGCTCGAGCCGATTGAGCAACTCCGGCTCGAAGGGGCTTCGGTTAGCTACGCCAAGGTCGATACCAGTGGGGTAGTGGACCTCGCAGGTTTAGAAAAACTGATAGGGGAGTCGACCGTCCTAGTCTCCATTAGCTACGCTTCGAGCGAAATTGGCACGATTCAGCCGTTGGTGAAAATTGGTCAGCTGATTGCAAAAATAAAAAAAAGTAGGGTAGAGCAGGGAAGTGCTACTCCCCTACTTCTCCACTCTGATTGCTCGGCGGCCGTTGGACTGCTCCCCCTCTCCCCTGCTCGCCTATCACTCGATCTCATGACCCTTAACCCTTCTAAATTTTATGGTCCTCATGGATCTGGGATTTTATTTGTGAAGGTGGGTAGTAGTATTGCCCCGCTCATGTACGGCGGCGGGCAACAATATGGTCTCCGGCCAGGTAGCGAAGATGTGGTGTCGGCCATCGGGGTGGCGGCTGCTATCGAGGTAGCTGAGAGCAGACGTAATGACGAAGTACATAGACTTTCTCAGTTACGCGACCGCATTATCGAGCAGCTCACTGCCCTGCCTTCTGCCCCGGTCCTGAATGGCCATAATCAACATCGGTTAGCGAACAATATAAATATGAGTTTTGCAGGTCTAAATGGCGAGGATATTGTGGCGCGGTTTGATGCTGCAGGCGTAGCGGTAGCTACTGGTGCAGCTTGCTCTGCCGCTGACGAGCGGCCAAGTCACGTACTCACGGCCATTGGTCGGACTGATGACGAGGCTCAGGGGTCGGTTCGCATAACGCTTGGTCGGCAGACCACAGATGAGCAGGTGGATGCATTTTTGCAGATTGCTCAGCGCGTAATAGCAGAACTTGCTAAAATATAGCTATGCGTAAATTCTTTATTAGCCTAGCAGTTGTGTTTAGTTTGTTGGCGGTCCTGGCCAGTACCGTCTTCTTCGGCTTGGGCTTTTTCCTTTCTCCCCAAGACAAGCTTTCGCAGGCTGATGCGATTGTAGTGGTATCTGGTGGACAAACGACAACCCGGGCCGAGTATGGCATTCGGCTCTTCAAACAAGGCTATGCACCACTAATTCTGTTTAGCGGTGGCGCGCTCGATGACGGTCCGTCTAATGCCGTCGCAATGCGCCAGCAGGCACTCGAGGCTGGGCTGAGTGACGATAACATTCTGCTTGATGGCGATGCACAAAACACCTACGAGAATGCAGTCAATTCGAAACGATTGCTCGAACAAGTCGCTGCAAAGAAAATTATATTAGTTACCTCGCCGTACCACCAAAGGCGCGCCACACAAACGTTCAAAAAGATTCTTGGCTCCGACTACACCGTACTTGGCTCCTCGGCAGTTGATAGCAGATGGAGTAAATCAAACTGGTGGAAAAGCGGCTTTAGTTTTAATATTTCTATGAGTGAGCTCAACAAACTTCTCTATATCGGGCTTACGGGCAGCTACCAGTGAGCAAGACAGTATTCGTAGGTTTGTCTGGCGGTGTTGATAGCTCGGTTGCCGCAGCTTTGCTTAAGCAAGACGGCTACAGTGTCGTGGGGGTATTTATGAAAAACTGGAGTCGTGACATCGGTGGCATGAAGTGTCCTTGGCGGGAGGATCTCGCGAGTGCGCGAAGTGTGGCAGCTCACTTAGGGATTGAACTGAAGGTCTATGATTTTGAAAAAGAATACTTTGCTGCTGTCGCCACCTATATGATCGAGACGTATCGCAAAGGCCTCACACCGAACCCAGACATCATGTGTAACGCCGAGATTAAGTTTAAGGTATTTGCTGAGCGTTGCTTTGCAGAAGGCGCAGACTACATCGCTACCGGTCACTATGCACGTATCGATCACGAGCCGGTTCGGTTGCGCAGGGCAGTGGATGCAAGCAAAGACCAAACATACTTTTTGTATCGCGCGCCGGCTAAGAGTCTGGAGCATACATTGTTTCCACTAGGTGGTATCGAAAAGTCAAAGGTTCGTGAGCTGGCTAGCGAATTTGGCCTACCTACGGCCAAGCGTCCGGATTCGCAGGGGTTGTGCTTTGTGGGTAACATCCCGATGCGAACTTTCCTGGCTGAATACATTGAGCCGAAACAGGGTAATATTCTTGACCAGGAGGGTAGAGTGATTGGCCAACATGATGGGGCGTATTTTTATACCATCGGTCAACGACAAGGCCTTGGTGTGGGTGGCGGTAAGCCCTACTATGTGTGCCGGATTGATACGAATAAGAATGAGGTGCATGTAACGACAGAGCCAGAATCGCCGGAACTTAACAAGGCAGAGTTTAGCGTGCAAGACTGTGTGTGGTATGTAAATCCCGATGAGTCAAAGCACTACGACATCCAAGTACGATACAGGACGGCGGCGAAGTCTGGTCGGCTCATCAAGGCCAAGAATGGCTTTAAGGTGATTCTGGATAAGGCAGAGCGCGCCATAACGCCAGGTCAGTCGGCTGTAGTCTACGATGGTGAAGTTGTGCTCGGTGGCGGCGTTATAGCATAAGTGCTATAATCTGACCCATGGAAGCCCCACAAGATCAAGCAGTAGCTCAGCCCGAAGGTGAAAAGAAGCCCAAGAAGTTTAAGCGGCCACATACATATCGTATTTCTTGGCCGGTAGTATTTATCATTCTCTTAATCGGGGTAGGAGCATATGGATTTTGGTCCTACGGCCAGTCGACCAAGCTGCAGAGTCAGTTGAGCGCCAAGACAGAGGAGCTCAATAATAAGCAAAAGGAACTCGATGAAATAAAGGCTGATCGGGACAAAGCTGCTGATAGTCTTATTCAAGCCTCGGCCAACAACGAATACCTAGTAATCTCTGAATGGGGGGTTAAGTTTAAGCCCGGAACTGACCTGAAGGATGTTTTCTATTTTTCCGTTACCGATGCGAACCAGGACTCAGTTTTTCCGACCACTAGAACGCTCATGAGCTCTGCTTTTGCTGCTCAAGCTGCGGCTGGACGCCGTGGTGAGGCAGATGCTAGTACGAAGTATGGTTCGTGTGGACCCGGGTCTATCGGTATACTGCAAAGGGGCAAGAAAGATACTGCAATTTACTCTACGACTTTTAGCCAGGTTCAAGGTGCTGTTAAGGCGGGCGACTACTACTATATAGTCAATGGCCCCCAGGCTGCTTGTACTGAAGATAAGACCACCGCAGATTTATCAGTCAAGCAAGTTGCCGCTCTCAAAGAAGCGATTAAAACTCTTATCCCAGCAAACTAAGACTCGATTCATACCTGATCAGGTGGTATAATATCGGCTATGAATGCTGCCGAAATACGTAGAAAATATTTTGAATTCTTTGAGTCCAAAGGACACAAGGTTATTCCCCGTGCCAACATTGTGCCTCAGGAAGATCCAACTACGCTGTTTACCGGCTCTGGCATGCAGCCGCTTTTGCCGTATTTGCTTGGTCAGCCGCACCCAGCTGGAACGCGCGTGGTAGACTCGCAAACGTGCTTTAGGGCAGAAGACATCGACGAAGTTGGCGACAATCGTCACACTACGTTCTTTGAGATGCTGGGCAATTGGAGCTTTGGCGACTACTTTAAGTCGGAACAAATTCCCTTCTTTTTTGAATTTTTAACAGACGTTGTTGGGCTTGATCCTAGCCGACTTTATGTGACGACTTTTATTGGTGACGAAGAAAACGGCATTCCTAAAGACACTGAGGCTGCCGAGTTGTGGAAAGGTTTATTTGCGAAAAAGGGCATTGACGCAAAAGTAGCTGAAATCGGATCAGAGGAAGCTGGCTACAAGCGTGGCGTGCGAGACGGCGAGCGAATTTTCTATTACGATGCTAAGAAGAACTGGTGGAGTCGAGCTGGCGTGCCAGCTAACATGCCAGCTGGCGAGCCTGGTGGGCCTGATAGCGAAGTGTTTTATGACTTCGGCACTGAGCACGACACATCTTTCGGCGAGCACTGTCACCCAAATTGTGACTGCGGTCGGTACATGGAGATTGGCAACTCAGTCTTTATGCAGTATGTGAAGCGGGCCGATGGTGGCTTCGATGAGCTCAAACAGCGCAATGTTGATTTTGGTGGTGGACTGGAGCGGATTGCTGCCGCCGCCGAAGGCAGTGGTGACATGTTTCGCATTAGTTTGCTTTGGCCGATTATTGAGCACCTAGAGAAGCTCTCTGGCAAAAACTATAGTGACGAGGCCCTGCCGATGCGAATTATTGCCGACCATTTACGAGCTGCAGTATTCTTAGCTGTGGACGGTGTAGCACCAAGTAACACTAAGCAAGGTTATGTAATGCGGCGATTCGTACGACGAGCTATTCGCCAAGGGTTACGACTAGGCCTTAGTGAGGACTTTTTAGGCGATATTACAGAGGTAATTGCTGGGCTATACAAAGAAGACTATCCAGAGATTGCTGAGCACGAAGCGGCAATTACCCAAACACTCATGCAGGAAGAAAAGCAATTCCGCCAGACGCTTGAGCGTGGCTTGCGCGAGTTCGAAAAGCTCACTTCAG
>CAZCAO010000005.1:0-27596 GCA_964496815.1 uncultured Candidatus Saccharibacteria bacterium | reverse complement strand
CAAAAATTATACACCTGCTCGGCAAAAGCATAACATCGCAGTATGAGCGCAAACAGAGGTATTACCGGGCTCAGGATATATATTTTCGCAAATGGAAATCTCTGCCAGCAAGAGTTTTTGTGAAGACTTTCCGATTTCCACTGGTGCTATGGCATAGACTAAAAGCTCTGGGATCCTGAGGATGAAAGATATACTCTCCAAAGAGATTAGAAACCCAAGGATGCTTTGCTTAGTATTGTTGCTGGCATTTTTACCCTTCGGCGCCAGACCAAGCTACGAGATGTTTGGAGCGACTATACGCCTGAGTCAGCTGGCTGGTCTACTCCTAATTTTTTTTGCGACACCGATAATCTATAAAAACCGAAATGATTGGCTTAAGCCGCCTTGGGTGTTTTTTTTAGCATTTATAACCGTGTCTTTGGTCTCAGGCCTCTTTGCATTTAGTCGGGCCGAGGCATTTACTACATTGTTTTTTTATGGCTTTACGATACTTCTTGCTTATGCCGTTGCGGCCACATTCGAAATAGAGGACAGCACAGTGTATACGGCGGTCATCTATGCTGGTGGCCTTCTTGTGATTGGGTTTTGCTTGTATCAGTTCATAGGTGACAGCCTGGGGGTCTCACCGGCCCTTACTCTCCTCATGGAGCCGTACACCAAGGCGATTTTTGGCTTCCCCCGAGTGCAAGGTTTCTCTTTAGAGCCACTACACCTGGCAAATTATCTGATCATACCTCTATCTCTAGCATTGGCTGAGTACTGTCTTAATGTGAAGAGGGGGAGGCTATTATTGATAGCATCATTTTTACTGATAACGCTGCTAACGGTCTCACGAGGAGGCTACCTTGCTATAGGGTCAATAGTGCTTGTAGCCTCGTTATATTTAGTGCGAATACGGCAGTTTAGGCGGCTCATTATGTTAGCAATATCGATTGGACTTGCGGCAGCATTATCGGTGCTACTCATAGTGGGCAGTGGATCGATTGTTAATGATAGGATGGATAAGACAATTGTGCCCGAAGCATCCTTACCAGGCTTGCCCACACAACAAATCAGTGCAGAGGGAAATGCGGCACGGTTGGTTTATCATGTTGATTCTTATCAATCTGACCCTTCATACAAAGACAGAATAAAAACTCTAAAACAAGCAGTCGGCATAGGAATAAGCCGACCATTGCTTGGCGTCGGCCCGGGCAACTTTGGCCCATTCGTAACAAAAAACTACCCCGACCTCTATAGGGACCCCACGCAAACAGTCAATAATCAATTCGCAGAGATATTTGCCGAGACAGGATTAGCAGGCCTCATTACTATGCTTTGTTTTTTTGGCTGGGTAGCATATAAGGCCATTTCCTTGAAGGTCAGCCAGCATAATTCTACTCGCAATATTTGGTTCTTTGGAACCTTGATGATGCTCGTAGGGTTCTTGATGCAATGGCTAACTTTTTCTACACTCTATATCACTCATATATGGGTAGTTGTAGGTATATTTGTTAGTATAGCGACACTAAAAACAGGAGGATTGGTAGACGCGAATGAAAAGAAAGCCAAGCCGGCAAAAGCAAAAGCCAAAAGCTAGTCTTGTAGTACGTAGCAAGCAGCATGTGTTGAGCCACAAGTGGTTCTATGCTTTGGCATCTGCGACCTTTTTAATTTACCTCGTCTTTAGTTACTTCAGCTACCGCAAGTTTATGTTCCCCATGCTGGATCTCGGACTGTTTAACCGCCACATGTGGGGGATGGTGCGTGGTGACTTTGGGCCAAACACGTTAAAAATGCCGACCCAGTTAAATCTGCTAGGTGATCATTCGCACTTTATATTGTTCCTGTATGCCCCGATCTACTTTTTGTGGCAGAACGCCTTTTCACTCGTGTTGATTCAGGTTATTGCCTTGGTTTTCAGCGGCTACCCAATCTACAAAGTTGCGCTGAAGTATTTCGAAGACAAGCGTGCCGCTGCTGCCTGGCTGATTCCATACTATATGTTCTTTGGTTTTTGGTTTGGGCAGGCCTATGCCTTCCATGAAGTATTCTTAGCTCTGCCGATCATTGCTTGGGCTTTATACTTCTTGCTCGAGGATCGCTTTAAGCCAATGCTCGTTTGCTTGGCTTTGCTCCTCTTAGTAAAAGAGAACATGCCGCTGCTAGTCATTATGTTTGGCTTCTATATGATCCTCATGCGGCGACAGTACAAAAAAGGTGGGCTGCTATTAGGAGTTGGCGCCGCGTATTTTATTGCAGTCACTCAGTATTGGCTGCCGTGGTTTGGCAACGCGCCGTACGTGTATTCGGATAATGTGTTTGGTAAGGGGGCGGCCGATGTTGCCAAGGCTGTCATTCAGACCCCCAAAGAGTTTGTACGGCAACTACTTCTGCCATTAGACAAGACAAAATCAATTGTGTTTATGCTGTTCTCATTCGGCGGACTGCCGATTATTGGTTTAGAGATCTTAATACTACTTTCACCTCTCTGGCTCGGTAGGTTTTTAAGTACACAGCCGTGGCGCTGGTCTGTAATCCAGCATTATTCGGTCGATCAGGCACCCATACTAGCGATTGCTGCGATTGTTGGTGCGTATAGATTGTATAAACTGGCCGTTCGTCGGGGCTTAAAGATATCTGCGAGCCAGGCTAGCTTGCTGGCTGTCGGCTTGTGCTTGGTGGGGTCCGCTGCGGTATACGTGAGGATTAACAAGAACTTCCCGACCTATCCGAGTCGGCTCATAACCCCGAGCCTTTATAGCCTGAGCCCATCGGACAAGGCCGCTAGGACTGCTTTGGGCCTTATCCCTGAGGATGCATCGGTTGCCGCACAGGCAGCTTTCCCGCAATTAAGCTCCAGACGAGAGATTTATAACCTTCCAATTGACTTGAACCGGTACAAGCCAGACTACATCGTCGCTGCGGAAGGGTACGATATGTGGCCGTTTGCTTCCGTCGAAGAGCTGAGTGGCTTTTTGCAGAGCGCCGTCGAAAAGTATGGCTATGAGCAGATCTTCTTGCAGGACGGCGTAATAGTCTTGCACAAGAACTAAATAGAAAAATGAGGGGCTGGCGAGGGTCAACTCGCCAGCCCCAAGTGGACAGGAACAAAGCTGTGCTAGCGACCACCCCAGGCGGGGTTGGCGTAGCTCCAGCCGAGGTAGTTGCCGAAGGTGGTGCGTGGCACGATGCGGACGGGGTATTCGGCGTCGCCGAACCCCCACGTGGTCGCGACTCGACCGTCCCCGAGTGAGAGCGCCACGTGACCGTATTGGCTGAGGCGATAGAACACCAGCGCACCAGCGGGTGGTTCACCCGAGGTGTGTACGCGCCCAGCGGCGTACTGCGTGAGGTAGTCGGCCAGCGCCGACGGGTAGGGCTTGGCCCAGCGGCCGTAGTGGTTGCCATAGGCTGCTTCGACGAAACCTTCGCAGTAGCCCGACCAGATGCGTCGATACTCGTCACTCCAGCCCGGTCGAGGAGAGTTTACTTCTGCAATCGCCCAGGCCACGGCCTTTTGCTCGCGCGTGGGTGCAGGCGGCGGGGGCGGCGGGGCAGCGTGGTAGACCCGCGCGCCAGATGTGGCGTCCCAGATGATCGAGCCACCCTGGAAGTCTTGCCGCTGCAAGCCGTTCCAGCCGTATTCGTCGCTAACCGGGAAGCCGAAGCCACCTGGAGCACCACCCAGCGCGTTGACCCAGTAGCGCAGAATGTCACCCCGCACGTTGTGGGCACGACCAACGCTGTCGCCAAAGACGAAGATGCTCCAGCCGTAGGTTCCATCGGAGAAGTCTTGCGCCCAGCCGGCTCCCCAGCGATGTCCGTCGTTGTACGGGTAGCCGTAATAACTGACCGATCCGCCGGCGAAGCGTTCGATGAACTTGCGCCACGTGTTGCCAACCACCACGTAGACGGTGCCCGTGCAGCGTGGTTGCATGAGCGCCGAATCGCCGTACTTGCCGCCACCGAAGTCCTGGATACAGCCATTGCCCCACCAGTGCACGGTGCTTTCGGGGTAGCCAATCGCCGAGCTGCCGCCGATGCGGTTGAAAGCAGCCTGGTAGTTGGCGACTTCGCCACCCTGGCCGACGTAGAGGCTGCCGCTGGCAGAAGCCGACGAAGCGGGCAGGATGGTCAGAGCGATGACGACTCCGAGCAAACAAAAAAGCGAACAGCTCACGCTGATCAGCCTCCGTACGTTCATGATCCCTCCTAGGGCAGTAGACGATACGTACTTGGCAAGGATAATAAGTGCTAGGGCCGGCCCTCAAGCATGAGTGGGTTAGATTATGCAGTTTTAACAAAAACAGCTTAGACAAATTATAAAAAGCTGCGAACAGTAGTGGCGAGGCCCAACTATAGAGAAGCTGTAAGGTTTGGGATGGGTTATAATAAGCTTATGAAAATTGTAATTGATGGCAGGTGGATTAAGCAGACGGGAATAGGCCGTTATGTAGAAGAGACATTACGTGGCTTATTGGAGCGAGATCATGGTAATGAATATGTACTCATGATTCGACCTGAAGACCGCGACAAGTTGGACTACAAAGCTGATAACCTAGAGCTTGTTGATGCGCCAGAACCATGGTTTACATTCCGGGAGCAGACGAGCTTTTGGTGGCGGCTACGCATACAAAAAGCCGACCTAATGCACTTCACTAACTTCGATTTTCCAATTCTATACCGCGGTAGGTTTGTGATCACCATTTACGACCTTACACTGCTGGAATTTAAGAACATTCATCGCAAAAAGATGTTGCCGTTTTACTATCACTTCAAAGATATGGTGATGCGGTTTGTCTTAAAACAGGGGGTACGAAGGTCAGAACTGATTTTGGTGCCAACTGAATATGTGAAGAATGGGCTCGTGGAGAAGTATAAGGTGGCTTCCCGGAAGGTGATCGTAACATCAGCCGCCGCCGAAATGCCCTACAAGCGGCCACGCGTGGATCTGCTAAAGTTCGGCATAAACAAGCCTTATTTGCTCTATGTGGGGAACGCGTATCCTCATAAGAACTTAGAGCGCCTGGTTATCGCGTTTGGCAAACTGATAACCGAATACATGTTAGACTATCAGCTCGTGATTGCAGGTCGTAAGGATCATTTTCATGAACAGCTCGAAAAGGACGTGGCCGAAGTTCGGCTAGATGACAGGGTGATATTTACTGGCTACGTCAGCGACGCTGAGCTAGCTGGCCTGTATAAAAAGGCTAGTCTGTATGTGTTCCCGTCGCTCAGTGAGGGCTTTGGCTTACCGGCCTTAGAGGCGATGAGTTATGGCGTACCGGTAGCTAGCTCGAACGCCACTTGCTTGCCTGAAGTGGCCGGCGAGGCGGCTGAATACTTTGATGCTACCGACACGGCAGAGATGGCCAAAGTTATGGCGGCTCTCCTGGCCGATAAAGATCGCCAGCAGGTGCTTATAGACAGGGGCTATGAGCAGCTCAAGAAGTTTAGCTGGAGTGCAACTGCAGAGTTGACGCACAAGGCATACCTGCGAGTACTTAGGAAAAAGTAGTTTTTTCGTCACGCGACATTTCTAGCTAGAATTTCGTGTCCACTGCGAGCTTAGGTATTCTCGTGATTCACCCGTTCTGATCCATGACACACCCACTACCTGTTGCTCCAAGGTCGGAGAGCGGCAAGGAACTGTAGTCTAATTCTGCAGTATGGCTTTAACTTCGTTCCACATGGCCGGCTGACCTTTGGCAGTTTTGAGCCAATACCACCATTCTGCACCCCATAGATCAATGTGGCGAATTTGCGTGTCGCGGGCATACTGTAGATTGTCTCGGAATTGTGCAGAGTTCATAGTCTTATATTGCTCACTAAGTGGCAGATATTCGTTGCCCGTCTTGCCCCAAGCTTCGGCTTGGAGTTCGTGGATTTTGACCCTTTGGCCAGTAAGTGCTTCTATCCAAGCGGCTTTCCACCAGTTGTATAGGCCAGGCTGTGGGTAGCGGAAGTAGCCAAAGCCTTCGCGGTACGACCAGCGGTACATAGAAAAGCCAAAGTAGTCAGCAAATGGGCCGAAGGTAGGGAAGCCGAATTGATCACTTTGCGTTAGCACAATTGGCTTGACTGGATCGGCTTTACGTACGATCGCTATTTCGTCTTTGAGCTGTTGGCGGGTGAGGTTTTGCGCCGGGCACTTGCCAAAGCTGTGCAGGAGGAACTCATTTTCTACTTGCCAGGCTTCAATAGTAGAGTTATTGGCATAGCGCTGCACGACCGCTGCAACCATTTGTTTGGCACGGCTTTGGGCAAGATCTTTATCTGTTGGGTCGAGCCAAGCAGGGTAATAGCATTCTGGGTAACGAATGTTCTTTTGGCCAACCACGATTGTAAGTTTGGCACCCGCCTTAGTAGCTTCAGAAATCATCCAGTGGAGTTCGCTAAAGTCGTATTGGCCTTGTTGTGGTTCCAGCCGATCCCAATAGGCCGCGATGCGCAGGTGCTTAAAGCCAAGGTCATTTAGGAGCGCCGAATAGTTTTGCCGCCAATCCACCCCATAACGCTCGGCTTGTTTTTGTGAAAAGCTAACACCAAGAACCTCTGGCTCGGCGTGGTGTACACGGTAAAAGTTGGCCATGAGCAGGTAGCTCACGAGCCAAAAGATTGTGAAAGCCCCACCAATCCAAGCTAAGGACCACTTGAGCTTAGAGTAGCGGGCCGAAGCTAGTTTTTTGCGTACCATACAGCAACTACGGTTGCGGCTATAACGATTAGTCCAAGTAGCAGCTTAGTCCAGCGACGAGGCGGCTTGGGCAGTTTGGCTAAACTGCGGTTGGTTTGCCTGGGCAGGAGGCTCGAGGCAGTCTCTAGTTTTTCGAGAGGGTCTTTTTGCATGCTTACATTGTAGCGCTTACGCCAAAACATAACAAAGCTTCCTCCTGATAGGCAATTGATTTTTGAGTGTGCCAAGGCTATAATTACCCAGTACCAATCAGATATTCCGGGGTAGCTCAGTGGTAGAGCAGTTGGCTGTTAACCAATTGGTCGCCGGTTCGAATCCGGCTCCCGGAGCCAGCACTTTTCTAAAGAGGCCTTATCGGCCTCTTTTTGGTATCATATAGTCATGAAAGCAACGATAAAAAAAGGTCCGGTGCACAGTATGCCAGCTGATTTACGGAAGGCTTTGGCAGCTAACCCAAAGGCGCAGGCAGCCTGGAATGACATCACTCCACTAGCGCGCAACGAGTGGATATGTTGGACAATTACGGTAAAGAAGCAAGAAACTCGAGACAATCATGTAGGGCGGACAGTTGCAGAACTAGCCGAAGGGAAGCGTCGGCCTTGCTGCTGGCCTGGCTGTCCACACCGGAACCCCAATGCCGCGCGATTTATTAAGCCTTAGTGCGGGTGGTATACTTTGGGTATAAATAGGATCCTATAATATGGCAAAAGCAGACAAGAATAACCCAGAGCTAGAGATTAAAGCCAGCCTAAAAGGCGCAGATGACTTGAAAGAATGGTGTAAAGAAAAGGGCAATTCGAACGCGAGTACCCACGGCACGAGTGGCGCACTCTATTTTGTAGGCTTCATTGGCTCACTTGTGTATTGGATGCAAGCGGCTACGAACTTTGGCGCAGTAATCACTGGCTTCTTAAAGTCTATGGTTTGGCCAGCGTACATAGTATATAAGTTGCTTGAAGGCTTCTACGGCAAGGTGTAGATATAAATCGCCATACTTACTGGCCTTTGGTTTTTATAAAATGCATGTATACTTATAAGCATAAGCGAAAAGAGTATTGTGCAGACGAGGACAGGTTTTATATATAAAATGATAGTAAT
Organism: uncultured Candidatus Saccharibacteria bacterium; assembly: GCA_964496815.1. GTDB lineage: Bacteria > Patescibacteriota > Saccharimonadia > CAILAD01 > JADZBC01 > CAYPSN01. The sequence continues at coordinate 19,819 of CAZCAO010000005.1, read as the reverse complement.
TAGTGCAATGGTTCTGTCTGCTATTGCGCCTTGGGTGGGTTCTTCGGCATTTGCTTTTCCGGGCGGGAATGGAAGCACAGAGAGCCCATACAGGATATCTACGTGCGCTGACTTGGCGGAAATTGCGAATGATTTAGGCTCTAACTATGAGCTGGCTAATTCTATTAACTGCGATGGCCAGACTGTCGCACCAATCGGCTCCGAGGGCAGTCCTTTTACTGGTAGCCTAGATGGTAAAGGATACACAATATCCAATATTACCTATGTGGAAAATGCTTCAAAAATGGGGATTTTTGGCGTTACAGATGGGGCGACAATCACGAATATGTTTCTTGATAACATCTACTACGGAGGACAAACAGATATTGGCTTAGTCGTTGGCTATGCGTCATCCACAACTATCTCTAAAATCGGAGTTATGAATTCAACGGTTGAGGGGGCGAGCCTTCATACCGGTGCTCTAGTTGGTTACTTAGGTGGATCCACTATAGAAAAAAGTTACGCGGTTAACACTACGGTTACAGGCGGAGCTATTGTTGGTGGTTTAGTCGGCAAAGCTGTTGGCCCATCAGGAGTGGGCAATAGCTACTTTCAGGGTACAGTTAACGCAAATGTAGAAGTCGGCGGTATAACAGGTGGGGCGGGCCCTGGACCAGCGTATGTGCAGAAGTCTTACGCAGACGTTATCTTTACTACCGCGGGGAGCGATGTGGTCGGTACTGTTGGCGGTGGTGCGTGGACTGGTGATAACTTTATTGCCAGTAACCCATACCGAGGGAATCATACTGAGCCGCCCTTAGACAATTGGGATTTTGATTTAGTTTGGGTTGTCCGAGCAAACGCTTACCCTACACTGAGGTGGTCAACCAACCTAGCTGACCTAAATGGGGACAATGTAATCGATGCTGATCAGCCCAATGTTGGAGGTTATACAAACTCATACTCAGGTAAGACAGTAGCAATAGATGTCGGCGCTGAGTGCACACTTACCTCCGATGATTCTACATCTGAAGCAAACTTAGGCGTACAAGATCCGGCTTATGATTATGCTAATGGTTTATGGGACTTTGAAGCCGACTGCGGTGAACAGGCAGGAATTACTACTACCATTAAATTGTATTACTACGACGTTGATCCTACAGGCTTAGTGGTGCGTAAGTTTAACCCGAATACAAAGGCATATTTCACTATAACGAATGCTACCATAAGTCAACAGACGATAGGTGGGCACAGCGTAGTGGTAGCAACCTATCAGATTGAGGATGGGGGTGACTTGGATGTGGATGGTCTGGCAAATGGGGTAATTCAGGATCCCGCAGGCATAGCTACTCTCGTAGTCGCAGTGCCAAACACGGGCATAGGTGGCCGCAGTCAATAAGTGAATTCTCTAAGGTTGCTAGTAAGAAAATTTTGGAAAAAGACAAGCCATAGCAGCCTGATTATATTCTTGGTCGTTGCTGTATCGGTCTCTCTATGCGCATTGATATTCAGCCGTACCCCTAGAGGATCTTTCAGTAAAGGCGGTGTACAGAACCGTGTAGTTAGTTCGCCCAGCGAACAGAAGCCGGGTCAAAACTACAGATGGGAAGGTAGTCCAAAGGATCCTAAGAAGATACTCATCCCTAGCATTGGCGTGAATGGCTATATGCAGAACGTGGGAATTGATCAGAACAAAGCAGTAGCAGTACCTAACAACATCCATATTGCCGGATGGTTCACACAAAGTGTTCGTCCTGGTGAAAAGGGGCTGAGTGTAATTGATGGCCATGTGGATGGTAGGACCCAGGACGGCATCTTTGTGGACCTGGCAAAGGTTAAGCCTGGAGCAGAAGTGAAAGTAGAATTTGGTGATGACAGCAGTAAAGTCTTTAAGGTGATGGCGGTTGACGAGTTGGAGGAGGCGAAGGCGGCAAGCGTATTGTTTTCGCAGAACCCGAAAGTCGCAAATCAGTTGAACTTAATTACATGTAGTGGAAACTTCAATAAAAGTACCAAGAGGTATGAAAAGCGAGTTATCGTAAGTACCGAATTGGTTCCGTAAACTTTAGCTGGCTTGAAGATTCTTCTCGGTTCGTATATCCTTAGCGTAAGCATTAAAACAAAATGAAAAGAAAAAAGTTTACATTATTGCTTGGTTTGGCCTTGCTCGTAATCGCTGCGAGTGGAGGCCTTTTGTATTTTCAGGGCAAGAAATCCATCGTGGCACCGAGTAATAAAAAGCCGGTCCAAGTGGCGGATAGCCTCTCGACTCCTGAGCAAGATGACAGTGTGGCCCCCGGCAAGATTACGCCGCCGCCGACTGGCAGTCCAGCCAAGCCGTCAGACAGTGTTTCTGTGAATCCACCACTTGTGCGATTTGAATCTACTGCTGCCAAGGCTGCTTTTTTGCAGCAAAATAACCTTACACTCAAAGACCTGAGCTATCTCGAAGAACTCAATGTATATAAGGCCAATAAGACGGGAGCCGTGGCTACGACTGGCTCAATACTTTATACTACTCAGCGATACAAGGCATTACTAACTCCCAACGACACGTATTACAGCTCGCAATGGCATTTAGCCAAAGTGAACGCACTACCGGCTTGGAATAATACAGCAGGTGATGAATCGGCCGTGATTGCAGTCATTGACACTGGCTTTGGTTTACAGCACGAAGACCTCGATAGTAAATGGGACCAAAATAGTGGCGAAGTTGGCGCGACAGCAAGCGAGGGTGATTCGCCGAACTGCACAAGCCGCAATCTGAGCTTGGATAAATCATGCAATAATCTTGACGATGATGGTAACGGCTACACCGATGACTATCTGGGTTGGGATTTTAGTGGTTGGGACAACAGCGTGCAGGCTGGGGAGACAGCCCCCAATGACTCCTCGGCAACTCACGCTACTTTTGTTGCCGGACTGGCGGCGGCCGAATCGAGTAACAGCCAAGGAGTGAGCGGTATGGCCTGGGGTTCAAAAATCTTACCCATTCAGGCATTGAGTGATGCAGGTAATGGCGATACGGTTTCAGTAGCCCTGGCAATAAATTATGCGGTTGTGCGGGGCGCCAAGGTAATAAATATGAGCTTGGGCTCGGACGGCGACGACCCGTTGGTTGCCGAGCAAATTCAAGCCGCACTGAATGCAGGAGTAGTGGTGGTGGCCGCAGCTGGCAACGATGGCTTGGCACAACTATCCTACCCGGCGAACTATCCTGGAGTTATTGCGGTAGGCGCGACCGACAGTTCTGATAATCGAGCGAGCTTCTCAAATTATAGCGCCAACCTGGCACTCGTTGCCCCGGGAACAAGTTCACTTTGCTCTACCGCCTGGTCGGTTTCCAACCAAACAGACCGCTATGTATGTGGCTATAGTGGAACGTCGTTTTCGTCGCCAATTGTAGCCGGCGCTGCGGCACTCTTGCTGTCCCAAAATACCACCCTAACGCCAACGCAAGTTAAAGCTGCTCTGACATCAACAGCCACCAAGGTAGCCGGCATGAGTGGCCAGAACTTTACCACGCGCTATGGTTATGGCCGACTCAATACATATGAAGCACTCAAGAGTGTGTCGTTGGCTGCGCCGCTTGGCCAAGTCCTAAATACACACGTCGTCAGTCTGTCTGCCGCTAATGGTGTTTATCGACCCGAAATGAACTCAACTTGCATGAGCTATTATAGTTCTGCCAAGTGTAGACTTAGGGCAATTAATACCACGACCAATCAGAGAGTGTGGTTGGGGAATGATCCCGAAGCTGGTTCGGAGCTCAATACCTACTGGAATGCGTCCGGCAATAGCCTTACAGCCGGCACATGGCTGGTGCAGGCGCTCGTGGAAGTAGGAGGGAAGCGTAGCTTGGTTCGTGAAGAATCCCTGATCGTTAACCCATAATACTTATCTCCAACAGGTACAACGACCATGATGCTTATGATATGATATAGGCTATGCAAGGAACTTTTGCCGAGATAGGAATGATACTAGCAGTGGCGGTTGCCGTGGCTGGCATTATGCACGCCCTCAAGCAGCCACTCATCATTGCCTACATAATCTCTGGCTTGATTGTAGGGCCGTATTTTCTAAACCTACTCCAATCCAAAGAAACCCTCGAACTCTTTTCCTCTATTGGTGTGGCCTTGCTGCTATTCATCATTGGCCTTGGTCTGAACCCTCGGGTGGTCAAGGACGTCGGTAAGATCGCGCTCATTACAGGTATAGGGCAGATTGTCTTTACATTTGCCATCGGCATTGGGCTGGCGACGGCCCTAGGCTTTCCGCTCATAACGGCTGCGTTTATTGCTGCTGCACTCACGTTCAGTAGTACGATTATTGTGCTTAAGTTGCTTTCGGATAAAAAGGAGCTTAACCATTTGCACGGCAAGGTTTCGATCGGCTTTTTATTGGTGCAGGACATTGTTGCAGCCATCATACTCGTGCTGCTTGTGGCGGTCTCGAAAGGGGGGAGTCTGACAGAATCGCTTACCAAACTAGCCGGGATTACGGTGGTCGCCACTTTGGTCTTCATCCTCTTTACCAAGTTTGTTCTGCCGACACTTAATCGCTTGCTCGCGACCTCGCAAGAGTTCTTGTTTTTATTTGCACTGGCCTGGGGCTTTAGCATTGCGGCCCTGATGAAATGGGTGGGGCTATCCATCGAGATCGGCGCTTTGTTTGCCGGAGTTATGCTAGCGAGTTCGCCCTATAGCTTGGAAATTAGCTCTAAATTCAAACCACTGCGCGACTTCTTTTTGATCGTATTCTTTATTCTCTTGGGAGCAAAACTCCAGCCTGCCGATCTTGGGGCAATCCTCGTTCCTGGCATCCTGTTTTCAATTCTCGTTCTTATCGGCAACCCGATAATCGTCATGAGTCTGATGGGCTCGATGCGTTATAGCAAGAAGACGAGCTTCAAGGCTGGTTTGGCAGTGGCGCAGATAAGTGAGTTCTCCTTGATCTTAGTGGTGCTTGGTCAGAACCTCGGTAAAGTAGAGGGCTCGGTTGTCTCACTCGTCACCTTTGTCGCCATAGTTACAATCGCTCTGTCGTCCTATATGATCATGTATTCTGATTGGTTACTCGATAAGCTGAGCGGTCCATTGGCCGTCTTCGAGCGCTCGGTAGTAAAGCAACATCGTGTTAGTAACGAAAAATGGGATATCATCGTGTTTGGATTTCGTAGTTCGGGCAAGCGATTCTTGCACTCTATCAAAAAGAGTGGTCGCAAGGTGCTTGTAGTGGACTATGACCCAGTCGCGATTGATCAGTTGGTTGCAATGGACATCCCGCATCGTTATGGTGATGCCGGGAGCACAGATTTGCTTGATGAGATCGGTGTGAATACTGCCAAACTGGTGGTGTCTACAATTACTGATCCAAGTACAAACCTACTGATTGTAGAAAAAGCCAAGGAGCCAGGTGCACGAACTCTCGTGGTAGTCACGAGCGATGAAATTGATCAAGCTGCGGACCTTTATGATGCTGGTGCGCACTATGTGATTATGCCGCACTATATTGGAGCAATGAAGACAGGTGAGATTATGGAGCGAGAGAAGTTCGACTTAAGTGATTTCTTAAAAGAAAAAGAAAAACACCTCAAGTACATGGAGAGCGTTCGTAGCTTCTAAAGCTATGCTAGGAATCACCTATGAGTAAAACATCACATGCCCGTCATGAACATGAGTCAAACTACAATCCAAATGCCCACGCAGAGTTAGAGGCTATGGAGGCAGATAGCTTTGCCCATCGCCACAAAACTCTTATTTGGGTAGTAATTATTGGTATGGTTATTTTGCTCCCGATAGTATTCGGGGTGCTCGCAGTTCTAAACGCGCTATAATCTAGTCGCCTTTGACTTTGTAGGAAGGCACCTGGCTGCGGTACACGTATGATTGACTGTAGTTGGCTATGTCCATAAGCGCACCTATACCGACAAAGAGCCAGCCGCCAAAGTTAACAGGTCCAGTCGAGGCAACTAGCATATAGAACAGTGTGGTCCACGGGGCGACTACCAGGCCAATCAATGGAAGTAAAATACCGTTATAGGCGCGAGACACGATGTCAGTAAACGCCCAGAGCAAAATGATACCGAAGCGTGGCGAAAGCATGATAATAAGCGCAAATAAACATCCCATAGTAAGACTCCTTGTTACACTTTAATACTAGGCCTCGTCGGGTTTTTTGACAAGCCCACGACTTGGTTGTATAAAACTTTAGCCTCAATTTGTAATATCCGGTATTGACTTGCAGGTCTGTCCGTACGATTATCAGGTTAGAACGTAATAATAAGGAGGAAAGTATATGGCGGAAAGCAGAGCTGAAGCTAAGGTTTCTGGATGGGTAGGCTGGGTCCTATTCGCTGGCGTAGTATTAATGGTGGCAGGTGCAGTTCAGGCGCTCTATGGCCTGGGTGCATTGCTCAATAATACCTTCTTGCTCGTAACACCTGCTCGCGCAGCAGTGGTTGATGTTACGGCTTGGGGTTGGGTTCACTTGATTGGGGGCTTACTGCTTGTTGCAGCCGGTTACTCCGTCACTACAGGCAATGCATTTGGACGCATTGTAGCAGTTGTGCTTACGTCACTTGCGTTGGTTGCAAACATGACTTATGTAACTGCATATCCAATCTGGACAATCATGCTCATTACGGTGAACGTACTTGTGCTATATGCGCTTGTAGTCCACGGTAAAGATTTGAAAAAGTCTTAGAGATTTTTGGATTTTAAAAAAGGAGTTCGACTGAAACGTCAGCTCCTTTTTGTTATAATACATTCATGCAAAAGGTTTTCGTCTACGTAATACTGGGTTTCTTTTTGATCGCCTCTATCGTTCCTTTTCTGGCACTCTAGCCAGAAGCCCATACAAAGTTGACAGCTAGTTAGCAGTGGGGTGTAGAATAGGGGTATAAAGGAGTTCATTATATGGAAGCAGTATCATATTCAACATCAAGTGGAGACGTTGCAGCCCTGGCGGTTGGCGGTGGTTTATTTAGCCTAGTTTATTTTGGTTTTTTGGTTCTTATGATCGTAGCTGGCTGGAAGATCTTCGAAAAAGCCGGTGAAGAAGGCTGGAAGGTGCTTATACCATTCTATAATACCTATACGCTTTTTCAGATAGCAGGCCGTAATGGTTGGGGTTTTCTGCTCTTGTTTATTCCATTTGTAAACCTTGTAGTAGGCATAATGGTCGCTATTGATTTGGCGAAGCACTTCGGCAAAAGTACAGCATTTGGTATTTTTGGTCTCGTAATCTTTAACGTAATTGATGCCTTGATGCTAGCGTTTGGCAATGCTCAGTACGTTGGCCCTAAACACGCCTAAGGAATAGCCACAAATGGCAATCGCCCCGAAATGTGACAAATGCGGCAAAGAGCTACGGGCATTCGGGGCGATTTTGTTTAGCCCCCCTAATGAAAGATCCGAGGTAAAGAAGTTTCATATCTGCGCGGAGTGTTATGCAGAATTACTCGAAACTCTGAAGCCCCAGTAATAAGCCGTCTTTACGCCCTATGCTTATGGTTCTATACTAAAAGTATAAGGGCTTAGTCTAGTATGGAAATTCAAAAACCCAGAGTACTCATTATGGAAGACGAGGTAGACCTAAGGAAAGCTCTAGTCGATAAACTGGAGCTTGAAGGCTACACCGTTGATTCTTGTGCAGATGGCGTGGCCGGTATGGCTGCAGCGCAGAAGAACACTCCTGACCTGCTTTTGCTGGATATCCTTATGCCTAACAAAGATGGCTGGGAAGTGATTGATGACATGTCTGCTGACCCGGTGCTGTCGGAAGTGCCAATAATTATTGTATCTAATCTTGATAGTAGCTCGCGAGTGTACGAGTTGACACGTGATTCTCAGGATATCGAATACCTTGTGAAAAGTGAGAATACAATTAAAGAAGTAGTTGCAAAAGTAAACGATAAGCTTGGGAGGTGAGTCATGCCAAAGGCAAGGACACGACGTTCTATATAACCATCCCACTTGCCGGCATGAAGAAGAAAGCTGGAAGTCGAAGCTTAACTTAGTAAAAGCTTAGCTACACCGAGTGCTGTGCCGTTGTGTGTGCTCAGGCGCTGAACTTTTATGTTGTTGAGCTTTTCTTGCTCTGCCAATATATCGTCATTTTGGCTGATCCCGCCATCTACAAAGACCACCTCGCCAGGGTCAACAATCCTGTCAATCACCGGGGCTGCCTCGTGCGCTAACTGAATCATAAGTTGATCAAAGGCTGGCTTGTCGATGCCATAGACTTTGGAGACACGTGGAGCAGCGTTTTCAACTTTACCTTCGAGTGCGTAGGTGGCCTGGCCATTGGGGCCAATTGCTAATGTAGTAAGTACGCCGTCTTGCAGCTGGAAAGCGTCTCCTATGAGTCGCATGGGGAATATACCAGTACCGTAGGTTATTTTGGCCGTACCTGGCCGGCTACCTGCGGCGAACATGCTTGCTTGCTGATCGCCAACGACAGCTTGAATATGATGAGCCATGTGGGTGGTTGACGTAGCGTATGTGCCAAAATCAGATCTACTTTGCCGAACTTCGGCGAGGATGGCGCGCGGGACTTTGAATATATGCAGCAATTCTTCATCCCAGTCTTGCGTATGAATGTTGTAAAGCATCGTCCGCGATGCGTTGGTGAAGTCGGTTAACAATTTACCAGTGAGTTTGAAGATAATCCAGCTGTCGAGCGTACCTATTGCTAAGTCATCTGCGCAAGCTTTGACTGGCTTTTGCTGCAGGAGCCAGTGAATCTTCGGTGCAGATGAATAGGGAGTTAGGATGAGTCCAGTTTTGTAGCGAATAGCTTCTTCATAGCCTTTGCTCTTGAGTTCGTTGCAGTATGTTTCAGTTCGTTTGTCGCTCCATAGGATTAACGGAGAGAGTGCTTGGCCATTGGTTTTATTCCATGCTACGACGCTTTCTCGCTGATTGGTAATACCAATGCTCGATGGCTGGTTATCGGTGGCTTGCTCCGCCTTTGCTAGTAGCTTCTTGCACACAGCCAAGATTGCCTCCGCGTCCTGCTCCGCCCAGCTTTCTTCTGGACGGAGGGTCTCAATAGCTTGCTCTTGGCTAAAAACCACCATGAGCTTATGGTCGAACACCACCACCCGAATGTTCGTGGTGCCTACGTCGAGTACAGTTAGGAGGTTGTTAGGTAACGATGTCACCGAGTTCTTCCGCAGGGGCTCTGTTTACAATAATGTGGTGCAATCCACTGACGATCGGGAAGTCGGCTATTTCGATCACATGGGGGATTTCCATGAGTGCATTGAGGCCTTCACCGCTAAGATTTGACCGAATTCCACTACCAATTTCTTCGCCAATTCGGTGGTTGTACGAAGCTTCACCCCAGCCAGTTGCCAACAGGTCGCCAAGGCCGCAGTGCTCATAGGCTAGTCCGGTGGGAAGTTGGAGTTGATGTAGTATGGCCGCCATCTCTTTGAGGGCATCGGCAGTAAGTGCTGCCTTAGTATTTATGCCCAAATCTACGCCGTCGCTAACACCTAGTGCGAGTGCATAGATGTTTTTGAGAACACCACAGGTAGCTACGCCGACAAGCTCACTCGATTCAGTTAAGGTAAGGCCGCCAGCCTTGCAATCATTAATAATTGTCGTAAGCTTTGCGGTGCTGGCCACGACTCCGTAGCCACCTTCATTTGCCATAAGTTCTCCAGCAAGCATTGGGCCAGATATGATTCCGAATGTCACAGAGTCACTTAGCTCCTCTTCGAGCACAACTGCCATAGTCTTGAAGCCCTTTTCCACTCCCTTTGCCACCGTGAGTACCACCTTGTCTTGATCGACGTCAGCTTTAATTTTTTGGAGTGATTGACGGACAGCTTGCGACGGGATCGCTAGAATAACCACATCACTATTGCGAACAAGTTCTTGTGGGCTATCCACGGTGCATTTGCTTTCTTCAATGTCCCAGAATACAACTTCGCGGTTTGCTCTGCGCAAGACCGAGCCTAGTGCCTGACCGATTGCTCCAGCACCAATAATTCCATACGTATGGTTGTCTTTCATGACCCTCCTTTGATTGCATTATAGTTGGACGAGGGTGATATGCCAACTTGCCGTGGTATTATCAGTGTATGAAAAAACGTGTAGTAGTTGTCAATGACAAGATGCAAAAGGGGTATAGCTATGAGCTGGTTGCATCTCCAGGTAAAAGTTTTGACCCTGAATTTAAGCCACAACTTACTCCGGCGCAAATGCTCGAACTTGGCGTGTTTGGAGGTCGGTACATGCGTGATTGCACAGATGAGTTTCCAAAAGACTGGTTTGCCGCTGCAAAATTCGCTGTTGATGCGGCGGATCCAAAGCTCAACTTCTTTGGTGTGCAGGCAAGTCAGCCACTGAACGTGTGGCAGAAGAAGGGTTGGATATACCCAGAAGATCCACGAGGGTGGTTTCAGTGGTATTGCCGCTACTATATGGGCCGACGCATTCCTGGTGAGGATCAGCGACAGATTAAGCGCTGGAAAGCCATGCGCAGACACATAGGACAAATTAAGGCTAATTGTGCGCCAGGGGATATAAGCTGTCGACCACGTCAGCGCCAGGCGTTGCTACACTGGGCATATGATAGCCGTAAAATCTAGTTATTTTTTGCGAACACGGAAGAAGATACTTGGGCCGAAGTAGAACTTCGCTAGGGCAGGCTGCAGTACTCTTTCGATTCTAATCATGGCTTTTTCTGGCATGACTTTTTTGAGTCTAGGCGATCGTAGGTTTGAGACTGACAGAATCTTCTCGACCTCAAAGCCTGCTGCTTCAAGCTGATCGTTAACGACCTTTGGATGGTGGTTTACAAATGCAATCGACTCGCGATTAAGGTTTACCTCACTCCGACGCTCTACAGGTTCTTTGGATACAGATTTGAGCTTCATGGCAGCTTTGATCCGAGATTTGAAATGGAGCGAATTGGCGACTTCTAAAATCAACGTGCCGTCTGGCGCCAGAACTCGGTTGAGTTCTTTGAAGGTTGGCTTAGGATCCGGCAAGTGGTGCATGACGCGGATCATGGTAATAAGATCTAATTCATTGTCTTTGAATGGCAGCTTGTCGCCTTGGCCGTCTTTGAATTCTACAGCCGTAAGCGACTTGGTGATTTCTTTACCACGATCGCGCTGCTGTTTGGATGGCTCCACGACGGTAACATGCTTGGCGTAGGAGCGGAGTAGTTTGGCGAGTCGGCCAAAGCCACCACCTACATCGGCAGCTTTTTCGTACACCCGTTTGCCCAAAAGCATGTTGAGTGCCAGTTCTTCAGCCGCGTTTTCGTAGTCGCGACCATTCCAGTAGTCTACGTAGTTAAAGTTTGGGTCGTCGTATTGGTTGGCTTTTGTCATACTCTTATTATACCACTCCGGGGAAGGGCGGCTACCCAACAAAAAGCATAAGAACTCTTGACAGATCCAAAAAAATGATATATAGTGCTAACACTATGTCAATTAATACACAGCATCAGCCGCGATTAACTCGTGCCTTTCTTGTAAAAGAAATGCGAGCGGTGCTGCACTAAGTTCGTTAATTGTTGGATTCTTTTTGAACACAGCTTGAGCTCGGTGCAGTCCGAGCTTTTTTGATAGGTTTTTCTGTCAAGTTGTGTTCTTTAACAATCCAATAAGTTCTCTTACTCTACCCATCCCCAGATATAAAGGAGTGCCCATGCTGGGTGCAATCCGTAAACTATTTGAGCTGGTTGGCTTGATAGCCAAAGAACCAGGAGGAGACAGCAAGGTACGGCAGGTCAAGAAGGACGCCAAGCGGGCGTTGTTCTGGCTGGTCGTGACCGAACTACTGGAGATCGTTCAGATCTATCCGGTGAAGTACTTCATCGACGGCATCACTCAGGGCAAGGGCCTCGGCTACTTGCTCAGCATTGTTGGCGTCATGTTGGCCATCGACGTGGTCGTGCGCATTGTCGCCAATACCATGAATCATACTCGACACGTTGCTGCTTGGCATCAATATGTCATGCTGCTTGGCTTCGGTCAGGCAAAGCAGATGAGTATGGACGTGGCGTGGCACATTGAGCACGGCACCGGTGAGAAGGAGTCTCTGATCGCCAAGAACCTGAATCGCATCGACAACCTGACTGATCGCGTCATCTACAACGGCTTGCCCGTAGTGATTCGTATCATTCTGACGATCGTTGCGTTGATGGTGGTGGGGCCTGTTTTTGCCCTGTTTGGCTGCCTTGTCGTCGGCTTGTTCGTAGCAGTAATGGCCTACAATGGTCGCTACATCAAGCCCATCGACGAGGCCGGGCACCGTGCCTGGAAGGACATGCACACTCGTGGTACCGAGCTGTCGGCTAAGTCGCGCACCCTGAAGCAATTCGGAGTCGAGGCGAGCTTTGCAGCGCGTTACCAGTCGATTCTTGACGGTTACGCCGAGGATGACATTGAGCGCAACCGCGCTTGGCGTCGTTTTCAGCGTCGACCCGAGTATGTCTTGATGGCCGCGTTCTTGGGCATGTATGGGCTGCTCGCGTTTTTGCACAACGGAGCTAGCAGTACCGCTACCGTTGGTACGGTCGTGCTGGTGATTGACTGGCTAAGGCGAATTTTCATCAACCTCTACCAGTTCCGCGATGTGCAGCGAGCGATTTCGGACGGCAGCGAGGCGCTCAATGAGTACATCGCGCTGTTCAAGACCGTGCCGAGCATTCGGCAGCCGATTACTCCCCAGAAGCCCCCTGTGGCCGCGGGGAGGATCGAGTTGCGCAGTATGGGCTTCACCCATCCGGGCAACTGTGTGCCGACGCTCAAGGAGCTGGAACTCGTCATCGAGCCGAATACTACCATCGCGCTGGTTGGCCCCTCTGGGGCTGGCAAGTCAACGGTGGCAGCACTGCTGGCGCGTGAGGCTGATCCGACCGAAGGAGCAGTTCTGTTTGACGGGATCGACTTGCGAGATTTCGACTACGACTACCTGCGTCAGCAGATGGTCACGGTCGTCTCGCAGGACGTTCAGCTCATTGATGGCAGCATCGCCGACAACATTCGCATGGGCAGTGCCCTGGCGAGTGACGAAGCGGTGTACGAGGCTGCCCAGCGGGCTCATGCCGATGAGTTCATTGCCAAACTGCCGAATGGCTATGCCAGCCAGGTAGGTGATAATGGCGTGCGGTTGTCCGGTGGACAGAGGCAGCGCGTGGCGATTGCCCGTGCTCTTCTGCGTCAGCCCAAGCTGCTGATCCTGGATGAGGCTACCAGCGCGCTCGATGCGCGTTCGCAAGACTTCGTCAAGGCAACGGTGGACGCCATGATTCGGTCCCGCCAGGCCACCATCGTGGTCATCGCTCACCGTTTGAGCACCGTGGAGTCGGCCGACGTGGTCTACTACATGGAAGATGGCCGGATTGTGGAGTTTGGCGCTCACGCAGAGCTCCTGGCTCAAGGCGGCCGTTACGCCGAGATGGTGGCACGGGAAATCGGAGAACATTTGGACTGACATAGGAGGGCGGGGGATAGGAGGAATCCCCCGCCCACAGTCCTATATAGATGATCTATCGAAGTGGGCTTTTGACGTACTTTATAACGACATAGTAAAGAATTCAAAAGCCCACTTGGGTGGAGCAACACGGCTTCACCACCTGCTACGCGCAGGTTAGTGGAAAGGATGAAAGTCCATGTATGGACCGATCATTGAGGGCGAGAAGTGCAAGCTTCGACCCCATACGGAGAAGGATGCCCACATTTTCGTGGTGATGATCGCGGACCCAGATGTGAACCGCTACTTGTCTGGTCAGCACCCGTTGAGCATCCGCTCCGAGCTGAACTGGATCGAGGCACGTGCCACTGATCCGACAACAATCGGCTGGACCATTGAGGTCGATGGCAAGTGCATCGGCATGGTTGGCATCGATGCCATTGACTGGAAGAACGGCCACGGAACGGTCGGCATCTTCATCGGCCGCTCCAACCTGTGGGGCAAAGGCATCACTACCGAGGTCGCCCAGCTCGTGGCACGCTATGTGTTCACTCAGACGCCGATGCGCAAGCTGAAGGCCGGCTACTTGGCGCCGAATGAGGCGTCGGCCAAGGCCCAGGCACGCATTGGCCTCCGTGAGGTTGGCCGCTGGCATGCGGAGTACTTCCGTGACGGCCAGTGGGTTGACCATGTTCTGACCGAACTCACCCGCGCGGAGTGGATCGCAGCCCAGCTGAGCAAGTAGCTCGGCTACTTCTGCCCACCAAGCCCCCGACGATGTATTTCGCCGGGGGCTTCTACCTTTGGCGACACTTCTCCGCTATACTTGGAATATGATTGTTATTGATGTAGAAGCCAGCGGTATTGATCCCAAAAAGAACTCGCTCTTGAGTATAGGTGCGGTTAACTTCAAAAACCCCAAAGAGCAGTTCTATAAGGAGTGTTACGCGTTCGAAGGGGCTGAGATTGATGAGTCGGCCATTGCTTACTGTGGCTTTACGATGGCAGAGGCGATCGACAAGACTAAGCTGAGTGAGGGCGAGATGGTACAGGCATTCTTTGACTGGGCAAAGCAATTTGATGAGATTACATTGGCAGGTGAGAACGTGGTGTGGCTTGACCTCGCTGCTTTAAGCTATGCCACTGAACGCCATGGCTTGAAACACGACTTCGCTTTTAAGAGCCAGTTTGCCTATCAGCAGCCAATGCCGTTCGGGTTTAGGACGGTAGATTTGCATTCATTGTCTTATGCACACCACTTAAAGCGTGGTGTTAAGCCACCTATGGAAAAAGGCTTAACTCGACTCAGTGCGGACACAACCTTGCGATATGTTGGCTTGCCAGCCGAGCCGAAGCCGCATCATGCGCTCAATGGCGCTAAGTACGAGGCTGAGGCTTTCTCACGGCTAATATATGGGAAGAATCTCTTGCCTGAGTTTGCCCAATATCCTATACCTGAATACGTTCTTTAGAACGCCCTACAGAACCGACTAATCGTGGTTGGCGTGTTGTTTTGAGCTTGCGCTGACCTGAAAAGAGTACTATTATCAACTTAAAGCATAACAATTAAGTAAAGGGTATAACTATGGCGGACTCAACCACAAAAGCATCTAAATCAGGTGTAGAAAAAGACCAAAACATTAAGAACATGGCTGCATTGGCCTACATTATTTTCTTTATCCCTATGATTACTAATAAAGACTCGAAGTTTGCCATGTACCACGCCAATCAGGGCCTTGTGCTTCTTTTAACTGTAATTGGTCTTAACATTGTGACCGGATTCCTAGGTGGAATACTGTTTTTCTTTGGAGGCTTCTTCCTTTGGATGGTGCCAGGTGTAGTAGGGCTAGTATTCGCAGTTCTCGGCATCATGAATGCTCTCAACGGCGAGATGAAGCCTTTACCAGTTGTTGGAACTATTAATATTATCAAATAACCAATGGCAGATAATAAATCTACTTCAACCAAACAAACTCGACCAGTAGAGGCTATTAGTAGGCCAGCTGACAAGGTTCCCCAGAAGAGTTCTTCGGCAGGTGTATCTAGTACGCCGAAAAAATCTACTTCGAACACCAAGACTTTAAAGGTCGTCCTGATCGTTGTAGGCGCCCTTGTGTTGCTAGGAGTGATTGGTAGTATCATAGTTGGTTTTGCCACCAAGAGTATTTTTGAAGGTGGGGTTAAGGGATTGACTGGCAACAATACCAAGGTTGATTCCAAAAATGGCCAAGTAACGATAACGAGCAAAGACGGCAAGTCTACCGTGAGCACTTCTCAAAAGTTACCAGCTGGCTTCCCGAGTGACGTGCCGGTTTATCAACCTTCTACCATCCGCTTTTCAGCCAGTCTAACGAAAAACTCATATAACGTTACTTTGAGTACCAATGATGCGACCGACAAGGTCAAGGCTTATTACGAGAAAGAACTCAAAGCTGAAGGTTGGCAGCTGAAGCCTAACACTCAGATTAGCTTTGGTTCTGTTACCACATCTTCCTATACAAAGGATAAAGCCGAACTCACGGTTGTTGTGACGGGCGACAGTGACGCGTCTAAATCGACTGCCGTTAGCTTGAGTGTGAAAACCGCCGAGTAATGAAGAAGATATTTGCGGTATCTTCTCTGCAAGTTGTCTTGGCGGTAGTGCTAACTGCGTTTAGTTTTGTACTGACGTACTACGTTGACATCGTTGCGAAATTAACAGGCCAAGGTAACATAAACGAAAGCATTTTGCGCCAAACGCTTGGTGACCAGATTAGCGATTTTAGTGGTATTGGTACTGTTAATACGATAGTGATCGTATTATTTTGGAGCGTGGTTGGTTTGACTGCCTACACAGTGGTCTGGTCAATGGCTAGTAGCTACATTAATGCCCGCAACGGCGTGAAGGTAGAGAAGGAATACACAAACCGCGGTGACATTAAGGAGCGCATGCGTATTCCGCTGCTGCGCGCGGGGATTATCATTGGATTACTAATTTTATTAATGCTATCTATGCGCTCGTTCTGGCCAATGTGGCTCGGTTTATTCGGGCAGTTTTTGTCTACAATTAGCGCGGACGTTGTCACTGCACTTGGCTATTTTGCCGCTGCTTTTGCTGGAGCTCTGGCTAACCTCTATGTTTTTAAGGTCGGCATTAGTGCCGTTCGAGCTCTCAAGTAGTTAGTCCTATAAACTAGCACAAACCAAAAACCCACTCATGCGCGAGTGGGTTTTTGGGTAAGGAAAGCTTCAGTAGAACTAGTATTTTCGGATCAAACCAATAACGGTGCCTTGAATTTTGAGGGGTGTACCAGGCTCTACGTAGATTGGCTCCATAGCAGCGTTGGATGGCTGCAAGCGTATTCTACGGGCTTCCTTGTAGTAACGCTTGAGGGTTGCTTCGGAGTTGTTGACTAGTGCTACGACGAGCTGGCCGTTGGTGGCCGTCTCCTGCTCCTGGACAACGACATAGTCTCCATCATTAATGCCTTCATCGATCATGCTCTGGCCCTTTACTTGCAGTACGTAGGAGTTTTTGCGCCCAACCATAAAGGGTGGAACCTCGAGAGTCTCAGTTTGACCCTCCATAGCTTCAATAGGGCTGCCCGCGGCGATGCGGCCAAGTATCGGCAGGGCAACACCAGGCATTTCAATCCCTGCCTGCACTTCTTCAACCGGCATGAGAGAACGAGCAGAATTGTTGCTTTTGGTCAGCAGGCCTTTTGCTACGAGTGCATCAATGTGCTGGGCGACTGTCGCCACAGAACTTAACTTCAGCCCGGTTGCGATCTCTCGATAGCTAGGGGAATAGCCCTTTTGCTCAATAAAGCCGGTTACATAGTCGAGCATGCGACGTTGTTTTTTAGTAAGTGCAGTTTTCATTTTGAGCCCTCCTTAAGATTCTTGCTAGTATTATAGCGAACAGCATGCGAACTTGTCAACATAGTTGTGCTAATAAAAAACACCCCACTTGTATGGGGTGTTTTAAGTACTTTACCGTCTAGTTTTCTTCTGGAACGTTCAGGCTGTTGTAAGTTTCTTCGGATACAAACTTGGTTAGGTTCGTGCCGTTGTTGTTCGCACGGATAGCGTATCGTACCTGGGTGGCACCGCTTTTAGTTGTACGTTCGTACTTTTTGCGCTTGATCTGACTTTCGTCGATCTGAACTTTTTCTCGAAGTTTGACATCGTAAAATTCGATTGTTGCCATATGTAGATTCTCCTTAATGTTTGTAATAAGGCTAGCTTCGCATGACCTAGCCTCGCCTGCAAGCGTAAGCGATTACAAAAAAAAGTGCAATCTTTGTGTGTCGTCACAAGTTGACGTAGCAAGAAATACATTGCAGTTATGCCGATAATCTGTTATACTTTGCTTACACATTAATTTAGTTCTACACAGTCCTCGTTTTCGTAAGCTCTTTTTGGTCCTTACAAGCGTTCGCTGGTAGGGTTCAGAAGGAGTATATTATGAAAAAACTATTTGTAGGCAGCTTGCCATGGTCAGTAAATGACCAACAGCTTGGTGAAATTTTCGCTGAAGTTGGAACTGTAGAGTCTGCAAACGTAGTACTCGACAAGATGACTGGCCGTTCACGCGGTTTCGGTTTTGTAGAAATGAGTAGCGTTGAAGAAGCTCAGAAGGCTGTTGAAGTTCTCAACGGCAAAGAAGTTGATGGTCGTACCATCATCGTTTCTGAAGCTAAGCCACAAGTAGACCGCCGCTAAAAAAGCGACACTACGTAATCAAAAAGCCGCTGACATGTCAGCGGCTTTTTGATTGCTTGCAAACAACTCGGCAAGAGGGTTTAATAAAGAAGAATAGGGAGGTGAATATGAAGAAAATTGTATTAAGCATTGCGGCCGTATTACTGGCCGTATTTGGCTGGGCGACAATCGCTCATGCCAAGGGTGATGCCACGAAGGCGTCGAGCGAAGTTATTGCCAGGAACGAAACTTACACTGGACTATATGCCAAGGTTGCGGAACGGGTCGAGATAGATGGCACGGTCAATGGTGATGTTGCAGTTGTAGCGAGTAACTTTGTATTGCGAGGTACAGTCAATGGTAGTATCTACATCGTTGCCGAAGATGCTCGCGTAGAGGGTAGTGTAGCGGGTAACGTGCATATTGTGGCCTCAAACATAGAGTTGAGAGGTAGGGCAGTCTCCGCGTATCTGGCAGGCTCACAGATAATGGTGAATAAAGATGCACGGATAAGTGGATCTCTAAGCGCAGTGGCGTCTGAGGTAGAGGTAAATGGTAGTGTTACGCAGTCGGCCTACGTGGCGGCTTCTGTTGTTCGCTATAATGCCCAAACTGGCGGCTCAGCTAAGTTGGCTTCGAGTCAGATTACAGTGGGTAATGATGCTAAGATTGCCGGCAATTTAAGCTATAGCCAATCAGCTCAAATCAAGATCGAAAACGACAAGAATATCGAGGGCTCAATTAGTCAGTTTGGCCCGTCCGCAAAATCAGAACAGCCATCCTGGGTGGCAAAAGCATCAGGCGCGCTTTATGGACTGATCGCAAGCTTTTTAATCGGAGCTGTTATGCTTTGGTTAGCGCCAAAGAGCGTTATAGCCACCGGTGACTACGTAAGGCAAAAGCCCGGCCAATCACTTTTGGCAGGCTTCGGGGTTTTGATCATGGCTCCTGTAGTGCTCCTTATGGTTGCTGTCAGCCTGGTAGGAATACCATTGGCCCTGATTGGCTTGATGGTGTATGTTACGGTGCTTATGTTAGCTCACATATTTGTTGCCATTCTGGTTGGTCGCCAAGTTCTCGGTACGGCTAAGGGTAAAAAGCCCAGTACGGTCGGTTCTAACTTACTTCCACTTCTACTAGGGCTACTGATTACAGGAGTATTGAGTCTGCTGCCTCTCCTTGGTGGGTTATTCTCGTTCGTGATTATGATAGCTGGTATCGGCGCCTTGGTGGGGCGTAATTGGCTCCGCCTCATGCATGTAACCAAGATTCAGCGCACGTCCTAACCTGGCCCAACCTATTGACAAAGGTGTACCAGTTTCGTAACCTGTTAAACATAAGAATAATTAAGGAGAATTAAATGGCATATCAGCACACAAACTCAAAAGGTCAGACCTACATTCTGCACCAACGCGAAGTTACCCTAAAGGGTGGTCGCCTTCAGACTATCTACTTCTTTGCCAAAGAAGCCAAAGAAGGTGCTATCGACGAGCTTCCAGCAGGCTACATCGTAATCGAGAACACTCGAACCGGTCTACCAATCCTCAAGAAGGGCTAATCTAGCCCAAGGACCATATAAAGCCCCTTCGGGGGCTTTTTGGTTACGACTTTATTTATCAGGGTAAATCCGCTATATTGAGCTAGTCCAAACTTACATTTTGGGCCCGTAGCTCAGTGGTTAGAGCAGTCGGCTCATAACCGATTGGTCGCTGGTT
>CAZCAO010000004.1:0-45737 GCA_964496815.1 uncultured Candidatus Saccharibacteria bacterium | reverse complement strand
ATCGGCCTGGCTGCCGTCGGCCTGGTCATGATCGTGTTCATGCCCGAGTGGCGCAGCTTCGGCCTGATGATGACGTCGCTGAATGGCACCCTGGCGGCCTTCAACCTTCTCCCTTTCAGCTTGCTGGACGGGGGAAACGTCGCCAAGTCACTGTTCAACAGCGCTGACGAGGCGGGCGACCGCCGCATCGTCTGGTACCTGACCCGAACCATGATCGGCTGCTTCGTGGCCGTGGCGCTGTTCGGCACGGTGTCGCTCATGCCGGTGCTGTTCATCTGGCGGCTACACACCGCGGCCAACGACGACGACCCCGACGCGTGGCAGGAACCAACTGCCATGAAGAAGCACGAGCTACACCAGATGACGCGGCTCTACGCCGCAGCTGCCGTGGTGACGTTCTTCATCGCCGCGGTGTTCCGGTACTGGAACGACTACCGCTAGCTCGAGCTAGCATGCAGGGCGCGGTGGGCTGAAATAGGACCCACCGGCCACCCGGCCTTCGGATTACCCGAAGGCTTTTTCAATTCCTTCAACATTTCAAAAGACCTACGGGATGGCCGAGTAGGTTAAGCAAATTCCTTGGGCAACGGCGGCAAATAAAATGAAGAGAGCCCCGAGGGGAGCAAGGGGCTCTCTTCGGGGCTTTGGTGCGGTGTTCTACACACCAGGGTCTAGGCCGTGGGCGCGGAGCATCGCCGCACTTTCGCGCAGGAAGCTTTCGCCTTCTGGCGAAAGCTGGTACACCCGTGTCGTCCAGTCGTCCCGAACCGCAGGGGGTGATGGCCACACGTAGCCTTCCTCGGACTGACGGTTCAAGAGGTTCCGCAGGAAGTACACATCACACTTGAGGTCGTCAGCCAGGTGCCGAAGCTCCTTGGGGTGACCGACACGCTTGAGGTGGCAGAGCACCGCCCAGTAGTTGTTGGCTTCGAACTTCTTGTTTCCCCGAATGCGCCACGCCCACATCCCCACAAGAAATAGGAACGAACACATCCATAGTTGAAAGATGAGTGCCACATGGCCTCCAGGGTCAATCAGTGTTTGGAAAGATCTATACGAACTCGAATTATATACTAAAATATTGATTATTCAACCATTTCAGCTGAAGTCAGGTTATACTTATGTTTGCAAAAACAAGTTGATGATTAGATAATCGCATAGTTCAAGAAGCCATAACGAGTATCTAGGAGGTAACGTGGCAGTATTGAGTGGATACAAAAACATCCGTACAACGTGCGGTTCGTGCGGTGGCAACTACATCGCCATCGAATCGACCGACGATCCGGAGGTAGTGCTGTTGCGCTGCTGGTGCGGATCAACCTGCAAGGCACCCCGTGATCATCAGGTGGTCAAGCAGGTGTTGGGAGATCCCGAATGAACCCCGTGGTTCTGCGAGTTCGCTATCGGCCAATCGGCATTGCCCAGGCCAAGGCACGTCAGCTGAGCAACGACGATGAAGTCGTACGTAGCACCATGGCAGCGGTGGCGTTTCTGAGGTTCACCGTCCAGCTAGACAAGAAGTTGGCGGACAACGTCCGCCTGGAGTTCACCGAGGCCAGCTCGCTGGACCGCAACTGCCCGGCGATGTCGTTCGAGCTGGAGTGGACCGATCTGGACATGACCCAGCGCAAGCTCGATGCCCGCTGCGACTCGCTCGCTGCCGCCCTGGTCGACCTCATGTCTGGGCCGATCGACATGCTGGTAGCAGTGCGGGTAGGCAACATGACGTCGCAGCTGGAGCCGTTCAAGCGTCAGGCTACGGCAGCCGCACCATAACAGACCACTTTTTGGCAAAGGAGGCTACGTAAAAGCCCCTTGCCGAAAGGTGGTTTTTACGTTGGTGTGCTACGTAAATACACAAGCTACTCATGCTTGCAGATTGGACGAAGCAGTTTGATAATTAGAGATTATAAGGAAACGCCGAGGAATTGGCGCACAAACAGAATGAAAAAGCGGCTCGCACAACTAATTTTTGGCCTGGCCTGGGTGGCGGCATTTAGTGTTGCTGTCCCAAGCGCACAAGCTGCCACACAAGCGAGCGCCAAGGTTAGCTTTACCTTCGACGACGGGTTTAGAAGTGCTTACACAGTAGCGGCGCCGACGCTCGCCAAGTACGGCTTGGTTGGCACAAGCTACCCCATAACGAGCTGCGTGGGCACGCCCACCAAGCAATGTCCGGTAGATAAAAGCTTTGGCTTTATGACCTGGGCCCAAATCCAGGCACTGCAAAACCAATACGGCTGGGAGGTTGGCAGCCACACGGTAACACACAAGGCTATGACCACCCTAACCGCCGCGAAAGTAAGCCAAGAACTTATCAACAGCAAGAACGCCCTAACTAGCCGAGGCATAACGGCCGATGCCTACTGCTCACCATACGGCGACTATAACAACAGTGTGGTCGCAGCGGTAGCGCGCAGCTACACCTCGCACCGCGGCTTTGCCGACACCGGCTACAATAGCTTTCCGTATAACGATTATTTGTTGCGGGTGCAGCCAGTGCAAGTCAGAGTAAGTGTTGATCAGGTAAAGAGCTACATAGACTACGCCAAAGCTAATAATTTGTGGCTCATCTTGGCGTTTCACGACATTAGCCCGACACCGAGTGCCGATCCCGAAGACTTTCAGTATAGTAGTGCCGACCTAGATGCTATTGCCAGCTACACTGCTGCCCTGGGCCTGACTTCGACCACGATTAGCCGTGGCCTGGTGAATGGACAGAATTTGCTGCCAAACGGGGACTTCTCGAGCGGACTTGGAGCTGGTTGGACGACCGATGCGCCGACATCGATCAAGCTGAATACCCTCAACAAAGGCAGTTATCCGAATGCCACGCAGTCGATTGAGATCAATGGCGGTACCACCAATAAGCACTTGTTTTCACCCAACGTCGCGATCCAGGCCGGCCAGGCGTACGTTATAAAAAGCTACCTGAATGTCGCGAGCATAAAGGGTGGGGAAGTCGGCTTCTACATCGACGAATACGATGCGGCAGGCAACTGGATCAGTGGCCAATACAAACGGGGCGAACACAACGCGTTTGTAGAAAACCTTAACTTCGAATACAATCCCACCTCGAACGCGGTGGCCCAAGCGCGCCTACAAGTCTTCGCGACCGCCAACTCCGGAGCCAAGGCCTATATAGACAACGTGCAGTGGATTAGCCAGGGCAGGGAGGTTACACCTCCACCGCCACCAAATCCAACCCCGGAGCCAACGAACCTTTTGCCCGGCGGCAACTTTGACGCTGGCATCAGTGGGGGCTGGCGCACCGATAGCCCTACGAGCATTACTGCAGTGATCGTAACGCTAGGCGGTCAGCCGAACCAAACGGTGGTTGGCTTCAGTGCGACTGCAACCAATCAACACTTGTTTTCACCGCTCATTGCCGTCGAACCAACGAAGACCTATCAGATTAAACAATGGCTGTCAGTTGAGGCCATTACAAGTAATGTAGTGGGCTTCTACATCGATGAATACGACGCGAGTGGCAACTGGGTTAGCGGCCAATACAAAGCCAGTGTCGGGCAAATCTACAGTGGTGATTATAGCTTTGACTACACGCCATCGAGCGCCGCAGTAGCTCAAGCCAGCTGGCAGATGATCGTCAGTGGCAATAGTGGCTTGAGTGGGTATGTTGACTCGGTGCGCTGGTACACCAAACCCTGAGTCAATTTGAAGCATAAGCAGTTATACAATTTTGTTTACTTAAAAGCAAGTATAGCGTAAACTAGTACCCAGAGGGTGAATTGCGTGATCCACATAGTACCGCTAGGTAGTATAGGGATCTGCAATATCACTCTTTTTTAATGCCCAAAGGAGGTCACCATGTACGGAGGTATGGGTGGCGGGGGCGGTGGCACAAGTGGTGGTGCTGGTGCAGTTGCAGCAGCTACGACCGCAGCGGCAATCGTTCTGCCAAATACCGGTGCACTGTGGATGATCGACGCCCTTGCGGCTGTCAGCATCGCAGTTGGCACTGCCATTGTAGCCAGCACAGTTTGGCGCAGTATGGCACACAAGGCTTACAAGTAAGCCGCACTAGAGTGGAGGGCTCTAGCAGGAATTATCATGAAGCGCATATTTATTTTCACTATTGGCTTGGCACTGATTTTGGGTGGTGGCCTTGTGCTATCCGCCAAAGCCGATAGTTTGCAACGACCAACAATGCAACCACAGTCGGTTGGTCAGATGCGGACAGAACCTAACCAGGCTGTAAAACCAATCAGCTACCAAGTCGCCGAACGACCCGTGGGCCTCTATGTGCCGAGGCTCAATTTGTTTTTGGAAGTCGACGAAGGACACTATAATCCGGTGAGCAAAACCTGGAACCTGAGCAGCACACGAGCTCAGTGGGCAACCATTACACCACGCGCCAACAACACTAGTGGCAACACCTTTGTGTATGCGCATAACTACCCGGCAGTGTTTGGGCGACTAAGTGAACTCAACGCTGGTGATGATTTTATATTACTCGGCGAAGGCGGTCATCGGTTCGTGTATACTATGACGTCACGCTTAGAGACGAATCCCTACGACGACCGACTGTTCTACTATACGGGGCCGCCAATCCTAACTGTTCAGACCTGCTCAGGGCTGTGGGATCAAAATCGGCTTCTCATTACCTTTAAGCTCACGCGGGTAGAGAAATGAACATTGGACCAATCGTATTTTATGCTTTCGTAACACTAAGCATCATTAGCATGCTGCATTATGGCTTTTACCTGGTTGGGGCGAACCTGTATGACGTGCAAGCCATGAAGCAGCGTCGTGGTAAGCAGCGTCGCCGTCACCGCACAGTGCCGCTCGTAACCGTGCTGGTGCCAGCCCACAACGAAGCTTTGACCATTGTGCGCTGTCTCGAATCCATTCGCGTAAATACCTACCGCAAAACCCAAGTCATTGTGGTCAACGATGCCTCAACCGATAGCACCCGCAAGATCGTCGAAGACTACATTGCAAAGCACCCCACGCGAAACTTCCAGATCGTGAGTAAGCATAATAATGTCGGTAAGGCCAAAGCTCTCAATTCAGCTTTGCGGCGCTACGTCCGTGGTGAGTTGGTCATGACGCTCGATGCCGATTCGTGTATCGATAAGCACGCGATTGCGCGCGCTGTACGCTACTTTGATGACCCAAAAATCGCCGGGGTAGCCGCCAATGTGCGGATCCTGCACCAGCCTAGCGTACTGGGGATTCTGCAGCGCTTTGAACACATGATTGGCTACCGATCTAAAAAGTTCTACTCGATCACCAATAGTGAATTTGTAATTGGCGGTGTGGCCTCGACGTTTCGCCGCAGTTTGATGTCGCGAGTGGGAAACTATGACACCGACTCGGCGACCGAAGACATTAGCTTGAGCCTTAAGATAGCTGCGCTGGGCAATAAACGACATAGAATCATCTATGGAGCAGACATTCTAGCCATGACCGAGGGCGTGCAAAGCTTCGGCGCGCTACTGCGTCAGCGCTACCGCTGGAAGCTTGGTAGTATTCAGAACCTAATTAAATTCCGTCGATTGACCTTTGCGCGCTCGAGCAAATACAGTCGAATGCTAACGTTTTACAGACTGCCGATGGCGTTCTTGGCCGAGCTGTTTTTAATTATCGAACCGCTCATCGTACTCTATCTTGTAGCACTGTCGGTTGCCCAACTGTCGTTTGGGTTGATAGTCGGAGCTTATTTGGCAATTTCAGGCATCATTCTCACTACATTATGGTCCGACGAGCACCTGGGTACTCGCCGCAAGGCTAGCTTGAGCTTATATGTGCCAGCCATGTATTTCGTCTTCTATATTATGAACATCGTGCAGATTGTTGCTATTATCCGCTGTTTAATCCAGCCAAAACGGCTACTGGGAGAGCCAGAGCATGGCAGCCTATGGAAGTCTCCGCTGCGACTGGGCAAGCACGCCTTGGCCGGGGAATAGCGGCGCGACTATAAATCCAACGATCTAATTGAAGCTATGCCTCTTGCATCCTATCCTGCAGATAGAGATAATGAATTAGTCCTTGTACCCAAAAGAAAGAGTCAACCGTGCCTACAGCACAAACCCAAAAGACGATGCCGCCGTGGGAAACGACGGCCGACATCAGCTGGAAGGTCGCTACCGAAGCTGAGCAGAACAGCCGCGGAGATGCCGTGACCTTCGCCGAAGCTGCGGCTTACGCCTACGAAGGCTTCGACCCAGAACGCCAGCTCCGGCACCTGACCGAAGACCTGCTGCCCGCCACCGAGGTGGTGCGCCGCACGAAGCGCAAGCCCACCCACCTGGAGGGCCAGATGGCCGTGATCACTCGATCCATCGAGCACGACATCGTGACCATGCGCAAGCCGGACCAGATCGTCCGGCTCAGCCTGCGGCTCAGCCCCGAGGAGAAGCAGTTCGTCACCCAGTGGCTCAAGCTGCGTGGTTACGAGTGCGAGTGGGACCACGATGCGCCGAAGCTGGACTTCACTGAGGCCCACACCGACCGCAACGGACGTATCGACCAGATCCTCCACGTCTGGGTGCCTTCGCCCGCCTGGCAGAACGGCCAGGAGTGGCAGAAGTAGGCCTACCGGCCTCGATGGTGTGCATTCGCGCACTATCGAGTGCCACCAACGTTATTATTCCTTATGCTTGTAAGTACAATATGAAGTTTGCATAATACTATCAGCACCTACACACGAAAGTGAGAATTCAGTGGAAACTGAACAGAAGAAGTTCTGGCGTGTCTTGTTCGTCGTCGACGAAGGATCAACGGAACAGAGCATGGGGCGCTGGCTCAACGTCATCCAGCGCTACGCCGAGTCGATCACCCTGGTCTCGCTGGGGGACATCACCGCCGCTGATCTGATGGAGCTGCCAGCAGATGCGCTGGTCGTCGACGGACGCGCCCAAGACCTCGATGGCATCGGCATCTTGGTGACCTTGGCCGGCAGCCGGTTGTTGCCGTCACTGACCTTGTATGGATCACACTGGAGTGATGACGACATCGGCACACTGCGCAACCGCGTGGCGGGAACGACGCTCTATCCGTACGCAGAGGACGACTTCGAGACCACCCTGGAGGACTTCCTGCACCGGACAGAGCCGTTCGATCACAGCAAGGAGCGTAGGGAACGGCCTTGGGTAGCCAGGCCGCGGACCGTCACGCTGGAGCAGATGCGTGTAGCACAGCAGCGCTACGGCCCGCCCCTCCATGTGCAGTAGGCCAACCGGCCCCGGTGGTGTACATCAGTACACTACCGGGGCCACCATGGTAATTATTCAAATAAACTTACACTAGTCACGGCCGATTTGAATCGTCTTGCCGCCAAGTTTGTCGGTAAAGTAACTATCGTGCGACACGTACAGAATCGCACCCTGATAATTCACCAGGTACTTTTCAAGCTCTTCGATGGATGGCAAATCCAAGTGATTAGTTGGCTCATCGAGGATCAATAAGTTTGGCTCGTGCGCAAACATGCGAATCAGCTGGAAGCGAGCCTTTTGCCCACCAGAGAGCTGATTGATCTTAAGCCGAGCATCACCCGTGGGGTGAAACAAGTACTGGCTCAGAATTCGTGCCACTTTCTCGTGATTGATGTCGATATCGAGTCGGCGATACACTTGAATGACAGCTTCGCCTAGTGGCACGTCCATGAATTCGGCTTCTATTTCCTGTTCGTACACCCCGAGTCGCAAGCGGTGATCAAATTCAATGAAACCATCGAAGCTTTTGGCGAGGAGTTCCTGGCTGCGAATGGTGGCAATAATTGTTTTGAGCAGGGTAGATTTACCGGCCCCGTTACGTCCACGAATCTGCACACGCTCACCAGAACCCATCAAAAATGTAATATCTTTAAAGAGCGGCTCGTCATAGCCCAAGGAAACGTCCTGGACGTCGAGTAGGCGGGTGAGATCGACATGCTTGGCATCCTCGCCGCCACTATCTAAAGAAATATTTTTGGTCTTATACTTATCGTACTTTTCGACCAATTTACCGCTCATGTCGCTGACCGAATCCTGGTCGATCCAAAACGAAGGTTTTTCCACCTTGGCTTTGAGCTCGGCGTACTGCTTCATGAGACGACGCTCCATGGGCACAAATGGATTTGGGTTTTTGGAGCTCGAGGCCTTTTTGGCTCGAGCGGAAACGATCTGAGCATGCAGCTTCTCGAGGGTGCGCTGCGCGACTTCGTATTGCTCAATTCCCGTCAAGGTAGAGGTGCTATTTTGAGCCAAATAGGAGTCATAGTTGCCAGGATAGGTATGGAGCTTCTTGTCTTTGAGCTCAATGATCTTATCAACGTATTTGAGCACGTCACGATCGTGCGAAATCAACACCACGCTGCGATCGTAGGTCTTGAGCCAACGAATAAACTGCTCTTTGGCCACGTAGTCCATATGGTTGGTCGGCTCATCGATGAGAACCAGGTCGGCATCGGCTTCAGTAATCTTGACGAGTTCGACAAAGCGTTTCTGACCGCCGGACAAACGTGAGAGCGGGCCATTGGCTAACTCGGCCGACACCTGATAACGTTCGAGTTCTGAGATAATTTTGTCTTCTACGCTATAAAAGTTAAGTTCAGCGAACTTTTCTAAAGCATGAGAATACTCTTCGATTTTGGCCATGTCATCGCCCATGGTCTCGGGATAAGTCTCTAGAATATGCTTGAGCTCAGCATAATGGGGGAGTTCCGAGAGGATGTAAGACACTGCCGACTCACCGGCGATGTCGTGGTGCTCCTGGCGGGTTGAGATTAACCGCAGGCCCTTTTTGGCACTGCGCTGACCGATAAATTCCGTGTCGCTTCCGTCGAGCAAGTGGAACAACGTGGATTTACCCACACCATTGCGACCAATCAGAGCAACGCGCTCGCGTTCGTTAATCGCAATACTACACTCACCAAGCAATTGCTTGTTGCCCATGTGTTTAGATTCAATATCGAGGTTTAGAAGCATGAATTATCCTAGCCCTATTGAGCCTTCTTGGGCAACTGTACTTCGATACCTTCGAGCGGTGCGTCCGGAGACTCATCGACACAAGCTTGCAAAGCACTCAAAATCTTAGCCTCATCTGCACCTTGACCAATGAAGACCAGGCGCGTCTGGGGTGTGTCACCACGCCAATTGTCCCAGGTGATTTCTGCACGCGTGCCAACCAGCTGAAAAATGTATTTGCGCTCGTGGCCCTTGCTGCCTAAATTGACAAAGCCTTTGGCACGATAAATACTGGTCGGAATCTGTTTGTTCACAAACTCCTGGAAGCGCATCGGGTGGAGCGGCTTGTCGCTCGTAAAGCTAAAGGTTTGGTAATGAGAATGAACGTGATCGTCATGATTGCTATGTTCGTGCTGTTCGTCTACCGACTTTGGCTCGCGCTTAGCAAACACATCTTGGTCAAGGAGCAAATGGATCTCGACTTCACCGCGGCTGGCTTCTAAGATGCGCGCCTTGGGATTAATGCTGGCAATCAATGTGCGAATGTCTTTGACCTTGGCTTTTGGCACTAGATCGACCTTATTGATAATAACGAAATCACAGAACTCAATCTGCTCGGTTGCCGTACCGTGCTCCTGGGCGTTCTTTTCTAAATTCTCGGCGTCAAGCACCGTCACGATACTATCCAGGTACACTCGCTGACCAATCGTATCCTTGAGCGTTAGGGCTAAGTCCTTTGGTTCTGCGAGGCCACTGGCTTCTATAATAATGTAGTCTATGGGGCTACCTGCATAAGCAAACTGACCGATAGCTTCTTGCAAATCGAGGGTTTCTAAGCTGCAGCATATACAGCCGTTGGTGAGCTCGAGCTTCGCATCGGTTTTGTCGGCAATGAGGTCGGAATCAACATTAATGTCGCCATAGTCATTGACTACCACGCCGATGTTGAGACCTTGGTTGTTGGTAAGGATGTAATTAAGGAGCGTGGTTTTGCCCGCGCCTAAAAAGCCGGTGAGCACAGTCATCGGCAGCTTCTTAAAGTTCGGATCCTTTTGCGGTCCTTGCTCGGTTTTTTCCATCACCTTAGTATAGCTTAATTTCGTGCCTGCGAACAGGTTGGGATGTATGCCAACCCTTATGCTTGCGAGGAGGCCTCATTGGCATGATAATAATAGCGTTCCGTCCACCACCTGAGGACAGCTATGGAAAGCTACCAAATCCAAATTGATGTTGACCCAGAGGACGGCATCACGCTGCACCTCAAGATGCCTGAAGGGATGGCAGAGCACAACGCCATCGCAAATGAGATCGAGCTGTATCAGGCACTATTCGAGATCGTGAACAGCATCGCAAAGGAGATGCCCAGAACCCTCCTGATCCATCCAGCGATTAGAAGAGCGCAGATCGAAGAGCTCGTGGAAACCTTGCGCTTCGCGTTCATCGCTCGAGCAGGTATGGCGGCAGACGGACTTGGTGCCCTCAGTGCACTCAGTCCCATGCCACATGTGCCGGCGCTGCTGAGCGACCCTGCGGCAGGCTGTGCAGCTCTATCAATTCTCGTCAACGAGCTCATGGAGCAGGGGGTGAGGTTCAGCGAGAAAGGCGACACGCCGCCGTGTATCGATGATGACATGACGTGAGCGTTCATCTATAAACACTTGGAAGCACATGAACAGCTATAGAATGGGGGTCAACTTTGTCACGAAAATCTCCTCACAACAGAATGGGCAGGATTGTGGAGCTCTTTCTGATCAGCTTACTGGTAAGCTGCTTGGTGGGCGGGGCAATCTTCTACGAAGATCCTGGCCAGAAGTGCAATTTGAACCAGATCATTCCACGTCACCTCGTCAGCGAGACACTTAGCTACAAAAGGTGCAGCCCGTGGAAATGGTAGTAACAATCAAGAGGTGGGGTGGGGCAATTTGGCTCCACCCCAAGCGACTTAGAATTACCTGGGTCGCATTTTGATTTATTGACTTATAAAGTCTTTTATAGTATAGTAGCAAGGTTCGATACCTCAACCCTGGAGGGGATACAGTGCAAGATACAAGAGGCAAAGAGCTGGCAGACCTGAGTACTTGGACATGGCAGATCACAGATGACCTGTCCAAGGGCCGGATCATCAGCTGTCGCACCAAGCCGGATCCCGTGAGCGGCTCCACCGGACGAGCCATCGTCCGAGGCTCCCGCGGAACGCGAGTGGAAGTTTGCTTCCGGGTCTTTTCGACCGGCGGCATCAGCGTCACGTCGGCTCGGGCCAAGAGCTACTTCGGCCGCGAGCTGAAGTGGAGCAGCTCAGACCGACACCGTCAGACGCATGCAATCAGTGCTGAGTTCCAGCAGAACCTCAACAACGCCATGCGCAAGCTGAAGCTCGAAGAGCTGGTCCAGATGCCGCCACTGAAGCGCTGGTGGCACCTCAAGACCGCCTAGACATCAGGCGAGGGTCTGGGTGGGGCGGAACAAGAATCCGCTCCACCCCAAGGCGACTTACGAATCGAAAGATTCGCAGGTCGCTTCTTTCGTTTCAGCCTAATTCTTTGATCAAGCGCTTATGCTATAATGAAGCTAATTATTGAAGCAAGGAACTGGGTGGCAGAGATAACAAATTCGTTATCAAAATACGAGCGGCTTGTCAGCTATGGTGCTGCAGGGGTTCAAGCGGGGGCGTTATTAGCTATTGCTGTGGCCAGCGCGTTTGGACTGCTCCCAGAGCATGGGCTAATCATAAGCTTTGTCATTGCACCACTCTACATCATTGGTCTGATTTACGCCCTGCTTGGTCTCAAACGCATGAGCCAACGCAAACCCGAAGTAGCCCTGCTGCTCTTGGTCGCGCCGCTATCGATCAGCATCCTGCTCATGGCCTACCTCGAAGGCGGTGTGGAATCTGGCTACTACTTATTCTGGCTAGTCCTGATGATGACGAGCGGCATATCTGGACTTATGGCGGTCGACATAAGCATTAGTGTCGGTATAGCTTACTACCTACTCTTGGGTGGAGTAAGTTTTGCCAGTGGCAAAAATTATGTCGGCGATTGGCCAGAACTAGTGGCAACGCTGCTAGCCATGTCAGTAGCTTACGTGATTGCCCAGCAGGCCGAGCAGGTCACCCGTAACCGTGAAAAGGCCGAGAACTTAAGTGGACAACTCGAAAGCGAGCAGAGCAAAACGGAACTCATGATGGAAGAAATTGCTGACGCCGTAGTAGGAGTGAATCAAAGTCTGCAAATTGTAGTCTTTAATAAAGCGGCCGAGGAGCTAACTGGTTGGGATAAAAGCAGTGCACTGGGCATTTACTACAATAATGTTTTTCAACTCAAAGACGGCAAAGACAAAGACATTACAAGCAAGAATGACCCTTTTTTGAAGGCATTTGAAGCCAATAAAAAAACGCGAGTTGATGACTATTATATGATCGGCAATAACGACCAGAAGATTGAGTTTTCGATCGCGATAGCCCCGACCATGGACGGCAATGGTAATATTAACGGAGCCATTGGTATCATGCACGACATCAGTGAACAAAAGGCTCTGCAGCGCGAACGCAATGAATTTGTATCAACCGCATCGCACGAAATGCGCACCCCAGTGGCGGCCGTAGAGGGCTACTTGTCGATGGCAACCAATCCAAAGCTAGCTCAAGTCGACTCTCGGGCTAAAGATTACATCGACAAAGCCCACCAAGCAGCCCTGCATTTAGGTAAGCTCTTCCGTGATTTACTCAGCGTAACGAAACTCGAAGACCGACGCCTAAATGATCATTTGACGGTGTTTAGCCTGAGTGAGCTCACCAAAGAAACGGTCGACAACCTCGGCATGATGGCCGATCAAAAGAACCTGAAACTAAGCTTTAAAACCACCAGCGACCTGCTAAACACCAAGACAATTGCACCCCTGGCAATGGTGGAGGCCGATAAGGATCGCCTGCAGGAAGTCTTGAGCAATTTAATCGATAACGCGCTCAAATACACGATGCACGGCGGAGTAGAAGTTACTCTGGACGTGGACGAAGATATGGCGACCGTACACGTAGCAGACACTGGCATTGGCATCAGTGTCGAAGACCAAAAGCATCTATTCGAAAAGTTTTACCGGGTTAACAGCTCGATGACGCGCGAGATAGGTGGTACCGGGCTTGGTCTCTACATTAGCCGTAATTTGGTCGAACATTATGGCGGTAAAATGTATGTACAAAGCACTCCCGGGCGAGGTAGTACATTTTCATTTAGTATGCCGCTTGCCAAGGATAAGAAGCTTGCCTCGCCAGCAAGAGCAGACTACAATAAGGACATTGAGAGGGAAAATCAACGTGTCTAAGATATTATTGGTAGAAGATGATGTAGCACTAAGGGATGTCTATTCGGCTCGTCTGCAAGCTGAAGGCTATACGATCGTGGCAGCATCCAACGGCGAAGAAGCCTTGGCAATGGCAGTAAAAGAAATGCCCGATTTAGTACTGCTCGATGTCATGATGCCACGCATATCTGGCTTTGACGTACTAGACATTATTCGCTCTACACCTGAGACAGCCGCCGTAAAGGTAATCATGATGACGGCGCTAAGCTCACCAGAAGACCGAGCGAGGGGGGACAAACTAGGCGTCGATAAGTATCTTGTAAAATCCCAAGTAACGCTCGAGGAAGTTGTAACGACTATTGCCGACGTACTAGCCCATGGGAGCGGCAATGCCCCAACCGGCGAGCCAGTTGTTGGCGGACCTACGCAACCCGCTCCTGCGCCTGCGCCGCAACCAACCCCCAATCAACCACAGTAACGGTCTTAGCACCCATGCTGGGCAGTAAGGCATAAGATTGCTATAATATAGCCATGAAACGAACTCAAATTGCAGAGTTGGTCGATTCAGTCGACCAACAAGTTGTTATAAAAGGCTGGGTTAGTGTGCGCCGTGATCACGGCAAGCTGATCTTCCTGGATGTGCGCGATGTCACTGCTACCGTCCAAGTCGTCTATCAATTTGGTGACAGTGATGGCGATTTAGCCGAACGAATCAAACCGGAGTCGGTAGTGCAGATTACCGGGCTGGTCAAACAGCGGCCTGAACGCATGGTGAATCCTGATATGGCTACCGGCACTATAGAACTTGGCGCCGAAGAAATCGTGGTACTTAACCAAGCCCAAACGCCACCATTTGAAATCCATGACACTCATGCACCGGCCGGTGAAGAAGTTCGTATGCAATACCGTTACCTTGATTTGCGTAGTGAGCGAATGCAGCGCAACATGAAATTCCGCCACCGTTTCATTAAATCGCTACGAGACTACTTAGACGCCCGCGGTTTTATAGAAATAGAGACGCCAATTCTAGCCAAAAGCAGCCCAGAGGGAGCCCGAGACTTTATCGTGCCCTCGCGCCTAAGCCAGGGGAGTTTTTATGCCTTACCTCAGGCGCCGCAGCAGTTTAAGCAACTGTTGATGGTAGCAGGCTATGAACGTTACTATCAGATCGCTCGCTGTTTCCGCGACGAAGATTTGCGTCAGGATCGTCAGCCAGAATTTACCCAACTAGACATGGAAATGAGCTTCGTAGACCAAGAAGACATCCTCAACCTAAACGAAAATATGTTCCGAGAAGTGATTGGCGAACTCCTGCCAGACAAAAAGATTCCGGAGAGCTTCCAACGCCTCACCTACGACGAAGCGATGGCCAAATACCAAAGCGACAAGCCTGATCTGCGATCTAATAAGAAGGATGACGACGAACTGGCCTTCGCATGGATTACTGACTTCCCGATGTTCGAACGCGATAGTATGGGCAAGATAACCTTTGCCCACAATCCATTTGCTCGGCCACGCGACGAGGATCTCCACCTGCTTGAGAGCGACAATCCCGAAGACCTACTCAAAGTCAGAGCCTATTGTTATGACTTGGTACTCAATGGTTTCGAGATCTCATCAGGAAGCTTGCGCATCCATGACCCTGCCTTGCAACGCAAAGTATTCGGTCTTATGGGTCTAAATGAAGCAGATACCAACGAACGTTTCGGAGCATTCATGAAAGCCTTTACGTTCGGAGCACCGCCACATGGTGGTTTTGCACCTGGCCTAGATCGGCTCATCATGATCCTCATGAAGGAATCTTCGATTCGCGAAGTAATTGCCTTCCCGAAAACAGGCGACATGCGAGACCTCATGCTTGGTGCGCCAGGCAGCGCTCACTCCGAACAATTACGTGAACTCGGCATCCAAATCCGACCACAGAAACCGTAGGCTGGAGCAGGGCGGATGCAGAACTACACGGTACTTCTAGAAAATTTCGAGGGGCCACTCGATCTATTACTCCAACTCGTGGAGCGCGAAAAACTCGACATTCGTGACGTAGCAGTTAGTCAGGTGACACAAAGCTATATCGCCCACATGCAATCACTCAAACTCAACCCAGAAGAAGTTCATCATTTTCTGGTGGTGGCAACGCAGCTGCTGCTCACCAAAAGCAAACGCGTGCTACCAGCTCCAGCGCCCGCCGATGGCGATGAAGAGCTCGAAGACGAGGCTGACTTGGCGCAGCGCCTACAGCGCTATCAGCACTACCGCAAGCTGGCCGCCCATTTAGGCCAACGAATACAAAGCCCGTTTATAATGCGGCCGCCCAAGAAGCCAAAGCTCTACGCGGGCAATCCACTGGGCTTTGATATTAGTAAAAACCTTCTCAATGAAGCATGGCGAATGGTGGGGCAGCGGCAGGCTGACAAAAAGCGTGCCAAGCATCAAGTGCGTCTCAAACCAATTTCGCTCGACGCCATTCTGGCAGACGTTATTCATAAACTCCAAGGTGCACGTCAATTATCACTCGATTCGCTGCTGAGTCTGACGAAAAACCCGCATGAGGCTGTGCTGAGCTTCCTAGCCGTCTTGGAGCTAGCCAAGAATAACCAAGCCCGGATCGAACATACTAGTGACCGGGTAATCATGATTTATCCAGGAGTAGCTGTATGAATCAATCAGTCGCACAACTGCACGCCCTCCTGTTTGCCCAGCCGAGTGGCGTCAAGCTATCGGAGCTTTGCCATTTCATGCAGGCTGACGAAACAACCGTACGCAAGCAGATTGCGCAGCTCGAGACATGGCTTCAAGACAGCGGAGTAACGCTGTTTTCTCATAAGAACGTCTATGCCCTTGTGGTCGATAGCAGTGTGTCAGAAAAAGTTGAGGCGTTTATACCCGAACAAAAACAACAGCTCAGCCAACCTATGCTCGAAGTACTGGCGATTGTTGCCCACACTCAGCCTTGCAGCAAGCAAGATATTGATGATATTCGCGGCGTGAGTAGTGATCAGACATTGCGCAACCTGACATCCCTGGGTTTAATTCGAACCACCACCAAGCCCGATGATCAACTAGGTTTAACCTATTACGAAACCACCAAAGACTTTTTGCTCCAAGCTGGCCTCAAGAATATCGCGGAGCTTACGTCATGAGCACGCGCTTAAACAAACAGCTTGTGGAGCTCGGACTAGTATCATCGCGCCGTAAAGCCGATGAGCTCATTAGCCAGGGTGCCGTTAGCATAAATGGAACGGTTGTAACTAAGCTGGCCACCCAGGTTGAACCAGGCGATGAGATAACCGTTTACGGTCGCAAAGGGCAAAAGCGCGACAACATATATGTGGCCTTCAACAAACCATCTGGCTACGTCTGTACGCACCGCACCCAGACTGACCGTCAAAAAACAATCTTTGATCTGTTGCCACTGAACTTTTCTGGTCTGAAAATCGCAGGGCGACTCGACAAAGAGAGCCAAGGCTTGATGATTTTGTCTTCGGACGGTGCCTTCATTCAGGCCATATCACACCCGTCACATGGCAAACTCAAAACTTATATGGTCCTGCTGGATAAAGCAATTAAGCCAGCCGATCAAACTGCACTGCTCGACGGTGTGCGGCTCTATGATGGCAAAAGCGTGTTTGAAAGTGTTAGTCGAATCAAGCCACAGCTGCTGCGCGTTAGCTTAAGCGAAGGTCGAAACCGGCAAATCCGACGCACCTTCGAAGCACTTGGCTATAACGTCAAGATGCTGGAGCGAACCAAAATCGGCCGGCTTGAACTAGCCACCCTCAAACCCGGCGGGCATCGTTTCATTAAACCGAGCGAGGTGGTCGATGCTTAGTGTGATCGCCGCACTAATGCTGAGCCTCAGCAGCATTCTACCAACTTCGGGTGTCATAACCTCGGCCTATCGATCGCTTAACACCCAGGCTGTACATTCACGGACTGTTACCGCCGAGCGCGCTACAATCACCGGACCTAGCTACAGTGCCATACCTCAGGCAGATAAGGAGCTCGCACCTATCCAAGCCAATAAAGCCGCCATGCTCTATGACATAGATTCTGCTCGCGTGTTGTATAAAAAGAACGCCGCCGAACGTCTGCCGATTGCATCAATCACAAAAGTAATGACCGCACTCGTAATTATGCAGAATCACAAGCTCGATGAAATAGTCACGATACCGGCGATCAAACCGCAGCTGAGCGGCAGCCAGTCAATGGGCATTCAACCAGGCGAACAGTTTAAGCTCAACGAAGCGCTCACAGCTATGCTGACATACTCCGCCAATGACATGGCCGAGGCGCTGGCCATCTGGGATAGTGGTAGTGAGCAGGCTTTTGTGCGCAAAATGAACGCCCAAGCTGCGTTCTGGGGTCTTGCAAACACGCGCTATGTTGATGCCACCGGACTGGGTCAGAGCGGCTCTTATTCGACCGCCGAAGATCTTACCACGCTGGCAACGATTTCACTACAGAGTGGCTTCTTCCGTCAGGCGACGAGCCAACCACGCTACCGCGTATCAAATCTAGCTGGCAAGGCCTACACCGTCACGAATACCAATCAGCTTCTCGGTTCGAATGGAGTAATTGGCACCAAGACCGGCTACACCCTAGAGGCCGGCCAGTGCCTCCTAAGCCTGACACGACGCGACGGGCATGAGATAATAGGTGTGATACTTGGAAGCAATGATCGTTTTGGCCAGACCAAAGCACTTCTTAACACTGCATACGCCACCTATCGCTGGGAGTAATTTATGACACAAGACAAACAACCAACCGTACTTATCATCGGCCAACCAAACGTTGGTAAATCAACGCTGTTTAATCGCCTAACCAACACCAATCAAGCCATCGTGGCTGATCTAGCCGGTACCACCCGTGATTTGGTAGAGGGCGATGTAGAATGGCAGGGTCAGCACTTTCGTTTGCTCGACAGCGCCGGACTCGCCAAAAGTGATGATGAATTGGTGCGACGCGCTCAAGACAAGATCGACGAGGCAATTGCCCTGGCCGATGTGATAGTAATGCTAGTGGATGGCACCGTGCCAATCGATGCTCACGACCGCAAGGTTGCGCGAGAGATTCTCAAAAGCCAAAAACCCGCCATACTGGCCGTCAATAAAGTAGACCAAACACAGCGCAGTGGCCTCGCCGACCACTATGAACGCTTGGGTATGACAGACATTATGCCACTTGCAGCCATAAGCGGACAGGGTAGTGGTGACTTGCTTGATGCTATTGTGAGCAAGCTTGAAAAAGTCAGTGCCAACACTACCGCACCCGAGGAAAACGCCATTAAAGTTGCCATACTGGGTCGACCAAACGTAGGCAAATCAAGCTTGCTTAATAAGATTATTGGCCTTCCGAAGGCCTTGGTATCGGACATTAGTGGCACGACACGCGACATTAATTACGGCACCATCACTCATAATGATCAGGAAATGATCTTTGCTGATACCGCCGGCTTGCGGCGCGCAGGCAAGATTGGTCGTGGGATTGAATTCTTTTCAAGCCTGCGAACCAAAAAGGCTATTGCCTGGGCAGATGTTTGCCTTGTGCTGAT
This sequence comes from uncultured Candidatus Saccharibacteria bacterium, assembly GCA_964496815.1. GTDB lineage: Bacteria > Patescibacteriota > Saccharimonadia > CAILAD01 > JADZBC01 > CAYPSN01. The sequence continues at coordinate 26,978 of CAZCAO010000004.1, read as the reverse complement.
TGATGCCAACGAAAACAGTGTAGCGCAAGACCAAAACATCGCTGGCCTAGTCAAGGAAGCGGGTAAGGGCCTCATTCTGGTAGTGAGTAAGTGGGATGCGGTTGAGGACAAAGAGGACAATACTATGCAGCGCATGGCCAACTACATTAGCGCGCAGTATCAGTTCGTATGGTGGGCTCCTCTTATCTTTACCTCGGCCGAAACGGGGCTAAACCTAGATAAGCTCTATGAGCTAATAGCCAAAATCCATAGTAACGCTCAAACAACCCTGCCAACGCCTAAACTCAATAAACTCCTCACCCAAGCAACTGCTAAGCAGCCGCCAGTTGGGCTAAAGAATACTCATCCCAAGCTCAACTATATTACTCAAACTGGTACCAACCCGCCCGAATTTACTATCTTCGCTACACACCCTGATATGATTCAGTTTTCATATCCTCGCTACCTCGAAAATGTACTGCGTGAAGCAGGCGAATTCGATGGCACCCCGATCAAAATAATCTTCAGACACAAACGCAAGGAGGAGCGATGAAGCTCGTCGTAGGGCTCGGCAACGTCGGTAGTGAATACGCCAAAACCCGTCATAATATTGGCTTTATGGCGGTAGCCGAGCTAGCCAAACAACATGACGCCACCTGGCAACACCAAGCCAAATTCTTTGCCCACACCGCATCGACCCTAATCGGCGCAGACAAAGTCATCCTGGCTCAGCCCGACACCTATATGAATCGAAGTGGCAAGGCCGTAGCCGCCCTGATGCAGTACTACAAAATCCCACTCGAAGACGTCATAGTGATATCTGATGACTTAGATTTGGCCTTTGGCAAAATCCGTGTACGCACCCATGGTAGCAGTGGTGGCAACAATGGACTACGCTCAATTATTGAGACGGTAGGCGAAAACTTCGTTCGCTTGCGCATCGGCGTGGCCGGCACAGAACGCGCACAACTAGACGCCCAGGACTATGTATTACAGTGTTTTAGTGCTTACGAGGAAAAACATCTACCCACGGTCATTAGCGAAGCCTGCACCATTCTCCAGCAGCTCATTACCCAGGGAGTAGAACATATTTCACGCACAGTTTTGGAAGATTGACCAAATTCGCACTAATCATCTAGCAATCAAAAAACGAACACTTTAGAATTAAAAAAGACTCGCTTCAATTAAGGAGTCGAGTCTGTTTTAACACCCTCTAATGCCCCCGAAGTGTGGGATTTTGCAGTCGCTATATATGGTGACCGTGGCGATTAAAGGGAGTAATCTGCTCCGAGAACCTAAAGGAGGGTGAGTTTTAGGTTTAGCCTCGAGAGCAGATTACTCACTTCAATAATGAGGTGAGTTTTGTGTGAGGTGCACTCTCTTGAAGTCACTTATTAGGTGGCTTTATAAGAGCCTACGTATACTAACATAGTATAACCTTTTTGTCAACACTTTTTACAGGTAAGTTTTTAAAGTAATTATGCTTTACAGGTTAGCAGACAAATAATCCTATGCAACATATTACGTTTAATAGCAATAAATACCCCGATCTTTTGCGCGATATCGCGGCTCCGCCGAAGCAGCTGTATGTAATCGGCAACCTGCCAGATCTCCCTATGGTAGCCATTGTGGGCAGCAGGGCGATTACGGACTATGGGTCACATATGACCTATAGGCTAGCCTATGACCTCGCTCGCGCCGGCATTTGCGTCGTGAGCGGCATGGCGTTCGGAGTAGATGCCGTAGCGCATCAGGCAGCACTAGACGCCGGTGGCGCTACCCTGGCAGTTCTGGCGGGCGGGCTGAACGCGCCATCGCCCAAGTCTAACTGTCATTTATTCAAAGCAATAGAAGCGTCCGGTGGTGGTATTATAAGTGAATACCCAGCTGGTACCACACCATTTAAGCAAAACTTTCCCGCCCGTAATCGATTAATTGCCGGCCTCAGCCTTGCTACCGTAGTTACCGAGGCCAACGCCAGTAGCGGGTCACTCATTACCGCAAACTTTGCCCTGCAAGAAAACCGCCTCGTGATGGCCGTACCTGGCAACGTGACGAGTCCGCGCTCGGCTGGCCCAAACAACCTACTCAAACTCGGTGCCAAGCCAGTTACCGATGCTGTCGATGTATTAGTAGAACTTGGGCTAGAAAGTAACGTGGTAAAGCCTAAGCAAAAGAAGGCTGAGTCGGCCGAAGAAGCCCGCCTGATGGAACTAATTGAAGCTGGTAACCACACTACCCACGACCTGATCATGAATAGCGACATTCCAGCCGAAAAGATTGCGAGTGTACTGAGCCTGATGGAAATAACGGGCAAAGTCCGCAACATTGGTGCTGGCCAGTGGATTCTGACCTCCTAAACGAAAGATCGCCCCAAGCGGGACGATCGAATCGTCCGCCTGAAGCGAAATGTTGATGGATGGCCTGTTCAGGTGATCAGGACCACCAGGCCGGTGTGATCTGGGCCAACGTGATGCCAACCTTGGGGCAGGTGACCTTGAGTCGCCATCCATCCAAGTAGGGGAAGTCGGACTGATCATCAGGCCACCCTCCAGCCATCACGAGGCGTTCGTGCATGTCCAGTCTGCCTAGGAAGGCGGCGAAGCCACATCCGATGCTCTCGCATGCATGACTGTCCAAGTCCTGAGTGGGAATGCGCGGGCCATCATCCCGCAAAGAGACTGCGTCCAGACTGTTGGATGCAAGAACCCCACTTGCGGTCTCCGCGTAGTAGAGCGGGCGATGAACCCTACCGAAGACCACCTCGAGCTGCCGACGAAGGTTCTCTTCGCCGAAATCCACCACCTCGTAGCTCCGGCGAATGCCGGTCATTTCTCGGGTGTCCATCTGGACCTCCTGGGTACAGGAGAAGTGAATCTTCTCCGAAGGCGCTACTATACCACTTTGTTATGTATATTTCAATATTTTGACAAGACTCGAGTCCATCTGTATAGTCTCTGATTGTGACTTTAAGCTAACATTCAAGTCGGCCAACTATATTAACTTGCAAAGCAACCCTATAAGCATTAGCATTACAAAGACATGAGCAAAAACCTAGTAATCGTAGAGAGCCCCGCAAAGGCAAAGACCATAGAAAAGTACCTGGGCAAAGATTTCCAGGTGCTCTCGAGTATTGGTCATATTCGCTCAATCGCTAAGAAAACCAAAGACGGTAGCAAGGCGATAGACGTAGATAATGGCTTCAAAACGGTTTACGAAGTTGATCCTGAGAAAAAGAAGGTCATTACCGAGCTCAAACGAGCAGTCAAGGCAACCGATACCGTCTGGCTGGCTACCGATGAGGACCGCGAGGGAGAGGCGATTGCCTGGCATTTATGCGAGGTACTAGGCCTTGACCCTAAAAACACCAAGCGCATTGTATTCCACGAGATCACTCAAGATGCCATAGAAGAGGCAATCAAAAGCCCGCGAACCGTCAACATGAGTTTGGTAGAAGCCCAGCAAGCGCGGCAAATCCTGGACCGCATCGTGGGTTTTGAACTCTCGCCAGTGGTGTGGCAGAAAGTGCCAGGCGGCAAGTCGGCTGGTAGGGTACAGTCACCAGCCGTCCGCTTACTCGTGGAGCGCGAACGAGAAATTCGCGCGTTCGAGGGCTCATCGGAGTTCAAAATAACCGCCGAATTCATTCATGAAAGCCAAACATTTAAGGCCGAGTTGCCTAAGCGCTTCGCTACCGAGGCAGAAGCAGAAACATTCCTAAAAAGCCTACTCGATGCCAACTTTAGTGTGTCCAAGGTAACGACCAGCCCAAGTAAGCGTAATCCGGGCGCGCCGTATACCACCAGTACCTTGCAGCAGGATGCCAATAGCCGACTTGGTTTCAGTGCCAAGGCGACGATGTCTGCCGCGCAAAAACTCTATCAGGAAGGTAAAATTACTTACATGCGTACTGACTCGGTCAACCTGAGTAAGCAGGCCCTCGGACAAATTACGACGTATATAAAGAGTGAGTTTGGCGACAACTACCATAATCTACGTACATTCAAGACCAAGTCGGCCAGCGCCCAAGAAGCGCACGAAGCTATCCGCCCGACTGATGTGCGGGTGGAGAAGGCGAGCGCGAACGCCTACGATCAAAAGCTCTATGACCTGATCCGTCGCCGTACGCTAGCCAGCCAGATGGCACCAGCAGAATTAGAACGCACAACGGCCGTGATTACAGTGTCCACCAGCAAAGAAACGTTCGAAGCCAAGGGGGAAGTCGTGATATTTGATGGTTTTATGAAAGTTTATGGTGGTAGCAAGAAGGACCCCGACATCCTGCCGCCCCTGGAAGCCAATCAAACTTTAGGCCTACAAACCGCCCAGGCCAAGCAGGTGTTCGCCAGACCACCAGCCAGATATAGCGAAGGTAGTCTAGTAAAGAAACTCGAAGAGCTTGGCATTGGCCGGCCTTCTACCTATGCCACGATTATTTCAACCGTCCAGGCCCGTGGTTACGCCGTCAAAGGTGAGGGCGAAGGCACTCCACGCGACGTGATTGTGCTCAATTTAACCGATCAAAAACTCCATCGCGAAGTTGTCGAAGAAAAAACCGGTTCTGACAAAGGCAAACTCGTGCCAACACCTAGCGGGGAACTGATTAGCGACTTCCTAACTGATTACTTCGAGAAAGTCGTCGACTATGGCTTTACTGCCGATGTCGAGAAGGAGTTTGACGACATCGCCATTGGCAGGCTGGCGCGCAATGATATGCTGATGCACTTTTATAAGCCGTTTCACGCCCTGATTGCCGCATCTGGGGGAATTGACCGCTCAGCCGTAGCACAGGCGCGAGAAGTAGGCGTACACCCAAAAAACGGTAAACCAATCCTAGCTCGGTTCGGTAAATTCGGGCCAATGCTGCAAATGGGTAGTACCGATGACAAAGAAAACAAACCGACCTTCGCACCTATGCCAGAGGGCAGGCGACTCGAAGACGTCACTCTCGAAGAAGCTCTCGAGATGTTCAAGCTACCTCGCAGTGTTGGCACAACAGCTGACGGCGAAGAAATCCTGGCTAATATCGGCCCATTTGGACCATATGTAAAAGTCGGTAAGCTATTTGTTTCAATCAAGCCCGAGAGCCCATTCACCATTACCTTGGAGCGGGCAAGAGAACTCATTATAGAAAAACAAAAGGCCGAAGCCGCCAAGTTTATACAGCGCTTCGAAAAAGAGGGGATCGACATCATCAATGGGCGCTACGGAGTCTACATTACTGACGGCAAAAAGAATGCCAAGCCACCCAAGGACACCGACCCACACAAGATCACGCTCGAACAGGCGCAAAGCATCCTTGCTGATGCCCCAGATAAAAAAGCCAGGCCACGCCGTAAAAAGTAAACACTGCTAAATCAACACCTCTATTCCAAAATATCTCTTCTTATTTTGTGTTGACTTACTACTGCTCATATAGTATAATTGCTTATGTCGTATGCGCCTCGTGTCTCGTCATGCAAGGCCATACAAAACTATAACGGTGAGGGTGATTTTACTTTTATGGATAAAAAGCAAGACATACAATACAACCTAGATGACTTAAAATCGATGATTGAAGCTTCACTCGAGGTTTTACGCAAAGATCGCGATCGCGAAGTACTCATTAAGCGCCATGGTGTCCTCGGCAATCAGCCGCAGACACTTGAACAAATTGGCCAACAGCTTGGCATTACTCGCGAACGCGTACGTCAGATTGAAAAGGCCGCATTGGCTCGCATTCGCCAAGAAAGCGATATTAACCCAGATTTTGTTAGCGCACTGATCACGATCATCGACAAAAAGGGTGGTATTATTCGATTTGAAAACATAGTTGAAAACCTTACTGATCAAGAACTGGCGGCTGAACTTAGCTTTATTATCCGTACAAACCCTAAGTTCTACTACCTAGACAAAAACGACCTGCTCGATAGCCTGGTCGTAAACGCCGAGATATACAGTGAAGATGACATCAAAGAACTCCACCAAATTATCCTAAGCGCTACCAAAGAGCTTGGTAAACCAGGTCGATTTGATCGTATTGCTGCTAAAATCGATGGGCCTCATAAAGCAGAATCGCTCATGGAGATCGCTCACGCATCAGCCAAAATGGCGGAGCTCGAGGACAACTGGGGCTTAAGCCATTGGCCAGAAGTAAATCCAAAAAGTATTCGTGACAAAGTTTATTTGGTTCTCAAGAAGAACGGCCGACCAATGCATTTTTCTGATATTGCAAAGCGGCTCGACCAAGTCCAGGCAAATCCCAAGAAGGTCACCACGCAAGCTGTGCATAACGAACTCATCAAAGACAAGCGATTTGTACTGATTGGACGAGGCATCTATGCATTAGCGGAATGGGGCTACCAAGCAGGTACCGTAGCTGATATCATAGAAGGGATTCTTAAAGAAGAGTCGCCGCTTACCAAAGACGAAATCGTACGTCGCGTACTTGCACGTCGCCAGGTCAAAGTTACGACCATTGCGCTTAATCTGCAAGAAAAACCACAGTTCGAACGAGTTGCTAAGGCAACCTACCAGCTTAAAAAGGCCTAACATCTGTCTATGGACATCTTTGCAACGACCCTGGGTGCTATCTTTTCATTTATCGGTATTGTTTTATTTCAATACTGGGGCTGGGTTCTGATTGCTGCTTTTCTTGGTTGGAAAATCCTCAAGAACAAGAAGATCATTTCGGTCGTCGAACAAACAGATCACACCATTTTACAAATCATTGTTCCAAAAAATAACGAGAAGAAAGAACTCTCAGCCGAACAGTTGTTTGCGAGTTTGCACGGTATTCTACGGCCATCAGCTGAGACTGATTCCGGCGAGGTTATCCAAGAACACATCAGCTTTGAGATTGCTTCTGAAGAAAACGTAATTAACTTCTACATTTGGGTGCCGAGCCATCTCAAAGACTATGTTGAAAGCCAAGTTTACGCCCAGTACCCAACGGTACAGATCCAAGAGATCTCACATGATTATGCCCAGAAAGATCTACAGGGAAGAGAAGTCCATACGGCTGAAGTCGTCTTGGACAAAAGTGATGTTTTTCCCATTAAGACGTTCCCGAGTTTCGAAGTTGACCCTTTGGCCGGTATTACCACGGCCCTGACGAAGTTGGCCCAACAAGAGGAGTTATGGCTTCAGTTTTTGATTCGCCCAGTTGACGACAGTTGGCACAAACGCTCAATTCAATACATCGATGAGATTACCAAGGGCAAGACTCCAAAGCTCATGGATGGCTGGCAGCAGAAAATATTCATGATACCAGCTCAGTGGATAGGAGCATTCTTCCATGCAGCTTTCATTGGTCCTCATGAACCACCCAAAAAAGAAGAAAAGAAGGATGGCAAAAAGGAACTCAGCACTGGCCAGAGTACTATTAATGCTGCAGTAGAGACCAAAGCCCAAAAACTTGGCTATGAAGTCAAAATTCGTATTGCCTATTTAGGCGGCAATTCAGCCGCGGCCAAGCAACGTATTCAGGCGTTGGTAGGTGGATTTAAGCAATTCAATACCGTCAATCTGAATGGTTTTTCGAGTGGGGCTATAAAGACAGGCCAGGATGCCTTTGGCGAATACCAATCACGCTACTTCCATGAGTCAGGCTTCATTCTTAACATCGAGGAGCTCGCTAGCCTCTACCACCTGCCACATATATCAGTTGAAACGCCAAATATTGCCTGGACTTCGACAAAAGTCGGTGAGCCACCAACCAACCTACCAACCCTACACAATACTCCTTCAAACGAACTCAGTCTGATTGGAACCACCACCTTCCGCCAGGGCGACATTAAATTCGGCATTAAACGCAGCGATCGCAAGCGCCACTTCTATGTAATTGGTAAAAGTGGTTCAGGTAAGTCATTCTTGCTCGAACTCTTTGTACTTTCTGACATTTATCATAATCAAGGCTTTGCAATCGTCGACCCACACGGTGATTTCGCCCAAGACATGCTGCGCCACATACCTAAGCAACGCATCGATCAGGTAGTCTACTTTAACCCCGCCGACCTAGAGCATCCTATTGCTTTTAACCCGATGGAAAACAGGGACCCGAACATGCGTGCTTCGATCGCATCAGAGATCGTTGGTGTACTCAAGAAGATGTTTGTAGACTCCTGGGGACCACGACTGGAGCACATTCTGCGTTTTACCCTCTTGGCACTCCTAGAAACACCAGATGCCACAATGCTGGGCATTACACGCATGCTTACTGACAAGAACTACCGAAAATATGTCGTCAGTAATATCTCCGACCCAGTCGTAAAAGCCTTTTGGGTTAATGAGTTTGCTTCCTGGAATGACAAGTTCGCTTCAGAAGCAGTTGCCCCAGTGCTGAACAAAGTTGGTGCTTTCACGGCCAACCCACTGATTCGTAATGTCCTTGGTCAAACCCGCTCGAGTTTTGATATCCGCGAAATGATGGATCAAGGTAAGATTTTGATTGTCGATTTGTCGCGAGGTCGACTCGGCGAAGATAACGCCAGTATCCTCGGTGCGCTATTGATCACAAAGATTCAACTAGCGGCCATGAGTCGCGCTAATATCGAAAATATTGATGATCGACGCCCATTCTATCTGTACGTCGACGAATTCCAGAACTTTGCAACTGAGTCATTCGCAGTCATCCTGTCAGAAGCACGAAAATATGGACTCTACCTAACGGTCGCTAACCAATACATCGCTCAGATGCCTGACGAAGTTAAAGATGCCGTGTTCGGTAACGTTGGTTCTATGGTGAGTTTCAGGGTTGGTAGTGAAGACGCTAGTTATCTAGCCAAGTACTTTGAACCTGTCTTTGAGCCGCTCGACCTTGTGAATCTCGGTTTACAGCAGATTTATGTAACCATGAGTATTGATGGCGAAACATCACTGCCTTTCTCCGCCAAAACACTCACAATGCCTCAGCCAACTCATGATCACACCAAAGAGATCGTCGAGCTCAGTCACCGACACTTTAGCTCGCCACGCGCAGAAGTAGAGCGCATTGTCGCTGAGTGGTGGGGCATGGGCCATGGCGAAGAAAAACCGAACGAAGCCCATCAGCCTAAAGCCGAACCGCACATTCCAACCTTCAACCAACAAAAACCGAACATTGAAGGCGTAGAACCTAAATCGTATAGCACGCAAGTCAAGCAGGGCGGGGGACAAAGCAGAGGCAAGGGTGGCAATAGGGGCGGCAATCGCAACCACGCGACAAACCGTGGTGGTAAAGGACAAAACAACCGCAGTCGGTAGGTTGCGAATCTTGGCATCGAACTAACAGCCTAACATCGGCCGCAGATCTGAGACTTCCCTGCCGTCAATTGGAAGTTTAACCAAGTAATATTAACAAGCACGATCATTCAAAGCTCTTCATGAGTCGAGTAATTAAGCCGCTGGGCTCGTACTAGGCCCCTAGAGCGTCTGCGCCGACATTCTTGTGTAAACACACATCGCAGTAAACAAAATGTCTACAAAGAGCCGATATGGTCTGAGTTGAATTGTGATACCTTAATGAGAGTAATACAGCTAGCGAAAGGCATCATAATGATGGCAACCACAGCGCACAGCAAAGTAATAGTAGTGTTGCCAAAAGATACGTTTTTACCTATATATAAGTAAAATATTGAGATATAAACACACAGCTCAAAGCCATAAAGCTTAATGTCGCACAATGTACCTTTTGCGACGATATCTGTCAATAACGCCTAAAACCGTATTTTCTAGGTTTTTTGTGATTATTTGGAATTTTTCGATTTTGCGATTTTGGTCCTACTCCCTAGCGCAACCCCACGCTTTAAAATTCTACGCTATGTCCTCTAATATGCTTAAACAAAAACCGAACTTGTTTTAGGGTTATTTATAGAATACACGTCCGGCAATACGCAAATCGATATACTCCTTGGGAACGAGCTTTTTAGCCACTACTGCCTGATAGTCGCCCATCTGGCTCTCTAGGCTGCGCGTAGTATCAAGCTTGATTGTGAAGCCCTTATTTGTAACGACACTAACTTCTGTTGTAGTCTCAGATACCGAAACCGACTTAGCAGCCAAACCAACGGCTTGCAACTGAGGCTTCAGGTTTGTTGCAAACTTCACAAAACTGCTTGGGACGATTTTTTGGCCAATTTTTACTGGTAAATTCGTACTATCCTCTACCAACGGCAGCTTTGAATCAAGGTTTTTGAGCTCCGCATAAGCAACGCCGTTGCCACTAAGAACAAAAACCGAACTACCACTTCTCCACTGCAGTGTGGCCTGCTGTTCCCGCAGGCGAATACGTAGGCCGCCTAGCAGACTTCGATCAACCATAACCTGGTCTATCTGGTAATTGCGAGCCTTCAGCTCCCTACCCAGTTCAGTCGTATTAATAAACAATGCATTATCCCCCAGGAAGGAGCTCTTTAAGATAATATTGACCTGCTGGCGAACCTGGTCGACAGACAGCTTTGTGTTGCCTTCTACCGCAATAGACCGTACCCGAAACAAAGGCGAAAACAACACCCCATACAACACAGCAATAATCCCGACAATAACCAGGAATGGGCGCCATATATTGCCGACGTGCAGTGGTCGTTTAGGCGGCTGGTAATTCGCACGATAAACAGGCGCCGTACCAACACTTACCCTCCTCCCTCCTGGCTTCATACTACTGTTTAGCCCCCGCCGCATAGATAATCTGTGCCAACTCCTTGGCTGCGTTCGGCTTGGCAAACTTTTGGATCGTCGTCGAGAGATAGCGCATGTCTTGAGGGGCGGCAAAAAGCTTCTCAATTTCATTCAACAAGCGCATACCGGTCAGATCCTTCTCGGGCAAAACACGCACTGCGCCAGCTCGGGCCAAATACTGAGCGTTTTTCATTTGCTCATTATTAGCTGCTGTCGGCAGGGGAACGACAATCGCTGGCTTGGCCCAATGCATCAACTCAGACAAGCTATTTGCGCCACCTCGTGCGACAACAACATCCGCGACGCTATATGCCATCCCCATTTCTTGCTTCAAAAAACTGTATGGCCGGTACGAAGCTTGTACATCCTTAGGTAAACGACTCGCCAGGAATCTTGCCCGCTCAATCTCCGCCTCCCCTACTACATGGATAACATTATAGCGTTTTGCAAACTGCTCCATATGATCAAACACCGTTCGATTGACGTTCTGCGCCCCAAGTGAACCGCCAAATATCAATACGTTCGGTTTTTGTTCTAATAGTTCAAACTGAAGACGCGCGTCCTGCTTATTGCCCTCAATCGCACTGCGACGTAAGGGATTGCCAGTAAACACAATGTTCTTTAGGCCATAGTCCTTATAAAATTCGGCTGGAAAACCTGTTGCAACAGCCTGTGCACTTTTGGACAAGATTTTATTTGTCATACCTAGCACTGTGTCTGAATCATGCAGCACGAGAGGTATTTTGAGCCATTTTGCAGCTAAGCCAACTGGCAGACCTACATAACTACCCTTCACAAAAACCACATCTGGCTTATATTTACGCACCAGCTGATAAGCCCTAAATACTCCGCCATTAAACCGAAAAAAGTCCCGAAAATTATGCCAATTTGTCCTTGCATCAATAGCCGCATCAAAAAACTTACGGCCATAGCGCCGGAATTTTCCAGCCGGTATACGGACATATTCTATGCCAGCTCCAGCCAGAATCTTTTGCTCCATAGCGCCGCCAGAGCCAATAAAAAGTACTTCTAGATTTTTATCGAGTCGCCTTAACTCTTCGAGGACTGCTAGGATTGGTGAAATATGTCCCGCCGTTCCGCCCCCCGACACCACGATACGCATCAGTGGCCTCCTTTACTGTGTATTTTGAAATATTCTGCAGCACACCGACGGCAATGAGTGACGCTAGCATGCTCGTTCCGCCATAGCTTATGAAAGGCAATGGGATTCCAGTGAGCGGAATAAGGTTCAGCATGGCGGCGATGTTAATGATCGCCTGAAAACCAAACCATGCCGTTATGCCCACTGCTGCTAATCGCGAGAAGTCATCTGGCGCGCGACGAACTATAGCAAGTCCGCGGTAAACCAAGATGGCAAATAGTATGACTACGATTGAAGTCCCCCAAAACCCAAACTGTTCGCCAAGGATAGCGAAGATTGAATCATTGGTCGACTCGGGCAAATAGCCATATGACTGTAATCCCTTACCAAGCCCTTTACCTAGTATACCACCCGAACCAAGCGCAATTAAGGCTTGATTGATGTGATATCCACTCGCGCTGACGTCTTCTTTGTGATTAAAAAATGTCATTACGCGAGCCAACCGGTATGGCTGCGTTAAGATCATCATAACTCCACCTGCCAGAAAGGTTCCGATTGCACTCCCAATCAACCATAGAGGCATGCTCGACATAAACAGCACGCTCATACCGGCAGCCAACAAAACCATACCACTCCCCATGTCTTTCTGTATAAAGACCGCCAAAAATGCCGAAGAGCCAAGGATAAGTAGAAACGGCACTAGGCCTCGTGTAATACTACTTAGGGAGTCTTTGTTTTTCTCCAGCCAAGTAGCCAAATAGAGAATCAAACCGAGCTTAAAGAACTCAACAGGCTGGAGGCTAAAGCCACCAATCCTTAGCCAGCGTGTCGCCCCATTAGTTTCAGTCGCAATACCAGGTACCAGTACCAGTAGCATCAATACAAAAGACCCTAAAAATATATATAGAGAGTTTTTCCGCCAAAAACTATAATGAACCTTTGACACAACATACCAAACAGCCAGGCCAATACCGAAGCTTATGAGCTGGGTGGTGAAGAAGGTGTTTTTACCATTAGCGCCGCCAGTGATCGACAGCTTTACAATCGATCCGGTCGCATAAAGCATAATCATGCCTATAGCAGCCAGCGCCATAACAAGTACTGTCAGTAAGTAATCAGGCTTATGGGAGCGTTGACTTGAGCTATCTAGAGCCTTACCGGCCCGTTCCCTCCTCGCCATGCTAAACCCCTGCGATTAAACCAATAATCATACCAATGACTGCACAGACTGCGCCTATCACCCAAAACCGCATTGTTACTTTGGTCTCGGGCCAACCGATTGCTTGCAAGTGGTGGTGTACTGGAGCGGAGAGGAAGATCTTTTTCTTTCGGATTCGCTTGGACAGAATCTGCAATAAGCTCGAACCAGCCTCCACCACGAAAACGGCACCAATGATTGGTAATACAAACACTGAGTTGGTGAGCATTGCCACCACACCTAGTGCGGTACCAAGTGCAAACGCACCACTGTCGCCCATCAAAAACCGCGCCGGAAAAATGTTGAACCAAGTATAAGAAAGCATGGCGCCGACTACAGCCGCACAGAATCCTGCTATGCCGTAATTTCCCTGTGCAATCGCGATGACCGCAAAGGCACCAAAGGCCAAGCTGAGCAATCCACCTGCTAGACCATCTAAGCCATCAGTAATGTTCACGGCATTTGCAGTCGAGATGACCACGAGGATAAACAATGGGATGTAGAGCCAGCCAATGCTAAAGTCGCCCACTGCTGGAACGTGAATGAGGTTATAGCCAAGCTTAAAGTAAAAATACAACGCCCCGGCTGAAGCAATACCTAAGATCAAAAGGAATTTTAGGCGCGACTGTAGACCACCGGCAAGGTTTTTAGATCCCCGGACGTTGATATAATCGTCAATGAGTCCAACCACACCAGCGCAGACAAAAGCAAACAGTGGTAACCAAGTTTGATTACGGCTAAGATTGAGGGTGATTGTCACAAGCGTAACAGAAGCAATCGCTATTATTCCCGCCATGGTTGGAAAATCGCGGGCATGCTTGGCCGCCTGAAGACTATGAACAATCGGGGTTGCCTCACCGCTGGTCGATGAGTGTGTTCGAGCTTTCTTCCACCACTTATATTTATAGGCAAAGTGGGTATACACCGGCGTAAGGGCCATCGCAACGGCGAAGCCCAAGAATGCTTGAAGCAGGACCTGTGATAATTGATCGAACGTTATGCTGAGTGTTTCTGTCATATCTTCCTTCTATTTTACCATAATTTACTATTGACTAGCCTTGGGCGGGATCTGATAATACTTCATCAAAGCTTTCGCCACCGTGGCGAAAGCCGGCACGGCAGTTTTCTCGGCAAAACCTTCTACTTTCGGGTAATCAATCCGCACAAGCATGACAAACTTTGGATCTTCAACTGGCGCAAATCCCACGAAACTACCGATGTTCTTGGCCTCTTCGTAGCCACTACCATCTGGCTTAGGCACCTGAGCTGTACCTGTTTTACCGGCAATACTATACCCTGGCATTTTTGTTGCCCAGCCCGAGCCCTTTTCAACTACTCGAGTCATCATTGAGGCTGTCTGAGCTGCAACCTGCGAGCTAACAACCTGTGAGTTAATCAACTTCGGTGGGTTCTTCCGAATCTGGCCATTTTTAACCACACCGTCAACGAGGTACGGCTGATAGAGCTTACCGCCATTGGCAATTGCACCCACAGCCTGAATCAGCTGGATACTCGTTACAGCTATACCTTGACCGAATGTCATATTTGCGTAATCAACGTCGTAGGTTGATGGCGGCTTGACGACTGCAGTAGCTTCACCTGACTGCTCAATCCCTGTCCGCACGCCGAAGCCGAATTTCTTGATGTAGTTATACAGCGTGTTCTTACCTTCGCGAGTGATCTTATCTGGGTCATTGCCAAGTTTGCGCAAAACAAATACTACACCAGTATTAAGGGATTTCTGAATAACATCATACATACTCTGAACACCAAATTTGTGATTTTCGGCATTACGAATCGTTTTGCCGCTCACTTCGAACTCACCGGTATCATTATACGTTGTATCAGGGGTCACCTTGCCCGAATCAAGTCCTGCCGCCATAGTAATCACCTTAAAACCAGAACCTGGCTCAAATAGGTCTGTAACAGCTCGATTACGAAACACTCCATAGTCCGAACCCTTAACAGCCCCATAATTATTCGGATCATAATCAGGGTAATTCACTAGTGCTTTCACCGCACCGGTCTGCGGATCCATGACTATAATACTACCGGATTCAGCACGATTATCCTGAACAGCCTTCACGAGCGCCTGGCCTGCAACCGCCTGAATACTCCGATCGATCGTCAATACCACATCGGTACCGTTCTTTGGCTCGACTATAGTGTTTTCGTTACTCACAATCGGCACCCCCATGCTGTCAGTGGCGGCTTTGAGCAAGCCGTCACGCCCCGTCAGGTCGGTGTCGAGGTATTGCTCCAGTCCATACTGCCCCTCACCGTCGCTGTTTACATAGCCCAACACATGCGAGAACAAGTTGCCCTCAGGATAATAACGGTAATCTTCGGGTCGCAAAACTATACCAGGAATCTTCAGAGCGCGGATTCTGGCAGCTTCTTCGCTGCTTACTTTTTGCTTGAGCTCGATATAGCGCGACTTTTTATAGGTAAGTTGGTCTTTGAGTTTAGCTTCGTCAAGGCCGGTTACCTTGGCCAATTCCTCAGCCGCTTTGGACGGCTGCACAATGAATTTCGGATCAACGTAGAGCATATTGAGCTTCTGGTTGAGTGCAACCGGATAGAGCTCGCCATTTTCATCTAAGTATATTTGACCGCGAGATGCAGAAATCTGAAACTTACGCGACTGCTGTGAGTTGGCCTTGGCTTCATACTCCTGTCCAAGCACTACCTGCACCTGAAAAAGACGTACTGTGATAATCACAAAAAACAGCCCGAAAACAGCTGTTATTATGTTCAGGCGCCATTTAGCCTGTATTTCACGCGTAAAGCCCAAATACCCCCCTATCTTACTCGATCTGCGTATGTGACCTTATCTACAGCTACCATAGACTTGGCAACTGCCGACTCACGGGCCGCAGAAATCGATTGTAATCGAGCCGCATCGACCTGAAGCTTCTCCTTCTTAGCTTGCAGCTCTTGTTTGCTCTGCGACAGCTGAGACAGTTTGTAATTGAACGTCGATGTCTTCGTAACCTGCGACAGATATAGTAATGATAGCAAAATCACCAAGCTAATCAACATAAGTGCAATCGTCAAGGGTCCAGATTTGATCTGAGTCTGGTTTCTAGTAAAGTTCTGGTTTCGGCGCATGGCAACTGTAGCAGTAGACATCGGTTCTCCTTTTTTGTTTTAAAGTTTTTGTTTTTGTTTTTGTTTTTGTTGGTGTTAAGGTATTTACTTAACGATTCGAACTTTGAGCTTTACAGCCCGGCTGTGACCTTTGACTTGTACTGACATTGGTATGCCTCCTTTTTGTTTTTGTTTATTTTATGTGCTCTACGGCCCGAAGCTTTGCGCTCCTTGCACGCGGATTGGTATCTTTTTCATCCAAGCCTGATATCGGCTTTTTGGTAACTAATTTAAATTCTGGAACTGACACGTCGTGACCCATATCGTTTTTTGCTGGCTTCACCAGGCTACGGAAGTAGTTTTTTACTACCCTGTCTTCGAGTGAGTGAAAGGTTATAACCGCTAACCGACCACCTGGTTTTAATTTGGCAATCGCCCGTGGTAACATACGTTCCAAAGCACCCAGCTCATCATTTACTGCAATGCGTAAAGCCTGAAACGTCCTGGTTGCGGGATGATGTTTGCCATGTCGGCCAATCGCCATCTCCACTATCTGCGCGAGCTGCGCTGTCGAAGTGATAGTGCTCACCTTCCTTGCTTCCACTATTGCTTTGGCTATCCGCCGGCTCTGACGTTCTTCCCCGTATTGATACAAGATATCGGCCAAATCACTCTCAGTCTCGCCAGCAATCAAGTCTGCGGCAGTTTCCCCGGTAGTCGTGTCCATGCGCATATCAAGTGGGCCATCATGCGAGAAACTAAATCCCCTCTCCGAACGGTCCAATTGCACCGAGGAAACCCCGATGTCCGCCAATATCATATCTGCCTTGGGCAAGCCCAACGCATCTATACCTGCGAAGTTTGCTTTCACGATCTGCACGTTGGGCTTACCCTCAAACCGTTCCTGCAAGGCCGCAATGGCCTCTGGGTCTTGATCAAGCATAATGCCCTTACCATGCTGTCCTACGTGGTCGAGGAGTGCCGCACTATGCCCGCCAAACCCGGCAGTCAGATCTATAAAGACCTCGCCTGGTTTTGGGCGTAGTACTTCCACTACCTTATCCCGTAATACTGGTATGTGTCGTTCCATATTGTCAAGGTTACCTATTCAGCAGCCAGTTGTCTATTTTTGTTTTTGTTTTTGTTCGAGTAATGAGTTGGCGAGGTAATGCCATCTCGGTGTGGCAAGGACTTGTCACGAATGATGATAAGTCCTTGAAAAGTGTTTGTGAGGTGGAGTTTTTGTGGTACTTGGGGCAGATTAAGCGCTCCCCATAGTCGCCTACTGACTGCCGAATAGCTAACTTTGATTTTTGTATTTGTTTTTTGTAAAAGTACTGCTTCTAGCGGACTAGAAACCCATCATCCAGCTTAGGCTGCGCTAATGCGCCAGTATTTGCCAGCACGTACCGCGACGACGTCGCGATCTATGCCTGCGTAAGCCAGATGATGAGCCTCTAAAGTAACTCTCCCCTGTTTGCTATCCAGGGCGCTTACAATCTTGCCGGTGCGGAACTTAACGTTCAGATCAGCAATCCGTTCATCAAGGATGTCTCCTTGCAAAGCCGACTCCATCTCGTTATCCCAAACCGTTTTCGGGTAAAGGTGCAGGTAGTTTTGAAATCCTTGGGTAATGACGACTTCACTGCCGAATTCTTCACGCAACTGGCTTGGTATGGTTAACCGTTTTTTGTCATCTAGTTTGCGTTGAAAGAAATCCATTTGTTTTGTCTTTTCTCTTACCCACTTTTACCCACTGGAATCATTATACGCCGCTGTTCTACCCACTGTAAAGAGTTTGGGCTGAATTTCTTATGTTTCGCATAGTGATTTTTTTGCTTTATGTAGAGCATAAACGCAATTGTACCGAACAGCTCATGAACAAGTAATTTATACAATTTCCCTATTACTGCTTGAATCCGTATAATACTAATATGACAAGAAAAAGAATCGACAGTGACTACGTAAGGAGTTCATTTTTCGGCATTGAAGACAGCCTGGTTTCTACGACAGGGCTCATAGCTGGTGTAGCCGTTGGATCGCAGAATACAAAATACGTCATTTTAGCTGGACTCGTAGGTATTGCCGTAGAAGCCGTCTCCATGGGTGCCGGTGAGTTCTTAAGCGAAGAAACTGAGCACGACCTAAATAAGAATGACAAGGCTAACCCCCTTTTGGGTGGATTAATCATGTTTGTATCCTACTTTTTAGCCGGGCTCATCCCCTTACTACCCATCATCTTGCTCCCCGTATCAATCTCTCTCTATGTCAGCATAGTAGCGGCCTTGGTAGGCCTATTCGTGCTCGGTATTGCTAAGGGCAAAGTCACCAATACCAATGTGCTCAAGAGTGCGATTAAGGTACTCGTTATAGGTGGTATCGCAGCCGGCATCGGTATTGCCGTTGGTATTATGCTCCGGCCACAGTAGCCCGCTCTAATTATTGACTTTTGTATCTTATCATGCTATTGTAGCTCTATTCGCACTGGCGGACCTTGGCCACGGAGGACTCGTGGCAAGAACCCTACAGAATCGAGAAATAGATGTCGGACTTCGCCCTCAAGGTGATGACCAACCCGTACTTCCACAGCATCCCTGACGCCACGTTCTACGGCATGCTCCGGGAGATTGCCATTGGCCTGCGCGCCGAGGTCGTCAGTAGACACCACAGTGGCGAGCTCAAGCGAAACAGCCTCGGGCTGTGCCTGATGGATCCGACCAAGCCCAGGAGGACGGCTCCAGAGGATGCCATCCTGGCGCTCCTCGCCATCGGCTCCGAAGGCCGTGCCTTCCTCCCCAACGGAGTCGGCAAGGCGTTCGAGCACTGGGAGTACGGCCAGGACTGCGGCACTCTCGCCTACGTCAAGCCGTACATGTTGCCAGACGGTTCGTTCGTCTTCGGCCACTCGGTGGACGTCGAGGGCACCATCGTCGGTGCGAGTGGGGCTACAGAGGCACAGGATCGCTTCCTGGCCACCTGCTTCGGTGCAGAGTTCAACTACCGCGTCACCGATGCCCGCAAGGCCTGGCGCGAGGAGAACCCCGACAGCAAGTGGTTCTGTGACCAGAACCTGCCCGACAAGGCCTTCACGGCGGCGGCACAGCTGCTCGACGACCCCAAGGCAGGCCTGCTGACCTGACGCACCAAGGGCCCTACACCAAGAGCCCCGAATGAGAGCCTCAACGCTCCATCCGGGGCTCTCATTCGTTTAGTCAGTTAAAGTAGTTATATTGACTTATTGATTATAATATGCTATTATTTATCTATTCTCATGTCGAGAGTGACGGTTAACCCGTCTTGAAAAAGGAGGGCCGAGATGCCCGCAGTGATCATCCAGCATCCCCGCCACAGCATGGACGCGACCGACAAGGATCGCTTCAAGCGAGCCGTGAAGGAGTTGGTCGCGAAGCACATGGACTGCATCGACCCGCAGACCAACGAGATGACGGCCTACGGGGAGAACCCGGATGCCTTCATCGACCTCGTGCTGCAGCCGTACGACCCGGACGATGCCGAGGTCACCACCCCGTACCTCGGGACCATCGTCAGCTACGAGTGGCCGGACCGCATGGCGAACCTCGGCGAGCGCGTCGACGCCATCACCAAGGGAGTTCGGCAGAGGTTCACCACCGACATGGAGGACCGCTACCCCAAGGGCACCGAGCTCATCTCCTTCACCTTCCTCGGGAAGGCACCTGGAGCCTGGGCCGTCGCCTGACCCACAAGGGCCCTACACCAAGAGCCCCGAATGAGAGCCTCAACGCTCCATCCGGGGCTCTCATTCGTTTAGTCAGCTAATTCTCTAGCTTGGCCTTTAGGTAAGCTGGCAGTTCTGCAATCGCGATGCGTTCTTGTGCCATAGTATCTCTATCACGAACAGTAACGGCTTTGTCCTCTAAGCTATCAAAGTCTACCGTTACGCAGTATGGCGTACCGATCTCGTCCTGGCGGCGGTAGCGGCGGCCTATTGATTGAGTCTCATCATATTCCAGGCTGTATTTACCACCGAGCGAGGCATAGACTTCCTGGGCTAAGCCGCTGAGTTCAGGCTTTTTGCTGAGTGGCAAAATAGCCACCTTAACTGGCGCCAAGTCCCTATGGAAGCGCATCACTACGCGCTTTTCGCCGTTAACCTCTTCTTCGTCATAGGCATCTAGCAGTGCCTGCATAAAGAGCCGATCAGCACCCACTGAAGTCTCTACTACCCAAGGCGTCACGTGCTCACCTTTGGCTTCATCAAAGTACGTCAGGTCTTTGCCGGAGAATTTACTGTGCCGCGACAGATCCCAATCACCTCGATTATGAATACCTTCGACTTCCTTAAAACCAAACGGAAAGTCGTACTCGATATCCCAAGCTTCTTTGGCATAATGGGCACGCTCATGCGGGCCATGTTCGCGAAAACGAAGCTTAGCTTTATTAAAGTAGCGTTGGTGCCAGGCCATGCGACGTTCTTTCCAGTCCGCGTAGATCTCCGCCGCCTGATCGGGCAATACGAACATCTGCATTTCCATCTGCTCAAACTCACGCTGGCGGAACAGAAAGTCACCTGGAGTAATCTCATTTCGAAACGCCTTACCAATCTGAGCGATACCGAACGGCAGCTTTTTGCGCGCGGTATCGACTACATTGGCAAAGTTGGTATAAATTCCTTGGCAGGTTTCACCACGTAAGTATGCAATTGCCTTATCCCCCTCCACAGCCCCGAGCGAGGTTTGCATGAGCAGATTGAACTCACGAGGCTCAGTCCAGTCTTCGGCTCCGCAGTTCGGGCACTTGAGGCCTTTAAGCCCTGCCATGAGCTCTGTATGATCAGTACTATCAATATCGACCAACTTGTCAGCTCGGTAACGCTTCTTACAGGCTTTACAGTCCACCATAGGGTCGCTAAAGCGCTCGGTGTGCCCACTGGCCTCCCAAACGCGCGCATTCTGAATGATGGCGCTGTCGAGCCCAACGATATTTGGGTTGGCATTTACCATCGCCTCCCACCAAGAGCGTTTTAGATTGTTCTTGAGCTCCACTCCGTATGGACCATAATCATAAAACCCGGCAATGCCACCATAGATCTCGCTAGCCTGAAACACAAAGCCGCGGCGTTTGGCATAACTCACTAATTCTTCCATTGATAGGGTTGGGGTGTTTTCACTCATGCATCACATTATAGCCTAAAGCACGCCCAAGGTGAATCTGTAGCTAGCCCAAGATATGCTCAGAACGAAACCGCAAACCAAATTGATAATTATAGAAGCGCTCAATACTGGTTTGAGCCTGGCGCGACAGGTCGCGAGCTGTAGCAATACGAGCAACCTGACTTAGTGGATTGGCATACATAAGCCGCCATAACTTCACGACATCTACTGGAAGCAAGGCAGCATCTTCGACTGGGCGCTGGCTGCTCAACATACCAGACTCTAGAAGCAAATAATACTCTGGTGCTATTAAGTCATTTCGAATCTCGGGCTTGTGACCGAGCGCCTCCAGCAAGCGGACGTAGAAGTAGTGCCGTACAACGTATGTGTCTATTCCCTGCTCCATGCCAGCGAGCGCTTCTATCAAAAGCCCGTATGCTTCAGGCTGAGGCTGCTGTTCGGTCAGAACCTTGTCACAGATTTCTAGTAGCAAGTGAGCAAGAGCCAATTGGTCAAGCTGGTCATGAGCTGGGTTATAATAACGCTGACCTCGCGCAGAAGTAATAATGTCGAGATTTCTACCTTTCGCAATATGCAGATCGACTACAACAAACGGCTCTAAGTGGCCGGCCATCTTGCTCTTACCTCGTCGCACACCTTTGGCAACAACCTTAATCTTGCCGTACTCGGGCGTCAGTAGGGTAAGAATGCGATCAGCTTCACCTAGATTGTGTCGGCGCAAAAGCGTGCCTTGTGTCTTATAGTACGACATATGCGCCTATTCACCCGCGGCAGCGGCTACCTCTCGCAAAACCCGCTCGGGAGTAACTTTTGATTTTACTAAATACGCCACTACGCCAAGAGCTTCTGCAACTTCGTCATCCATATCAACCTCAGAGCCAGTCAAATTCGTGAGTATAATCACTGGGCAGTTCATAGTTTCGGGGGTCTTGCGAAGTTCTTTGAGTACAACAAGTCCATTAACTTTAGGTAGTAAAATATCCAGTAACACCACGTCTGGAGTGTGTTTCTGTAAAACAGCCTTGGCATCGTGCGCCGTGTGGGCCAACACAACTTTGTAGCCGGCCATTTCCAGCTTCAGTCGATACATGCGGGCCAACAATTCATCGTCTTCGATCATAAGAACAGTTTTCTTCGTACTCACATAGCCTCCTGTTATCTTTAGCTTAACCGAGATCAGAACTGATATCAACTAGACTAAGCTGCTGCATGATCGGAACGTGCAAGTATAAATCCAAGCTAGCGCGCTTACGCGGCCGCACGACCACGCGCACACCTTGAGATCGTAGTACAACCCAAGCCGCCGCAATAGGCGTATATTGACCAGGCGCAAGCGGATAACGATCTGGCGCCAAACCTACAAGCCCCTTCAAAAGTTCAGTGTGTTCTCGCCAGCCCTTAGCAATACCAAAATGCACAACGAGCTCACTGCCCTTTTGTCGATAGGAAGTCAAAATAGATTTACGACCTAATGGCTGATTGATAGCGCGTAGCAACAATACCAAAGCGTCGACAACGGCTTCTTCATCCACACAGGCAATCGGTAAAACTCGAGTCCGTTGCGTCATAAGCTTGATTTCGGCTTCTTGGGCGACTCGTGCCAGAAACTTTTCGACTGTCGCAGTCGACTGCCGAGATGGTTGTGGGTCAAGCTGTCTGTGTAACAATGCAAGACTGGTGAGTACCCATTGCGAGCGCTGTATCGCTAACTTGGCATCATCTAGAATCGCCGCACGATGACGTGCGTAGGCTCTATCATCACACATATCCAGGTAACCTGCGACTGCCAATAGCGGACTTTGCAAATAGTGCGAAATCCAGTGCAAAAACGCGCCATACGAACCTGTCGAACGGATATACATACTACTCACCCTGTGATTCATACTTCTAAGCTACGTTGTTTACGTAGCCCAGGCAAGCATAAGCGTAATCGATTGAAAGAATCTATGGTATGAGTTTGGCGGTCTCAACCATTTGTTTGTAGGCATCGGCGTATAGTTCGTTGCTATCTGTCTGCAATAACATTGTTTTGTCGCGTAATGGGACGATCGTTACTGTGCCGACTGCCTGCTTAGCTTCTTCGTTGATCTTACCAACGTATTGATAGCCTTTTATCCCTGAAACGGTCACCTCTGTACGTTTGGCGCCTTTTTGTACAAAATCATCGTAGTCTTTCTTAACATTTTCAAACGATTTGTCTTGCAAAGAAAACTTCAAAGCATGCTCGGGTGACACCAAGTTGACATAGGCTGGATCTACGAGACCATCAACAGGAACCGATGAAGAAGAATCCACCGACAGATTCCACGCTTTAGGATACGTAATCTGGAAACTACCATGTACAACGGGAGCAGTATAGGTACGTGTGCTGCTAACGGTTGCCTTATTATACTCTGCAATATCTGCCTTCTTTTGTGCGGCCTTGCCATCTTCAACTCCGGAGTTGTAGCGAGCATCTAGCTGGGCGGTCGTGGTCGACGCACCAGCCGCGAAAACCAAAGTTGTAATCAGCAGAATTACCGCAACCACGCTCACGCCGATCAACATAAGTTTTGTTCGTTTTAACTTTTCTGCCGAAGGCGTGCCCTGTGGGCCAACCGGCATCGGCTGCGGAACAGGGCCAGGGTTGTTGAGTTCTAGTGGGTCAATTGGTGGCATACTCCTACCTTATACTTTCAAGTTTGCGTCGCCGGGTTCCCAATCAATTGGGCAGAGTCCGCCAGTCTGCAAAGCCTTAACTACGCGTAGGGTTTCGTCTACGCTTCTACCTACGTTGCCGTCTGACACCACAATGTAGCGCAAGTTACCTTCTGGATCGATAATGAACGTACCACGCTCGGCAGTACCGTCAGATTCATTCAATACCTCGTAATCGCGAGCTAACGTATGGGCGGTGTCGGCCAGCACTGGGAACTTTACGTCCTTGAGATCGCGCTCGAACCAAGCTTTGTGCGAATGCACGCTGTCAGTCGAAGCTGCCAGGATAACGGTGTCAATTTCTGAGAACTCTTTTTCGGCCTTAGCAAAGCCTCGGATCTCGGTTGGGCATACAAAGGTAAAATCTCGGGGGTAAAAGAACAGTACTACCCACTTTCCTTTGTAATCGCTTAGAGAAATTTCCGTAAAATCCTTACCGGCAACGTAGGCTGGCTGTTTAAATTCTGGTGCTGATTGATTTAGTTTTAACATAATTCTCCTTTCGTTTACATTTCGTGGTGCGCTACACGCTTATTAACTTCTTCCCAATCTATTGCCGCCATGAACTTTGTAATGTAGTCTTTGCGAGCTGTGCCATAGTCCAGGAAGTAAGCGTGCTCATAAACATCCATTACCAGGGCAATTTCCGTATCGACTATACTGCCCTGATTATGGGCGTCTAGAATATAATTATCAAATCGTTCAAGCGAATAGTCGTAAGCCAATACAACCCAGCCACGGGAAGCTACGCCGAGTGCGGCAAACTGCTCTTGCCATGCCTCGAAGCTACCCCATTGTTTGGCCAGGATCTCCTTGGCTTTACCGCTCGGCTCGCTTGGTGTGTCGGTGAGGTTTGCGAAGTACAGCTCATGTAACTTAGCGCCGTTTAGGGCGAAGGCCTTTTCCACCATGAACTCGCGCAGCTCCGAATACGTCGCGTTGGTAGCACTCAAATCAACACTATCAAGCTTCTCCATAATCTCGTTGTACTTCTTTACGTAGCCGGCGTAGAGCACATCATGATGCTCGGCCAACTGGCGCTCACTGATTCCTGGTACGCTCTTGTACTTAAGCGGCTGGACTTCTTTAGGTGTAAATGTGTAACTCATAGGCCTCCTTTTGTCCTTATTATTGTACCGATTACTCAAGCGACGGTCAAAGTTCGTAGACCTGAGCATTGCGAGTTTTCGCAATCTGCTTAAGCCCAGTAAATGCGAACACATATGACACGACCTTACTCCCCTTGCGCATATCTGACTTCAGTTTACGTTCCATTTTGTTCATCCACTTGGTATGCAGATACATATATACCACATCAGCCTTGGTAAGATCCGCCCGCCACATCGAGCCTAGCTTCACCCGAGCACGACCACGAAACTCACGCAGTCGCCACATACTAATTAGCCATAGCACGGGGTTTATCTCATAGCCAGTTACCTGCGCGCCCCTCTGGGCTGCCGCAAGCAATACCTTGCCATCCCCGCTACCTAGATCAATCAACTCTGTGCCCTTCTTAACACCAGCTAAGTCAAAAAGCTCATCGAAGTCCTGCTTAAAGGCCGGCACGTACGGCGCACCAAAAAACACAGCATAGAGAAACCCGCTCAATACAACCAAAGCTACAATGAACCAGACCATCAACTACTTGTTAGCAGCCAGCCAATCACGCACGTCTTGCACTTGGTGTAGTGGCTTCACCTTTGGCCAGACTGCAAGCACGGTCGCGTCGGGCCCAATCAAGAAGCTCGATCGAGTAATTCCTATGTACTTTTTACCAAACATACTCTTTTCACCAAACGCACCAAAGGCTTGAATCATCGCCTTGTCAGTATCTGCCAAAATGGTAAACGGTAATTTAAACTTGTCGGCAAAGCCGCGGTGGCTTTTGACGCTATCGGCACTCACACCAATTACTTCTACGCCGTCTTTTTTAAGATCCTCTAGATTATCACGCAACTGGCAAGCCTGAGCCGTGCAGCCTGGCGTGTTGTCTTTAGGGTAAAAGTACACCAATGTGGTCTTGCCCTTTAGTTCGGCTTCGGTATGCTCATTACCGTCCTGATCTTGTAGTTTATAACTCGGAACCTTATCCCCAACTTTTAGCATCGTATCCTCCTTAATTTTCAATCTACATTTTTACGTAGCGCTGCCAGTAATCATAAAGCTTAGCGGTCGCCTTAATATCATCCATGTTATACTTGGCAATCTCGAAGTAGCGCCCATCACGGTAGGCTTGTGGTACTTCTGCCCCACTCATTGTTTCCGACTTTGGGCTCGTAATGTTGAAGGCCCTACACCATGCATGCAGGCTCCCCTTGTAGAGGCCAGTGCCGTAAAAGTTCAACAGCTCTGCCAAGTCGTAATGAATCGCACCCGACTGGTGTGATGAATTATAGCGATTACTAATTAAATCCTTGCTTGGCTTAATGCCATTAATGGCAGAACGGATGGCCAAGTATGGCGCGTCACTACGGCGACCAAAGAAACTAATGAACTCGTCGGTGATGTCAGCAAGTGCCCAGAACTTCACAAGCATCTCGGCTTCGGTCATAGCGGCATACTTAATCCCATCAATTTCTTTATCTTCGGGGTTGGTGTCACCGGCGTCATAGTAGACTGCGCCTTTGTCCTCGGCTGGGTCATACACGCCGATGGCGATGATCCGGCTCAGCAGTGGCGAGAAACTCATACGGCGTTCCATTTCGGCGAACTCTTTGGCATAACCGGCCGGGTCAGTCTCTTTATCTGGTAAGTTTTTGCCAAGATCCTTCTGTGTCGCCGGGTCGAGGTCCTCAAACTTTTCTGTTACAAATTCTAGGTCAAATACGAGTTGTTTCTTTTGCATTGCCCTATTATACCTTATTTGCGAGCCCATTACTCGCCCGCCAGGTTGAAAAACTCCCCTTTTTGGGCTACGATTGTAACGTTCTTGAGTTAAGCTTTATCTGTCTTTTTACCCAAATTTTAAACCGAAGCGACGTTGAGTCGATGTTTGAAATTTGGAAAGGAGGCTTCGAGCGGAGCCTGGAGTTCACAATCGTGAACGCAAGCCGCAACTCGACAACGACGCTGGGGCGTCGCCAAGTGGTAAGGCACCGGCTTTTGGTGCCGGCATTCGGGGGTT
>CAZCAO010000003.1:0-61778 GCA_964496815.1 uncultured Candidatus Saccharibacteria bacterium | reverse complement strand
GGATTGCTCCCACTAGCACCTGAAGCTAGCGTGTCTACCATTCCACCACCGCGGCTCGTATTTCAAATCAGTAGTTTATCGTCATACTTGGACCTCGTATCTCATGACACGCTGGTGTCTACGCATATTTACGTTTCACGCAGCACCACCGCGGCTCATATTTTTATACAGGTAGTTTAGCGTCATACCTGGACACAAGCCTCGCGAACTACTGCATTGTACTACAGCCCGCCCAGGTCAGTACAGACTTATGACCGATCGCTCTTGAGGACTCGTACTCGCTTCATAAACCAAGTTTCAATACCATTTAACCGATCACTTGGTTCAGCAATTTTGCCATTCACGACACCCTCTATGCGAACGTCTTGCCCATACAGGTACAGAGGGCTGTAGAGCAAAACCGCCGGCACATCCTTTGCCCATACCTCTACGAAACTAGCATATTTTGCAGCCCGAACACTCGGATCGCGACCCAGCCGAGCAGCCTCGAGTAGTTTATCGGCCTCAGGGTTCTTGTAATTCGAAACATTGAGCCCTGGGTCTGCAATCTGGCTTGAATGCCAGAAGGAATACACGTCCGAATCAACACCGGCATTCTGTCCGTACAGAAGCAAATCATAGTTTCTTGGTCGAATATGATTTTGCTGCAAGCTAACTATATCAACTTCCTTAACCTGTACCGGTAGCCCAGCCAGCTCGAGCTGCTGACCGATCTGTCGTGCTACGGCACTGTATTCTGGAGATTTAAGCGTCACAAGCTGCAGTGGTTTAGTCAGCTTTTTGGACTGCAGAATGCGTTGTGCAGCAGGCAAGTCGTGTGGGTAGCGATTTGCTTTGGGGTTAAACCCAGGTTGGCCGGGCAAAATAGGATAATAAACTGGCACTGCTCGACTCGAAAGTGAACCAGCAATCAAACTATCCCGGTCTACAGCCTGCGCTATACCCTGCCGTACCACCTGGTCGGCCAAATATGGATTCTTGGTGTTGTAAAACAACCCAACGTACGCTGGCAAACTGTATTCGTGGATCTTCAATGCTTCATTCTTTTGTGCCGAAACAAGCTGGGTGGCATTTAGCTGGGACACTCCCATAATCTGCTTACGCGCATAGCCGTCGAGCAAGGCGGCTGGCGTAGCATAGAGCGCAAAGTGGACCTCATCTATCCTCGGTCGGCCACGGAAATAGTCGCTGTACGCGCGGAGAGTAATCAGTCCTTTGCCAGTACCGAAATCATCAAGTACGTATGGACCTGTGCCAATTGGTCTCTGGCTGAATGGATTAATCCGCAGTGCTGATAACTGAATCGAGTCAAGCAAATGACTAGGCAGTATTCCAACCGTTGTAGCCGACAAGAACGCGGTGTAGCTATTAGGCAGGGTGAATTTAATCGTTCTTTCATTCAAAATTTCGTATTTGATACCCTGC
This sequence comes from uncultured Candidatus Saccharibacteria bacterium, assembly GCA_964496815.1. GTDB lineage: Bacteria > Patescibacteriota > Saccharimonadia > CAILAD01 > JADZBC01 > CAYPSN01. Next base: position 60,353 of record CAZCAO010000003.1, on the reverse strand, counting down.
CAGTTGTAGGCCAACGGCGACTTACTATCAGGATTTTGTATCGCCGCGACGGTAAAGGCAACGTCTTTGGCAGTAAAGGGCTGGCCATCATGCCACGTTACGCCTTTACGTAAATAGAACGTGTAGCTCTTTTGGTCGGCCGAAACCTCCCAGCGCTCTGCCAAATCTGGCTCAATCTTGCGATCCGTACCAATGCGTGTTAAGCCATTGAAGATCAATCGATTGACATCACTCGTGGCAGTGTTCTCGGGCAGAATTGGATTCAGAATACGAACTTCACCCAGCAAGCCTTCTGTATAAACGCCGCCTCGTTCAGGCCGGGTGGTGATAAAAAATGAATCCAAGTTACTGATGCCGCTTAACACACCCCAGATAGATATCGTGACAATCACGAGCCAAGACACAAACATCCAGCGCAGCGGCCCAAGCTTTTGCCACGCACCGTACACATGCCGGTCTAAATAATTGCTCAGCCAGCGACGCCCCACCCAAATTTGCTTACGCAAGCGCCGTCCCTGACGATGCCATCTAAATTTGAGATAGGACCACATTACTTAATGATTAAACCGCCCAATAAACTTCCTACAAAAACAGTTGCGATTACAATTGTGCCAATGAACAATGCCTTTTCGGCGCCACGCTTAGATCGGTAAAAGTTACCTTCCCCACCCCAAGCACCACCCAGGCCTGCACCCTGGTTTTGTAGCAATATGACCACCGTCAGTAGCAAGGCACTCACGAGGGTAATATACTGTAGAATTTGCTTCATGATTTTTGCTCCTTCATTAGGCTAATGGCAGTGTAGTTAACAAGCCAAACGATCATAACCGCTCCAAGAGCCGACCAGACCGAGGTGATATTAAATGGCTCATATATAGCACTGGTCAAATACAGCATTCCAGTATTAATAACGAGCGTAAAAAGACCGAGTGTGAGCATAATCGCTGGCAGCGAAAGAATGATTGCTAAAGGTCGGATTAACGCGTTAACCAGACCAAAAACCAAACTCGCTACCACGAGTACGCGTAACTTGTCCTGATACTGTATGCCTGAAAACAATTGAGCGGCGATGGTGAGGCCAATAAAGTTCACTGCCCAGCTATATAAAAAGCGCTTTAACATTGTTTCATTATACCATATGGCAGGTTAGTGGATTAACTTTCCTGACTGTGAATGGCTTCGAAAACCAGCTCGGCCTTTGCACCAACGATGACTCGTAATTCCTCTACAGACGCCTGACGAACCCCGGTCACACTGCCAAAACTACGCACTAGTTTACGGCGCGTCACAGGGCCGACACCAGGTATGCCATCCAATAGCGATGTCTTGGTGCGCTTATCCCGCAGATGTGTGTGGTAACTTACCGCAAACCGATGTGCCTCATCGCGCACGCGCTGTAATAGCTGAAGGGACGGTGAACTGTGCTGTATGCGCAAGGTAGTAAATACTTCTTCCTCCAGTAGCTCATCGTCTTCTTGTGGCTTTATGATTGCCCTACTAGATACCTGATCCTTAATTCGCACAACCTCTTCGTGCCTCTTGGCCAATCCAAAGCGCGGTATGTTTACGCCGAGTTCTTCGAGCACCTCACTCGCGGCCGAAAGCTGACCTTTGCCGCCGTCAATCAGTATAAGATCCGGCTTAGGCCAATCATGCTTGCCGCTAAAGCGTCGTCGCATCGTCTCCGCCATCATAGCAAAATCATTTGGACCTTTGGTACGCATTTTAAAATGGCGGTATTCACGCTGATCGGGCAGGCCATTGGTAAACACGATCATACTACTTACTGCATCACCACCCGCAAAGTTCGATATGTCATAGGCCTCAATGCGCTTCGGTGGACCAGTTAAGCCAAACCTATCGCTCAAACCATTAAGGGCCTGGTCCAGTGTTAAATCAAAGGTCTCTTCTTTGCCAAACACACTCTTTTGCGACAACGATAGCAGTGCTAAATACTGATCGCGTAGTTTGGCTGCTTCTTCAAACCGATTGGCTTTTGACGCCTGCTTCATGGCACGCTCTATCTCGCGAATAAGCTTCGTACTGTTACCTCGCAATATCATCATCAGCTTGCGTAGATTCGCCCGATAGTCCGCCGAGCTAATGTCTGGTGGTGGTGAAACACCAATCTGGTGCTGTAGGGCACTTACCCTGGGCCAAGCAGCGTCGGTAATGTACGGAAATATCCTACGCAAGTAGCGCATAGCAGAACGCACACTGCCGCCAGATATGAATGGGCCAAAATACGTCGCCTTGTCATCCTGCGGCCTACGCACATAGCTAACTCTGGGGAAGTCTTCTTGGGTCGTAACTTTGATATATAGGAAGTTTTTATCATCTCGCAATTCTACGTTATAGAGCGGCTTATGTCGCTTAACGAGCTCGGATTCCAAAAACAACGCCTCGATCTCTGAGCTCGTTACGATCCAATCAACATCCGCGATGTTTTCAACCAATATTGGGGTTTTCGTATCTTGGTGCTTTTTTTTAAAATACGAAGACACCCTGCGCTTTAAGATAGATGCCTTACCGATGTAGATAATATTTCCCTGCACATCTTTATATAGATACACCCCGGGGTTCATCGGGAGTTGTTTAAGTTTTTCTTTGAGATGTTGATTCATCCGTAACATTATAACAACTATTGCTAGATTCTAATATGCATTGCATAACTATTTGCCGAGGTCTATAATCTATTTGTCCCGTCAGTCCGAGCCCTGGAGGCCAAAATCCTTACCCAAAAGTCCCTTACAGCCCAACTGCAACATGCCTTGCGCGACCAGCACGACAGCCTGGTGCCGCAGTTGGCACTCACGCTGATCGACATCCTGGTAGCCCAGCGCGAGATGCTTGAAGCTACCGAGATGCACGCAGGTGCAGAACCAAGTGACGAACGGCCATGGGAGCTCCTTGATGCAGAGGCTCACATCGCAGCCCTCTACGACCAGGGGGTTCACACCTTCGGCCCCAAGTTGAATGAAGAGCTGTTCTCGCTGCTCGTACAACGATCGCTGGGGAGCGTCGAAGACAACGGCGGACATGAGCGCGAGCGCATCCTGCGTCAGATTGCCGCCGAACACAACACCAAGCCACTCGAGCGGCCCTAAGGGGTCGCAGTAACCATCAGGTTGCTGCGACCCCTTCCCTTTTGTTAATATATTTTTGTCATAGAGTATTGACATTTTATTCTATCTGTGCTATCATACTTATCACGCTCAACGTTGTTACAACCTTGAGTGCACATTTACAACCGACTACTTATTTGTTAGTGACTATTGACTCTTGGTCTGCGGATACCTGTGAAGCAGCCCCCTTGCTTTGCGGCTATCCGTACTGGCCAAGAGTCTGCCAGCGGAAATCCAATCCAAAGACTCACAGGAGAGCCGCATGGCCACCACCGAAGACATCCAGTCCCAGTCCACCCTCGCGATCACCGCGACCGACACCGCCAAGGAGGCGATCATCATCGCCATCGCCGGTGGCGTCCGGTTCCAGACCGTCGACGAGGCCCTGGCCTGGTCGGAGACGGCCGAGGCGGCCAAGCACCTGTTCGGGACCCACCCGCAGGCCACGAAGAACCTCTTCCAGCTGCGCGAGCAGCTGAAGCAGGAGAAGTCGGCTCAGAGCGCCCTGGGGCGCCTGAACCGGCTGTGGCTGAACGGCACCGTGCAGACGGCGCTGTGGAAGGCCTTCGTCCGAGAGGACATCCGCAAGGCACTCGTGGCCGAGCTGAAGGAGGCCAGCCGCACCCGCACCGAGGCCCGCAACGCGGTCCTCGAGCGGGTCATCGCCGAGCTCGACGTCAAGGAGGCCGAGGAGACCGAGAAGGAGCAGCTGATCGCCGAGATCAAGCCCCTGATCGAGGACTCGTACTTCATGGGTGTCATCGTCGGCTGGAGCAACCTCCGCCCCGACAGCCAGCGCGCGATCGACAAGATCCTCGCCGGCAAGGGCAAGAGCGTCCACATCGGACAGCTCCGGGGTGTGGCCAAGCACCTGACGAACATCCACCGCAGCTCCTCCGGGAGCGACGGTGGCCGTCGGGGCAAGGGCAAGGACCCGCGCAAGGCCGAGAAGTCGGCTCGCGACCGGGCCATCCGCGCCCGGATGCAGCAGCCCAAGGGGCAGGAGCCGCCGAAGCACGGCAAGAAGAAGTAGTCGGCTCGCCGGAGGTACACCAAGAAGCAACGACGCTTCGTACCTCCGGCCCCGACCCAAGTTTAGACACCGTCTAGGTTTAGGTCGGGATTACGAAAACACCACTCAGAACGAGTGGTGTTTCTGTTTTAAGTACGCAAGTTCTATTTAAGCAGCTTCTGTAAGTATTGGCCGGTGTGAGATTTATCCACCTTGGCGACCTGCTCTGGTGTGCCCTCGGCAATCACCATGCCGCCGCCGCTTCCGCCCTCGGGGCCTAGATCGATCAACCAATCGGCACACTTCACAACGTCTAGGTTGTGTTCGATGATCAGCATCGAATTGCCCATGGTTACAAGCGCGTTGAGTACTTCGAGCAACTTCTTGACGTCTTCAAAGTGCAATCCAGTGGTTGGCTCGTCCAAAATGTAGAGGGTTCGGCCAGTAGCCCGCTTGGACAGCTCACTTGCCAGCTTAATGCGCTGCGCCTCCCCGCCTGAGAGCGTGGTGGCAGATTGCCCTAATCGAATATAGCCCAAGCCAACGCTGCGCAGCGTTTCAAGCTTACGGTATACGGCTGGGATGTTACCAAAGAAGTCACAAGCGTCATCTACCGTCATCTCTAGGACATCGGCAATCGTTTTGCCCTTATACAGAATCTCGAGTGCTTCACGATTATAGCGCTTGCCATGGCACGTCTCGCATGTCACATACACGTCAGGCAAAAAGTGCATTTCGATCTTGATTATACCGTCACCTTTACAGGTCTCACAGCGGCCACCTTTTACATTAAAGCTAAATCGACCAGAGCTATAGCCACGAATCTTGGCTTCCGGCACCATGGCGAACAAATCACGGATGTCGGTAAAGGCTCCTGTGTAGGTGGCAGGATTAGAGCGCGGCGTACGGCCAATTGGCGACTGGTTGATGTCGATAACTTTATCCAAATGCTCTGTGCCTAGAATCTCTTGGTGCTTGCCAGCTGGCTCCTGCGCACGGTGGTATTCCTGGCTTAGCTTGCGCGCCAAGATGTCATTAATCAGTGATGACTTACCAGAACCGGACACGCCTGTTACAACCGTCATAATGCCAAGCGGGATATCAACCGATACGTCCTTGAGGTTGTTTTCGGTTGCGCCCACGATGCGTAGCTTTTTGTCGGTCGGCTTGCGGCGCTGCTTGGGCACCTCGATCTTCTTAGTCCCACTCAAATACTGACCGGTCAAAGAATCTTTACTCTTGGCGACTTCATCAGGAGTACCAATAGCTATCACCTCGCCGCCATGCTCACCAGCGAGTGGACCAATGTCGACTACAAAGTCACTGGCGCGAATAGTGTCTTCGTCGTGTTCTACCACAATCACGGTATTGCCCAGGTCACGCAAACGCTGCAGCGTACTGATCAAACGGTCATTGTCGCGCTGATGCAGTCCAATCGATGGCTCGTCGAGAATGTAGAGCACACCCATTAGGCTCGAACCAATCTGCGTAGCCAAACGAATACGTTGTGCCTCACCTCCAGCCAAGGTATTTGCACTTCTATTCAATGTAAGGTAGTTCAGGCCTACATCGTTAAGGAACTTGAGCCGCTCACTAATCTCTTTGAGAATCTGTGCAGCGATTTGCTTTTCCTGGGCATTGAGCTCTAGACCAGAAAACGTTTTAAGCGCATCCTCGACTGCCATGTCAGTTAGGTCGGCAATCGATTTATCGTTCACCGTGATAGCTAAAACCTCTGGCTTGAGTCGCTTGCCATGACATTCCTGACACTCCTGGGTAGTCATGTAGCGCTCAATTTCTTTTTTGACAAAGTCACTGTCGCTCTCACGATAGCGTCGCTCCAAGTTCGGGATAATACCTTCGAACGTCGTCTTATAGGTTCGGCCGCCCGGACCACGTACACCAATCTCCTCATCACCCGTGCCGTAGAGTAGAATTTCTATCTCCTTTGGACTGAGTTTTTCGACCGGAACGTCGAGTTTGAACTTGTGCTTCTCTGCCACAGCCTCGAGCAGCTTGGTATACCACGTCATGCGCGAAGTCGTACGGCTCCACGGCCGAATAGCGCCCTCCACAACACTCAAGCGGCGATTTGGAATCACCATATCGGGGTCAACAATAAGTAATGAGCCGAGCCCTGTACACTTCGGACAAGCTCCGTGTGGGGAGTTAAATGAAAACAGCCTTGGCTCGATTTCGGGTAATGAAAAGCCCGAGTCAGCAGTAGTGTAGTGTTCGCTAAAGACTCGCTCTTCGCCCGTGTCATGATCCTGCACAGTAATAACACCTTCACCCAAGTGCAGCGCCTGCTCAACTGATTCCACCAATCTTTGCTGTGGCTCTTCGGGGTCGAGCGTCATACGATCCACTGCCACCTCAATGGTGTGCTTCTTCTGGCGGTCAAGCTCTGGAACTTCGTCAATCGGCATGAGAGTGCCATTTAGGCGTACCCGCGAATAGCCAGCTTTTTGGATTTCGCTAAGCAAATGCCGATGCTCGCCCTTTTTGTCCTTCACGATTGGAGCTAAAATAACGATCTTGGTTCCTTTGGGGTACTGACGAATCGAATCAACAATCTGGGCTGGAGTTTGCTTGGTTAAGACCTCGCCGGTAGTGGGATCATGCGGCACACCAATGCGCGCGAAAAGCAAACGTAGGTAGTCGTATATTTCCGTTACCGTGGCTACGGTCGAACGTGGATTACGCGAACTTGACTTCTGGTCGATCGAAATAGCTGGGCTCAAGCCCTCGATTTGATCAACGTCGGGCTTTTCCATCAAGCCAAGGAACTGCCTGGCATAGGCACTCAAGCTCTCGACATACCGGCGCTGACCTTCAGCATAGATAGTATCAAAGGCAAGTGAGGATTTTCCGGAGCCGGAGAGACCCGTAATCACCACCAGTTTATCGCGGGGTATTTCGAGGTCTATGTTTTTGAGGTTGTGCTCGCGAGCACCCTTAATGACGATTTTATCAGCCATATATGCCCTATCCTCACTTGTTAAATCAACGCTTAACTATACACATAAACACGGTGTTTTTCAAGTGTACTAGGGCGACTGATTTGCAAAATATGCTTCAAAGGCTGGCTCTAGGCTCATCACGTGCGACCCTCCGTATACTACGAAGGGCTTCTTGCCGTCAGTAATTGCCTGAGTAATAAGGTCGAAGATGTGACGATCGCGCGCCTCAGTGATAATGGTATGGATCTCGGCTAGTCGGCCATCTGATCGTGGATCCCATGCTTTAGCCAAGGCAGCACGATCCTCTACGGAACTAAAACCAATTGTGCCATCCTCGCGAATGGCAAATTGCGGAAGACCCAGTTCTGCCAAATGTTCGTTCATATTCATGACTAATGATCGTGCTTGGTCCTTAAGCGCTTCAATAATTTCAGGGTTCTGTTCTATCATTCGATCCTTGTCTGTATCTGGAATATGCTGGAAGCCAGGCGATCCGTTAACTGCTGCTTCACCGTAAACCTGAAGGGATATATCTTCCGGCAAAGGCTTGCTTATGTCATGAGTTAAATTACGGAGCATGAGCACAAGGGTAAGTTCCTCCGGAGACACGCCACGGGCTTCGGTGTATTGAGCAATCTCGGCATCACTGGGTTCACCACTCACTGCTGGTACGCCATCGCGTCGAGCAAAAAACTGCATCATGCCCGTCTCACTAGCAGCATCAATTGCAGCGTCCCTGTCGGGAGTATCAGCTTCACTACGCTCATCACCTTCAAAAACAACTAAACGCTGATCAGGTGGAGTTGCCTCAAGGTAATCAAGATAGGCCGCCTCAATATCTGCATGATTTTGTGATTCGGGATTGTAATCATGTAGGTCGGCTGCCTTACCCTCTACTAGCCCTCTGGCTCTTTGATTCTCTGCTCTTTGGCCAGTTGCAGGATCAAGTTTTTCTGTGTTAATACTAGCGATCATCGTCAAGGCATCGCCACCGAAGTGATCAATTTTAGCCCTACCGATGCGAACACGCTCATCATTGCGACGCTGATATTCTGAACCATAGCCAGCATACTCGCTCCATGCTTGTTCGCGGCGTTGCGTTTCTGAAGCAATTTTATTAAGTTCTTGTACTGTGTCCTTAGCCATTGCTAGTTTGGTTTTCTCAACCCTTACTCCGGACTGTTCAGGACCTTGCAAGCTCATTTAGTCATCCTCTTTCCTTGAATTATATCGTCGATTTCTCCAAGCTGATCCCGTAATTCGGCCGCCTTCTCAAACTGCAGATTGGCAGCCGCAAGCTGCATTTGTTCCTTCAACTGGCGCTGCAGGTACTTCAGCTCATCCTTCGGTACTTTGGCAAAGTCGATCACCTTCACGTCAGCCTTCTCAGCCTCCAGCTCCTCGTGCATACGTTCTTCAATAGCCTTGCGAATACTGGCCGGCGTAATGCCGTGCTTAGCATTGTAGTCCTCTTGCACCTTGCGACGATCCCGAGTGACTTTGATAGCTCGCTCCATCGAACCTGTCATGTTATCCGCATACATAATCACCGTGCCCTCTTGGTGACGCGCTGCTCTACCAATCGTCTGGATCAGTGAGCTTTCACTGCGCAGGAAGCCTTCCTTGTCAGCGTCGATTATCGCTACCAAGCTCACCTCGGGCAAATCGAGTCCTTCACGCAAAAGATTAATACCTACCACTACGTCGTATACACCTAGCCGCAAATCGCGCAGAATATCCGTCCTATCAAAGGTCGACACGTCACTATGTAGATACTGAACCTTGATACCGATATCCTGCAGGTACTCTGTGAGGTCTTCCGCCATGCGCTTAGTAAGTGTAGTTACCAGCGATCGCTGTCCTTTGCCGATACGCTTACGGATTTCGGCTATCAAATCATCCACCTGGTGTTCTACCGGGCGAACTTCGATAATCGGATCAAGCAAGCCAGTTGGTCGAATAATTTGCTCTACCACCTTACCAGATCGACTGAGCTCATATTCATTTGGGGTGGCAGAAACATAAATTGCTTGATTAATATGACGATCAAACTCCGTAAACGTCAACGGCCGATTGTCCAAGGCTGATGGAAGACGGAAGCCATGCTCAACCAGTACTTCCTTGCGGGCCCGATCACCATTAAACATACCCCTGACTTGCGGGAGCGTAATGTGCGACTCGTCTACAAACATTAGATAGTCATCAGGGAAGTAATCCATGAGTGTAGCAGGTTGGTCGCCAGGTTCGCGGTTCGTTAAATAACGAGAATAGTTTTCTATCCCTTTCACGAAGCCAGTTTGCTGCATAATCTCAAGGTCGTATTTAATACGGCTCTCCAGTCGCTGGGCTTCGAGGTGTTGATCGTTTGCTTTAAAGTACGCCACACGCTCCTGTGCCTCAGCTCGAATTTTTTCCATTGCTCGCTCAAGCTGCTCACGTGGCGTTACATAATGCTTGGCCGGATAAATACTCAGCTCATCTAGCGACTTGGTAATCTCGCCCGTCAGTGGATCTATCTGAACGATGCGCTCAAGCGTGTCACCAAAGAACTCCAGTCGATAGGCGTTTTCTTCCCCAATTGGAAAAACATCTACGTTTTCACCTCGCACCCTAAACACACCACGTTCGAAACTCGTATCGTTGCGAGCGTATTGAATGTCATTAAGCTGGCGAAGCATTTTGTCTCGCTTACGCACCTCGCCGACTTTCAAGTGCATAGTCATGTCTGCATAATCAGTCACACTACCAATGCCATAAATACAACTCACCGATGCGATGATGATGACATCACGACGACTCAAAAGTGAACTCGTAGCGGCGTGCCGCAAGCGATCAATCTCTTCGTTGATCGCACTATCCTTTTCTATGTACGTATCACTCCGTACTATGTAGGCTTCTGGCTGGTAGTAATCAAAATAACTTACAAAGTAGTGCACGGCGTGATTAGGGAAAAACTCTTTAAACTCACCATACAATTGAGCCGCCAAGGTTTTGTTATGGCTCAATATCAGAGTAGGTCGACCAGCCTGAGCAATGATATTTGCCATAGTAAACGTCTTGCCCGAACCCGTTACACCGAGTAGCGTCTGCTCGCGCATGCTCTGATCGAGTCCGTCCTGCAAGGCCCTAATTGCTTCTGGCTGATCGCCGCTTGGCTGATATTTAGACTGGAGATGAAATAGTGACATATCATCATTATAAGCTATCAACACCAAAACCGTCCTATTACAAAAAACCGACTCGCTTTAATACGATGTCGGTGTATTTGTATGCCTCCAGCTCCTGCGCGTCTTGCGACTAAACCTAAACTCACCCTATGAGACTATCATAGCAAAGTGGCGAGCAGCGGGCATTGGTGGCAGAGCAAAAAAAGCTCAGCTGTTTTTAGTGCTTTGCCTATGGTTATGCCGCGGTGAGCAATTCATCGAGCTTAGGCTTATTAAAGCCGATCACAATCTGGTCGTCAATGTCGATTACCGGCACGCCCATTTGTCCCGATTTCTTAATCATTTCGTCGGCCGCTGCTGGGTCAGCCTGCACATTAACTTCCTTGTATGCAACCTTTTTATCTTTTAGATACTCTTTAACTGCCCCACAGAAATGGCAAGTTGGAGTGGTGTATACGATTACTGGATTATCATCACGGTTCATGGTAGACCCTTACTTTAACAAGTATAGTATAGCACAGACTTTTTCGGGCTTCTAGCCTCTAGAGTCGACTCAAATATTGAGCGGCCTGGATAGCTGCCTTGGCACCCTCGCCAGCAGCAATAATAACTTGTTTTTCTACCACATCAGTGATGTCACCGGCAGCAAATACACCAGGCACACTCGTCATATTGTATTTATCAACCACTACCTCACCTTGTTCGTTAAGCTTCAAAAAATCTTTGAGGTAATCAGTGGCCGGCAAAGACCCGATCTCAATAAAGACCCCTTCGACATGCAGGGTTTTGTGAGTCCCTTTTTCGTGGTCTTTAATCTCTATAGAATTCACAAACTTCGCTCCAGCAACCTTGACTACTTCGGCATTATTAATGATGCGGATGTTGTGAAAGCCACGTACTTTTTCAATCATAATTGGATCGGCCGTCAAAGCCGGGGTGTTGTTCACGATATAAATTTGGCCAACTATCTTAGCGACGTTCAGAGCGGCATCGAGCGCTGAATTACCGCCACCGATGATAGCAATGTCTTTGCCGGCGAAGATCGGACCATCACACCATGCGCAGTACGTCACGCCTTTATTCAAGAACTCATCCTCACCCTGTACTCCTAAATGCCTAGGGACTTTGCCGCCAGATACAATAACAACTTTGGCGTGTATCTTCTTGCCATCAGCCGCTACCTCAAAGCCATCCTTGTGCTTAACTATGCCACTGACGCCCTGTTGCAAAATCCGTAGCTCCACATCATCTTTAAACTTTTCAAGATGATGCTCAAATTTAGCTACCAAATCAGCGCCAGTAATCATGCTGAAACCAAGGTAGTTTTCTATATCACTACTCCAGGCAGCCTGCCCTCCGATATCCTTACTAAGCAAGATTGTTTTAAGTTTTTTGCGGGCTGCGTATACACCAGCCGTCATACCCGCTGGGCCGGCACCAATTATTGCAACATCATAGATCACGATTTGCCTTCCAGTTTTGCGCAAAAGTCTTTTGGTGCCTGCTGCATAAATCCATCAATCTCGTGCTTAGTAAGTAAACCGGCCTGAGCACCAACCTTCTGGACTACACTCATAGAGTTAATCGACCCCCATGCCATCGCCGTAGGAATATTTTCGCCCCGCGCCAAAGCAGCAACGAAAGTTGATGTATAGGCATCCCCTGCCCCAGTTCGCTCCAAAGGGGGGTCTGGATCTGGGTAGATCGGCATCGACCAAAGCTGATCGCCATTGGAAGCATAGGATCCCTTCGGACCATCTGTAACCACTACGACGCTCGGTCCAAGTTCATGGAGTTTCTTGATCAAAGACGCTGGGTTCGAAGACTTTTGTCCCGTTATTGTCTGAGCTTCCTCTAGATTACAAGCCAAGAGATAGGTGGATGCATAGAGCTTCTTCAGACGCTGTGGACCAAGTTTCATCTGGAAGGTGCCTGGCTGGAAAGCTAACTTAACGTCAGTGTTCTGCACAAGGTAGTCGGCAATCTCATCATGCAAACCATCGGCAGCCTCGCCGACAGAGCTCAAATATATCCAGGCCGGCTTGTTATAGGAAGTGATGTTTGGCCAGGCGTATTTGTAGTCTTCATGCTTTATCAAAATTGTTCGGTCGGCTCCATACCACAGTACATAGTGATAGTTTGACTTCATACCGTGGTTAATGTGTACATACTCCGTGGAGATATCGTGGCGGTTTAATGCCCGAATAATATCTTTGCCCACCTGATCATCACCGACATTACTATAAAAACCAACCCGCAAGCCTAGCCGTGCACTCGCAACCGCTGCGTTGGCACTATTCCCGACTGCAGGAATAATGATCGCCTCTTCAAAAGGTATCTTCGAGCCATAGGTCATACATAACAACGGATGACGATCCCGACTGTCTTTATCAATCTCGGCCTCGTGCTTGCCTAGCCGAATAAAAGCATCAGTCACCACATCTCCAACTGCTAAAACATCAAGTCCATAATGCATATGCTGCCCTCCATTAGTCATTATATGAAGTTCTTCCGTACTTTCCCATGTCTCTGTGGGATATTCTTTGGGATGCCAGCTTCGGAACCAACAAAGTGCGCCACTGAACGAGCCGTATGAAGCCCAAAACTCAAGGCATCTTCAAAGTTAGGCTCGCGCAAGTAGCTTGCCAAAAAAGCAGGCGCAAAAGCTTCGCTCATGCCCGTCTCATTAATCCGTTTTAAAGTTGAGCGTTGTTTGGTTTCATAATAAAAACCATCATGAAGGCCATGGGCGTATTTCGTATCATCAAGTACCACGATCGTCTTCAGCCCACTCGCCCGCAATGAGCCAAGCGCTGAGCGCACATCGGTCTGGTGCGTTAACATTTCCGCATCATCACGATCGAAAAAACAAATGTCGGCCATTGCTAAATGTTTTAGAATACGACGGGCATTCGACAAATCACGACTCGTCAGCCTAATAGCTACAAGCGTTTTTGCTTTCGCAGCTGACGACAACAAGAGCTTGAGGTCGCCCAAATCAGCGAATGGACCACTAAGGTAAAGCCAGGCTCTACTCGGCAAACCAGTCACAAAGGCCTTGCCATAACTCCGCTTGTTATCATTGCTACTAATGGCAAAGAGGTCGTCCTTGGCAGAACGAAGAAGTGTACAGATGCTCGTAGCAGATTGTGTGGTTTGCTCTGATGGCTCGGTATGCACGCCAGCACTACTCAGCTTACGCAAGAGTTCACAGCCAAGATTGTCCTGGCCGACTTGAGTGGCCAATGCGACGTTCAGGCCAAGCCGTGCGCAGGTGAGGGCTGCAATGTATCCACCGCCGCCACCGCCAAAAATTACTTCATTAGCCTCAACTGAAGCATGGTTATTCACGAGCGTTCGGATGCGTTCGGGTAACAAGCTAACTTCAAAAGTTTTTGTAGTATAGACAATCTCGGCGTAGGCAGGGCCAACACATAGCACGTCAGTCTTCATATCACCTTCCTTTTTACTACATCCTGAGCAGCGGTGGTAATAGCTTCAGCATTGAGGCCATAAGCCTGCCAAAGTTGGGCTACATTGCCAGACTGACCGAACTTATCAGCAACCCCTATGCGGCGAAGCGGCGTGGGTAGCTGCTCAACCAATAACTCTGCAATGACACCTCCTAGACCACCAGCGACCTGGCCTTCTTCTACGGTTACTACTGCGCCCGTTTTGCGTACGCTTGCAATGATAGTTGATTCATCTAGGGGCTTGATGGTTGCCACGTTAACTACTTCTGCCCTCACGCCAGCCTGCTCGAGCGCCCGAGCGGCCAATAGAGCTTCGTGCAGCAATGGGCCGCATGCAAAAATTGCCACGTCTTCGCCTTCATGAAGTATTTGTGCCTTACCAATCTCAAAAGGTGTCTCGGGAGTAGTTATGACAGCGGTTTTTTCGCGTGCTAGGCGAATGTAGGCAGGGTGGCCTAAGTTTGCAACAGCCAAGACAGCCTTGCGAGCTTCATGAATGTCGGCCGGCACGAGTACGGTCATATTTGGCAGCACACGCATCAGTGCTATGTCTTCGAGCATCTGGTGAGTAGCGCCATCTGGACCAACCGACAAGCCAGCATGTGATCCGACGATTACAACTGGCTGATCGTTCAGAGCAATCGTCGTACGAATTTGTTCCCAATTACGACCGGGCGAGAAAGCCGCATAGCTACTCACGAACGGCTTTTTGCCAACAGCGGCTAGCCCACTGGCCACAGTTACAAGATTCTGCTCGGCTATACCAACCTCAATAAAACGATCTGGAAACTCATCACGAAACAACTGCATTTGAGTTGACTCTGTTAAATCAGCACATAGTGCAACCACGCTACTGTCACTCTTGCCTACCTCAAGCAATCCTTCACCAAAACCACGCCGCGTCGGAGCATGCTCAAGTTTGTCTGAGTATATATCAGGATTCAAATGCTGAGATGGCTGGATCATTCGTGTTCACTCCTAATCTGCCCGTTAAGAGTTCTGAGTTTTTCGAGCGCTGCGTGATAGTCGCGACGCTGTTTCTCGCGATCACCGGCAGGATCATAGCCGTGCCATCGAAAATCGTTTTGCATGAAATCAACGCCTTTGCCAGGAATAGTGTGAGCTATAATGCATGTTGGGCGCTCATAAACGGCTTTAGCTAAGTTGCAAGCCGCAATAATCTCCTCGAAGTTATGGCCATCGATCTCGATCACATGCCAATTAAACGCCTGCCATTTCATAGCCAACGGTTCAAGCGGCATAACGTCTTCGGTCGGGCCATCAATTTGGATGTTATTTCGATCAATAATTACTGTCAGGTTAGACAAGCGCTGCTTCCCCGCCAGCATAACTGCCTCCCATATATTACCTTCATCGAGCTCCCCGTCTCCGGTCAAGCAATATACCCGCTGTTCTCTACTGTCATCCATGCGTAAGCCGAGCGCCATTCCAATGGCCTGACTCAGCCCAGATCCCAGCGGACCACTCGTCGTCTCGAGTCCTGGCAGACGAAGTCGCTCTGGGTGACCCTGTAAGCGACTACCGAACTTACGAAGAGTCAACAGCTCAGACTTTGGAAGATAGTCAGATTCTGCCAAAGCCGCGTAAAGAACCGGCACGATATGTCCGTTAGACAGGACAAGTCTATCACGACCTTTCCAGCGTGGCTTCTTCGGATCGTGATTCAGAACTTCGAAGTAAAGTGCAGTCACTACATCTGCCATGCCAAGAGGTCCAGCAGTATGACCACTGCCAGCCGCCAAAAGCATTTGAATAACGTCCTCTCGAATCGCAGTTGCCTTCAACTCTAGTTGTTTAGTACTCAGTCGATTCATGCTAGGGCTTCCATCAACTCGGAATAGCGACTCAATACATCGTCAGAGCCAAAGAGATAAGAATTTGTATTAACAACGTCAAATTTAGCCTTGGCAATTTTCGCAAGCGTATCTTCACTAACCCCACCATCGAGTCCGACCTCAAGCGTTGGGGCCAGTTGTCTAGTAGTATCAGCTTTTTTCAACACCTTAGGCTGTAGTGTTTGGCCGGCAAAGCCTGCAGTATAGGCCATGATAAGAACATGATCAATCTGTGGCAATAACGAACCAACTTCATCCACCTCTGTAGCCGGGTTAAGCGCAAGGCCTACCAGAACCCCGCGCGCCTTAACCTTCTCAAGTGCAGATACAAGATCCTCCGCACCTTCATACTGAAAGATAACCATGTGTGGCTTAAGTGCCAGGATGTCGTTAAGGTAATGAAGCGGCCGCCTGGACATAAGGTGTACATCGCAGAGCATATCCCTGCGTGGCTCAATTTGACGTAAATCTAATGTCGGGTTATCCGCATATTCTGAGTCGATCACGTCAAGCTGATAACGATCAGTCAATTGTCGTACCAGTCGTATCTTTTGCTGGTACTCTTCCGGGTTAGAAGCCAGTATCGCGGGTACGATTTTAGCCATTACTCTCCTCGATATCCTTGATCTCTTCTAGTCGCCGCTTGTGCCGGTCCTCGTCAGAAAATTTCGTTGCTAGCCAAGTTCGGACAATCTTGAGCATTTCATCCTCACTCAACTCGGCCGCCGGAAGGCTCAGGACATTACTATCATTATCTCTACGCGTCTCATAGGCAATGTGCTCGTTCCATGCCACGGCAGCCCTTACGCCGTCGACCTTATTGGCCGCTATCTCCATACCTTGGCCGCTATCGCACACCAAGACGCCCATCGAGCCCACGTCATCTACTACTGCCCGGGCAACTCGTTCAGCAAAAACTGGATAATCATCACCAGGGTTGAGCTGCTCTGGGCCCAAATCTATAACGACGAACTCACTCGACAGCCTGTCTGCTAAATGCTGCTTCTTGGTGTATCCAGCATGGTCAGAGGCAATATAAACTTTCATTACTTTTTTATCGAGTTACCCGCCAGCTCGACCATTTCTACAAGCCTATTCGAATAGCCCCACTCGTTGTCGTACCAAGCTACAACCTTGACCAAATCGCCATCTACCACGTTGGTCAGTTTGGCATCGACTATTGCGGAATGCGGGTTACCTTTAAAATCAACTGAGACGAGCTCCTGGTCTGTTACTTCGATAATGCCTCGGTGGCTCGTAGCTGCTGCGTGACGTAAAATCTTATTCACTTCTTCGATCGATGTTTTTCGTTTGGCCACAAAGGTAATGTCGCTTAATGACACGACTGGCGATGGCACCCGAACGCTCAAACCATCAAAGTGACCCTTCAGACTAGGAACGGTAAGTGCGGCAGCAATCGCCGCCCCGGTGGTTGTAGGTACAATATTCTGTGCCGCAGCCCGTGCTTCGCGTAAGTCTTTGGCCGGCCCATCCTGAAGCATCTGACTAGCCGTATATGAATGCACAGTCGTCATAAGCGACTTTGCTACGCCAAGCTCCTGCTCGAGTACTGCCATCACAGGGGCAATACAGTTGGTTGTACAGGAAGCATTTGAGATAATTTTATGATCACTTTTGAGCTGATGCTCATTCGCACCAATCACGTAGGTGTCACCATGAGTGTCGTCCTTTTCGGGTGCCGAGAGAACGACTTTTTTGGCACCCGCCGCAAGGTGTAGCTTCAGATCTTCGTATTCAGTAAAACGACCGGTCGACTCTATGACAACGTCAACGCCTAACTTGTCCCAAGGCAGCTTATTGGGCTCCTTTATAGCGGTTACTTGTACCTTTTTATCCGCTACGGTTATAAAGCCGTCACCGGCGACAACTTCTGCATGATACTCGCCATAGTTACTGTCGTGACGCAGCAAGTGTGCCAAGGTAGCTGTATCGGTTAGGTCGTTAATCGCAACAACTTCCAGGGCGGGATTCGCCATCGCCAACTTAAACGCATTACGACCGATTCTACCAAAACCATTAATAGCAACGCGTATTAGCGCCATGCACCCTCCTTTAGTTCTCAGTTCTTATGCTTACATTGTACTCTTTTAGGCGTAAGCCTTCAAACGAATCTAGCTAGACTTTGGTATGCGGCTTACAAACATTACCACTACAGTCAGCTCCCTCAATCAAGGCCTGGATGTCTTTGGCGTCGTGCATGCCGCAAAGTGCCTGCTTGGTCTTGGTATTTACCAGTGCCGGTACTGCAGCAAAGCCACCACAGGCATCTCCGATAATGTCTTCGTACTCCATCATGAGTTTTTTATTCTTGTCGTCGTTCCACACTTCCAATTTTCGAATTTCAACCCCAAGATCCTTCTCGAGTCCTTTGACAATCGGCTTAAGTGCAATGCAATGCGGACAGGTCTCACCGTAAAACTCAATAATGTGTTCAAGCTTTTTCATGCGCTGTATCCTCCTTGGTTGTAAATAGTAGCCCGCTCAATATGAGCAATAGTGTCGAGCTAAGAGCTGAGAGCAAGCAGTACTGACACCAGGCCCCAATTATGGCGCCCTGGATATACACAAGCACCATTGAACTTACAAAACCAACGATTCCACCGAGCAACAGTACTCTTTTGAGCCAGACGTGTTGGAGTTGTATATAGTAGAGTGCCAAAATCAGCATCCCAACATAAAATGCCACACCGAACAGGGCAACAGGGATGCCAAAAACCTCTGAATACTTGCTCGTCAGGACAGTTTCGCAACCTCGCGTAATCGAACATGGTAAAACTTTGCCGCTATAATGCTGCTGGGTTAGCAGTGCAGCATCAAGTAGTCCGAGTGACGCCAGGACGACCATAATGCCAGCGATGAGTTTATTGCGCGAGAGCTTTTTCAATTGCATTTGTTAAATCAGTGATAGCATTCAGCTCCACGAGCACACCATTCACGAAGAAGCTCGGGGTGCCAGGTAGCTTCAGGTCTTCGCCTAGCTTTTTGTCATTTTCTACTTTGTCCTTGGTCGCTTTGGACTTCATGTCTTGTTTGAACTTCGCCACATCCAAACCAAGCTGCGAGGCGTACCCTTCATATTTGCTTTGCGGGTCAGCTAGCTCACTCCATTCTGTCTGCTTGGCATAAAGAATGTCATGCATTTCCCAGAACTTGCCCTGCACGGCAGCCGCTTCTGACGCATAAGCAGAGCTCAATGCGTTCTTGTGAATCTGAGTCAGCGGGAAATGTTTGAATACAAATCCTACCTTCTCGCCATACTGCGGCCATACACTCTGCTTGAGTATCTCCTCGACATTGGCACAAGCAGGACACTGAAAATCACCAAACTCAGTTACCACAACTTTAGATGCCATATTGCCTTTGCTGTTGCCTTGCTTCATCTGGGCTTTTTGCGCATCGTTAGCTACAACTTTAGGCTTATCTGCATTGTCACTTGGTTTACTATCATTGCTGGGGTTCAGCACGGCAAATACCACAAATAGTATAGTGGCAATAATTGCTAGGGTAATAAAGATTGGACCGAATTTCTTTTTCATACTTAGGATAATACCAGATTAGGATGTACAAAAAAAGCTCGGCTTAGCCGAGCTTCATCTTGGTTTCGGTAAATACCTCGACCTTACGAGTTGCCTTATCAAATTTCTTAAGTGAAATCTTGTCCGGGCTATTTGTCTTGTTTTTGCGAGTAAAGTACAGAGTGCCCGTTTTTGGGTTCTTCAGCACAATCAGCTCGCGTGCCATTTTCTTTGCCATATTGTTGTGTTCCTAATTACTAATACTAAACAATTGGTTGTTATTCTATCAGAAATGGCCACTCTAATCAAGACTACATGGCCACAAACTGCACATGCTTGTCTGGTCTCAATTATGATTGTAGGATATATCTGGTTCCCTTACATCTCTCGATCAAGAAGGGAGAAGTCATGGCTTCTCGAGTAAAACAGCGAGTCATCGTCATCGATGGAGGAGGAGGAACGGGCACAAGCTCGAATGGCGAAGCAACCGGCAGGAAGCTTGGCTGCGACTATCTCAACTCCGGCGAGATCTACCGCGCTTTCGCGCTTCAGCTCATGAACGAAGGCTGGGGAGGAGCGAACTTGATTGTAGAGCCTGGGCTGGCGGGCCGCACCGTCCGGGGATACGAGCTTGAGTTCGCCGACGGCAGCGTGAGCAGTGTCAACGGGGCGAGCTGCTCCGGTGTTCTCCACGCGCCCGAGGTCGACCGCTTCGTTCCCTACGTTGCAGAAATTCCAGAAGTACGCAAGGTGGTGGAAAGCCTTGCAAGGCGCTTTATCGCGGATCGACCTCTCAGCATCATCGAGGGTCGAGCGGGGGCCTGGGAGATTCCCGACTCCGAACTGAAGATCTGGCTCACGTGCGACCCCGTCATCGCAGCCTCTCGCAGGGGCTGTAGCGTCGAGGACCTCGTCAGTCGCAACAACAAGGACGCCTCGCGCAAGACGTCTCCGATGATCAAGCACCCAGATGCCGTCCAGATCGACACCAGCACTTGGACCGTCAACCAGGTCTCGGACCGCATCGTTGCTCTCTGGGAGATGATCGAAGCACGGCACTACGCCCTGCGATAGAACCCAACCAACCAAGGCCCCTGCTCGAGATCAACGACGATCTCCGGCAGGGGCCTCCCTCATTTACGAAGCATTATATATCTAATTCGACACTAACTGGGCAATGATCGGAACCAATCACTTCTGGGTAAATGTCTGCCGACACTACCTTGTCCTTTAGTGAAGCTGAAACCAAAACATAATCAATACGCCAGCCAACGTTATTCGCCCGCGCACCACCCCAATGTGACCACCATGTGTAATAGCCATTGCCCTGGTGAAACATACGGAGTGTATCCACGAAGCCGGCATCAATAAAGTTCTGAAAACCCTCGCGCTCTTCATCGGTAAAGCCCTTTTTGCCGACGTTCGGCTTAGGCCGAGCCAAGTCGTCCTCGGTATGAGCCACGTTCAAGTCGCCGCAAAACACGACTGGTTTTTTCTTTTCCAGCATTTGGCAATAGTCCAAAAACGCCGGATCCCAATGCTTATGCCGTAATGGAATACGCGACAAGTCGTCCTTGGCGTTTGGAGTATATACCGTTACAAGATAAAAATCGTTGTATTCGGCGGTCATAACGCGCCCTTCAGCATTTGGGTCTCCGTAGCCATCGGCCATATCGTACTTGGCAATTATTTCTTTGGGCAACCCATTAACAACGTGCAATGGCTCAGTCTTTGAAAAGATAGCCGTACCAGAATAGCCCGGCCTTTGGGCGGAGTTCCAATACTCGGCATAATCTGGCAAATCAAGTTCAACTTGCTCACGTTTTGCTTTAGTTTCTTGCAGGCAAAGAATGTCTGGCTTGTGCTCGTCGATGAACGGCAAAAAAGCGTCTTTACGCAACACGGCGCGAATACCATTCACGTTCCAGGAGAAGATCTTTAGGCTCGTCACTGCTTACTCTCTTCAGAAAGAATCGTGGCAGCTAGCAGTACGAGTATTAGAAAAACCGAAGACCCGACGTAAAGAGTGTTATTCACCCCTTGAATACCATACAGTACCAACATGGCCGCAATAAGGCTACCCGAAAAGTAATAACCCGACCTAGCGGTGAAACTCCTTCGAAAAATTGAAAAGCTCGAATGCGTATACAGAACTAAACTTATAATCGCAGCTACGTCTACGATATAGCGCAACACTAAGTCACTCGTAATCGCACTTAGCACCATTGGAATCGCAATAATAAACAGGTATATACCTAAAAACTCGGATAACGAATTTGCGACAAGAATAGACCTCTTCACTACGCCAAGTCTATTCATCCTTATCTGCCCGCTAACATTTGCGTAAATTATTGAGGCGAAGATAAACGCGAAGGTAGATATTATCAGATAAGCGATGGGTACCTTAATGGTTGAGGAGAAATTATTGATCTGAGCGATAAGAATACCCGTGAAGAAAAGCGCTGCCCCGCCTAAAAAGGATGTAAGACCAAGCGCAGTCTGACTCTCTGTCTGTAAAGCTGTCTTAGTTACGGCCATAAGGATAGTATAGCAAACCTCGACTAATGAAGGTTATACACACCTTCACGATTTAGTATCTGTAGCTTTTGATCACGTCCGCGGTTGTACTCCCCTGCACTGCCGTCGCTTCGAACTACACGATGACAAGGGACGCTAGGGTCATAATTCTTACTCAGCACTGTACCTACAGCGCGCGCAGCACCTGGACTGCCGGCGGCCTTGGCCACCTCTCCGTACGTCATAACCACGCCTTTCGGTATTTGACGTACTACTTCGTAAACTTTGTCTTTAAAATCAGACATGAGGGCCTATGCAGATAAGTGGCTTTCGATATCTTGAACTTCCGCGACTGGCAGCATAAAAGTTTCAAATGAACCATTCCTACTAACTACCTCGACTGAATCCTGCTCCAGTGTTTTGCGCGACACCACAATCTGCACAGGGCAACCAATCAAATCAGCATCAGCAAACTTTGCTCCTGGACTCACCTCACTACGATCATCAAACAAACAATCCTCTGCACCCAGCTGGCTATATATTTTAGCTCCAGCCTCAATATTAGCATCGTCTGGTAGTGCCACGATGTGGTATTTAAATGGGGCGACGTTTTCTGGCCAAACTAAGCCTTTGTCGTCATGATGTTTTTCGGCGATCACGCCCATAACCCTACTAACGCCTATGCCGTAACAGCCCATAATTGCGTACTGCTTCTTACCATCACTGTCGGTATAAGCTAGGTCAAAGGCCTTAGAAAACTTTTGTCCGAGGTCAAACACATTGCCCACCTCGGCCGCCTTAGCCTCTTTAAGTTTGCCTTTGCCACAACGTGGGCACGTATCGCCTGATCGTACCTCGGCAATCTCGTCTTCAACACAAAAATCACAAGAGTCACAATAATAAATTGTATCTTCACCAGCGTCGGTTAATACTTCGAATTCGTAGGACACTTTGTCGGTGAAGTTACCACCCGAGGCTTCGGTGACTTTTGCTTCTAGGCCGAGCTCCTTAAACACCTCGATGTAAACATCTTTCGCCTTCTTATAGTACGCGTCAAAGTCTTCCTGGCTTGTATGAAAGCTATACATGTCTTTCATGAGGAATTCTCGACCGCGCATAATGCCAGATTTAGCGCGCAGTTCATCCCGGTACTTCCAGCCAATTTGGTATACCGATAGCGGCAAATTGCGATACGACTGGGCGCGACTCAGTACTAGTGGCGCGACTACTTCTTCTTCACTTTGGCCAAGGGCATATTCATTGCCCGTACGGCTATTTATCTTAAACAGTACGTCAATACTATCCCAGCCGCCTGTCGTCTTCCATATCGAACTCGGGTGCAACGTTGGCATAAGCACCTCCTGAGAACCAAGCTCGTTCATACGCCTACGGACAATGTTTTCAATCTTACGGAGTGTGATCAGGCCCAATGGTAAATAACTATACACGCCAGCCATAAGCTGGTCTACAAAACCAGCGCGAGTTAAAAGCTGCGCGTTGAGTGACTTTTCCTGTTCAGACACGTTCTTGCTAGTTTGTGAGAATAATTGGGAA
Organism: uncultured Candidatus Saccharibacteria bacterium; assembly: GCA_964496815.1. GTDB lineage: Bacteria > Patescibacteriota > Saccharimonadia > CAILAD01 > JADZBC01 > CAYPSN01. Next base: position 37,150 of record CAZCAO010000003.1, on the reverse strand, counting down.
TACTTCATAGTACTATTATTCTACATTCGCCCCCTTTGCGCCAGAGCAATCCAGATATCGACATATCCTACAAAAAGTCTATAATGGACTTATGAAAAAGCATAAGAATAATTCGGGCAAGAAAGTAAGTCGATACCACCTGGCTCAACTCCGACATCTACGTAAGATCCGAGCGCTATACGAACACAATGCCGCGACCGGAATAGCTCTTATCACTCCATTTGCCGTCATAATTGCTATTAGTATTCTGTATCGACTCAGCTTGCCAGAATCTGACAGTCTGGCTCAGTTCTATAGTATGTGGGTATTCCAGCCCCTAGTCGTTATACTCTGGGCTGTTGTTTTTCCATTGATCGCACTCCTCATTAACCTCGGCTCGATCGTTACCATCGTGAAAGACCACCGTTACAATGGTAAGATTCGACCAGCACGGCTCTTGAGAGAGCTGTGGCCTAGCCTAGGGATTGTCCTATTTGTTCTGATCGCCTTTACTCTAGTATTCGGTGGAGGCATCGAGAATATCGCAAGCACCCTGCAGACAATATAATTTAGGCATAAATACTTATGCTTAGCAGACATATTGCGTATAATAAGGCCTATGCATAATAAACTACTCAAAGCCACGATGATAATCGCGCCACTGGTCTTTATTGGCCTTATTTTAGCGACAATCCTAACTTCAACCGACACAATATCCCCGGCACTTTCATTCAAACTCGTGCCAATCATGCTTGTTCCCCTCTCGTCCGTTATCTTAAACATTTATCTTCTCGTACTTGTAAACAAAAATCGCCGAACTATCAAAGGGGTTGCTTGGCTCATACTTTTTTTATTAGGGGTATTAACATGGTCCCTAACAGATCTCCTTACCTTTGCAGCTGCAGATAGGTACACCGCACTCATAATAAGGGCTGGCATACCACTGTCTTCGATGATCGGGATACCAGGATTACTCATGTTCCTACTCTATTACACCAGAGATGATGGCGATGAGCACATCTTGCCTTGGCTACTAACTATGGGTACTTCATTTATGGTAATCATCCTGGCACTTTCGAGTAACTTCGTGTTTCGTCGTATCAGCACAGCGATGATTCCTAGATTTTGGGGCTATGAAATAGTTTTAGGGCCAATGGGCGCCCTTTATTTAGCTTGGTTCCAAGTCCTTAGCTTCATTATTATTGGCCTACTGATAAAGTTTTATAACAAAGAGCGTAAAGGAAAAAGAAAAAAACAGGCTACATTGATGCTCATTGCAGTGCTTATACCCATCATTGGTTCCACTGTGACGAATGTTATTCCGGCGTACCTGAATTTGCCATTCTTTTTACCACTTGATAGCTTTTTCTCCACCCTGATGGCAGTAGTAATGTGTTACGGAATAATCCGTTACAGCCTATTCAGCATTAATCCAGCGGCAATAGCCACAAACATCCTAGAGACTATGGCAGAAACTGTAGTTGTAACAGACCAGAATTTCGCCCTTGAATATTCCAACGCAAACGCTGAAAAAGTTTTTGGAATAAACTCTGAGTCAACTAGCCGTAAGCAAATTAGTAGCTTCTTTGCGCCGCAGCATTTTAAAAAAATTCAAGAACATTTGGCTACGGACCCCAAACTCACCAAGAAACTACGACTCGAGAACCTGACCGTTGTAGCGCAGCATACTAATAAAATCACGCCAATTGATCTTGCTTTAAGTAGTGTGCTCGACGAACATGGCCGGCTGGCTGGTTATGTCTTTGTCATGACAGACATCTCCAACCTCAAACGAGCATATGCGCAGTTGGCCGAGGAAGAGCGCAAAGTAGAAGAAAAGGTTATTGAACGAACCGAGCAACTCTATACCGAACACGCTAAACTGGAAGCCTCAATTGCAAGTCTTCCTGTTGGCTTTATTATGCTTGATGAGAATATGAAAGTGCTGGAGCTCAATGAAGTTGCTCAGGACTTGTTCCAAATAAAGTCAAAGACCGGCAAAGCAGTTGAGGCTGTATTACACAAACTAGGAGTCAAAGAGAACTTTGAAAAAGTACATGCGGAATGCAAGCTTGCCGATATTCCAGAAGTTATGCTCGAGAAGCGGACACTCCACCTTATTATATCGCCTATTATTGGTAGCAGAAACGACTGTATTGGCAGCGTGCTGCTTATTGAGGATATCACCAAGCAAAAGCTTGCTGAGAAGGAACGAAATGAATTTATCGTAACCGCATCTCATGAAATGCGCACTCCTCTAACAATAGTTCAGGGGAATCTTGCCAACGCATTAGATCCTGATATTGGGAAGCTAGACAAGGACACCAAGCCTCTCGTTCAACAAGCATATGAGTCTACCGCCCAACTTGCAGAGCTATTCAAGGACATCATGACTGTTTCCGAAATCGATAATGGCACAGCGCCCCACTATGAAAACAAAACAAAATTTGATTATGTGACTGTCATTGATGATGTAGTTCGCAGGGTGCGTCCAAAAGCTGAAGCAAAAAAAATCGCCCTTAGCTTCAGTGGTCATGAGAAGAAGATAAATTTAAAAGGCGACCCGAACGAGATTAAAGAAATCATTACGAAGATCACTGAGAACGCGATCAAGTATACTACCAAAGGCTATGTGAGTTTGGAGCTCAAAGAACATGGTAAGTGGGTGCTACTAAGTGTAACCGACACCGGAAGTGGTATAAAAACAATCGATCGCAAAAGACTCTTTAGGAAGTTTGCGAGATTAGACAATTCACTTACCCGCGAAATCGGGGGAACGGGCTTAGGACTTTACATCGCCCAGAGTCTGGCACAACGCAATGGTGGTGAAGTCATACTTGAACACTCAAGCAGTAAAGGAAGTATTTTTACAGTCAAGCTCCCAGTCTAAGCCTCCCCAGACCGGGCTTTCTCTTCAGTGACTATTCTGCGATCTGCGTGGTGTTCCCGAACTGCTTGTGTTGCTGACCAAGAAAGCTCCTAGTGTAGCTTCGGCTCCATATGGTAATACGAACTGAGGAACCTGTTCTTAAACTCAAAGAAGCTTCCGTCGATGAGTGATGTGCGGATGTCGCCTACAAGCTGCGATATGAAGTGTAGATTATGAATTGATAGCAATGTGGCCGAGAGCATCTCTTCGGCTCGTACTAAATGAGACAGGTAGGCCAAGCTATAGTTTTGGCAGGTGTAGCACTCACAATCCTCCACAATCGGACCCGACATGCGCATATACTTTGCGTTACTCAAGTTCACCCGACCGCTCTTGGTGTATACGGCGCTATTGCGGGCCACGCGTGTTGGACTCACGCAATCAAAAGTATCAATGCCGTTTTCGATTCCTTCGAACAAATCGATCGGCTCACCGATGCCGAGCAAGTGACGTGGCTTGGCTTTAGGTAGCGTTTCACACACCCAACGAACGGCAGTTGGCATATCATGCTTATTAAACGACCCGCCGATACCAAAGCCATCAAAGCCCATGCTACCGATTACTTTGGCTGAGTGTCGGCGCAAATCCTCGTGGCGACCACCCTGCACAATGCCAAACAGAGCCTGTGGCTTACCTTCTGGACTATTGGGTCCGAGCTTACGATGCTCTGCCAAACTTCGGGCTGCCCAGGCGTGTGTTCGCTCGAGTGCCTGCTTTTGATAATCATAATCCGCTTGCGGCGAAGTACATTCATCAAAGGCGAAGATAATATCCGCGCCCAGGTCATGTTGGATCTGCATAGACTTCTCTGGTGTTAAGCGATGCTTACTGCCGTCGGTGTGCGAATGGAACGTCACACCCTCGTCATCGATGTTCATCAGTTGCTTGCCGCTCGGACGCTTGTCAGGCTGCACCGTATCGTCTCCGCTCGCAACTTTGCTCACACCCTTACCGTAGGCCTCACCGAGTGAAAAGACCTGAAAGCCGCCCGAGTCAGTAAACATCGGGCCATCCCAGTTCATAAAATTGTGCAAACCGCCCATGTCGCGCACTATGTCGCTGCCTGGCTTGAGATACAAATGATATGTGTTTGCCAAAACTGCCTGGGAGCCCAACTCCCTAACCTGTTCTGGAGCAACTGCCTTAACCGTCGCCTTCGTACCAACAGTAATAAAGGCGGGGGTCTGAATCACCCCATGTGGGGTAGTAATCTCACCAGTTCTGGCCAAAGTGCCCTCAAGTTCATGATGTATGTTAAATCCAAATTTTGTCATAGGACTATAGTATCAACATACTGTCGCCATAGCTAAGGAATTGATAGTTATTCTTGAGCGCATGCCCATAAGCCGATTGCAAATTATCCCAGCTAGCAAACGCTGCCGCTAACATGAGTACCGTACTCTTGGGCGCGTGGAAGTTCGTCAACAGCGCATCAACCAACTTGAATGTATATCCTGGGTAGATAAATATATTGGCTTCACCACTGAGATATCGTGGGCTATGAGGTGACAGAATATCAGCGCTGGCGAACTCTAACGTTCTCGCTACCGTAGTGCCCAAAGCAACAACTCGCCCGCCAGTTTCCTTCGCCTCACGGATGTATTCAATTGTCGCCGATGGAATTTCATAATACTCACTATGCATTGTGTGGTCCTCGACATTGTCTGAACGGATTGGTAGAAACGTGCCCAAACCCACATGCAGTGTCAACGAGCAAACCACAACCCCTTTGGCGCGCAGTAAATCAAGCAGCTCCTCTGTCATATTCAGCGAAGCAGTAGGTGCTGCTACCGAACCCTTCTCGCGCGCAAAGACGGTTTGGTAGCGCTGCTCGTCCTCTGCCGTGGCATCGCGTTTCATGTAGGGTGGTAGTGGCACCCTGCCCTGAGCATCGGCAAGCGCATCAATGTCTTCGGCCGAGGCAAGAATCGCTAGCCCGCCATCTTCTATGGACTCTACGCCCAGTTCCGTTGAGCCAACTCTAAGCACATCACCTTCACTCAACTTGCCTCGATACAGTACTTTGTGATGATGCTTGTCCTCGATGTGGCCATGCTTTTCGAGCAATACGAGCTCTATCGACCTACCCTGCTCATCTTGAGCAATAAGCCGTGCTTTAATAACCTTCGTATCGTTCATAACCAACACGTCACCAGGCTGCAAAAAGTCAGCGATGTCAGCATACTGCTTGTCTACTACAGTTCCCGAATCACGGTGTAACACAAGCAAACGAGACGTACCCCTGACTCTTGGAGGATGTTGCGCGATCTTCTCTTTGGGTAGTGTATAACTATAATCTGAAATTTGCATCTTATTATTGTTCATTCTTGTTTATGCTAGCCTAACCGACAATCAACGCCCTCGTGCGGGGCGTTGATTGTGGCTACTCTTGTGCAGTCTTAATCTGACTACTTGTGTTCAGCCACCTCGGCTGCATCGGCATCGGCTTTGGTTTTATGTACCGTTCCCTCAGGATGGTGAGCAGGCGAATAAATCGAGTACACCTTCAATGCTTCGTTACCAGTATTGGTCACATTGTGCCACACGCCGGCAGGCACAATAATTGCCCAGTCGTCCTCTACGTCATAGCTTTCGGTTAGCTTGTCTTGGCTTTCGCCAAACTCCACCTTTGCCTTACCTTGTTCTATACGCAGAAACTGATCATTATCCGGGTGAACTTCTAGGCCAATTTCGCCACCCACTTCTATACTCATAACCGTTAGCTGACTGTGAGCCCCAGTAAAAAGAGCTGCACGAAAGTTCTCGTTTTCTAACGTTGCTTTTTCAATATCTTCAACCCAACCTAGCATAGTCTGTCCTCGTTAACACTCTTATTATACACCTGGACCGCCCATAACGATAAGAGCCCCCGGCAGGTTAGGCTAGGAGCTCCTACCGGGGGCTGCGCTGCCCCTGAATGCATGTTGCCTCAAGTTCATCGAACATCTGGTCGATCAGGCGAAGAACGACATCGTGCGAGATGATGGAAAGGTGGTCGGCGATACCGTCAACCAGCTCGACTCCATTGCTTCGCCGAAAACCCAACTTCATGAGCAGTGGGTGCAGCACCTTTGGCGCGATCACGATGTTCTGTGCTCCTTTGAGGATCGAGGCAAAGAACGGCAACACCAACTGGTCGAACAGGCTCATGACGCTAACGATCTCCATCGCCTCAACCTCTTCGACAATCTCCTCCAGCGACCGCAGCTCGCGCAGTACTGGCGAATGAGCTGCCATGTTGCCGATCGCTGGAAAGGCCTTGAGCCATCCGCCCAAGTTTGCCAAGCGGGTGCCGTGGTTCGGCGCAGACAGCTGCAGAGTCTTGATGACTCGACTACCCAGCCGGCGCTTGAGGCCCATGATGTGACTACCGCCCTGACTGTGACCGATCAGCACGAACTGCTGTGTCGGAAACGTCTGCAGGATTGTCGCGTGCATCGTATCCAACGCTCCTTCCATCGGGCCAAGGCCCAAGTGAGGAATCGCCAGAATGAGAACCGGATAGCCGCGCTCTTCGACGGCCCGCTTGAGCGAGCCATAAACGAACTGAGCATACCAGTTAGCTACAAACGTGCCCGCCGCGATAATCACTACTGTATTATCCAGGGGGCGCTTTTCATGATTCTTCATAGTGCCCCCTTTGGGGTGAAAGTAGGTACAAACGCTGATGCGTCTTACTTGTTATGATACTCAGATTTGTTTATCTGGCAAGCAAAACGAGAAAAGCCAGCCTAAAGGCTGGCTTTTCTCGTTCTATAATCAAGACTATAGGCCTAATAGTTGCTTCTTTTTTGCATCAAATTCTTCCTGTGTAATCAAGCCTTGATCCTTGAGGCCAGCCAATTTCTCTAGCTCGGCATAGGGATCTCCTGCTCCAGCTTGAACTTGCGCCGGCGAAGCTGGCTGCCCTGCCTCCTCCGCAGCCCATCGAGCTGCCTGACGGCGTGAAACATTGTTCGAAACATGAGTTGCCGTCCCCGATATGACTGCTGTTCTTGCTATTCCCCTTAGTAATCCTGGCATAAGTTTCCTCCTTCCTTAAATTTCTAAATCGCTGGCTGCTTCAGGATGAATTCGACCTTCGGCGATTAGTACGCCCTTGGCATCAAGTAAAGCCTTTTTGAGTGGCTTGGCCCACAATTGCTCCACAACCAACAGCCCTGCTGTACAGTTCTTCTCAAGCAAATCGCCAACTTCATCAATATCATCACTCCCCACTACGTCGTCACTCGGCCGGTACTTCTCTACAAAGGCCGTCATTGTATCATCCCCAGCTTCTGCAATGTCTAATTTAGATACTACGCCTTCGGAGTCTTTACTAACAACCGCTAACGCTACAAGTCCAATAACTCCTTGCTCAATGGCGTCAGCGAGCGCCTGCATCACACTACCATTAAACTTATTTCCCTCAAATCCTACAACTATATAATCAATTGGTCCTCGCATGTCGTGTCTCCTCTTACACTTCTATTATACGCCCATAGATCAAGTAGGTCGGGATTGCAGCACAACTAAGCAATATGGGGTTTGTTACTTGGCAAATTTCTCGTAGCCAGCAAACCGAACAAACTTAAGATACTAAGGAGCACAAACATACCACTAAGGGCAGCCTGGCGTGTTTCTGCATTTATGTCAGTTACTGTTTGTGCGGTACTTGGCGGTAAAACAGCAACAGCCTGCTTCACCTGGGCATCACTCAGAATCTGTGGCTTAGTCTCTATAGCAGCCGTCAGTTGATCCTTCTGGGCTGTATTAAGGTCTTGATTTTGAGCTACGAGGCCAGTGCCAACGCTAATGAATGTTACCACGATTAAGACACCACTTATGGCGGTGCCGAAGCTTTGCCCCAAAAACTGAAAAGTGGACATCAAGCCAGACGTTTCGGCAGAGCTCTTCTCGTCCACTGAATTCTGAACAGTGTTCTGCAGCTGAGATGCAATCATCCCCATACCTGCCCCAAACAAAGCTAAGCTAGGCAAAAAGGCTAGACCATCTGGGTTCTGGTTCGCCTTATATCCCAGCCAGGCGGACCCGAAAAGCATGGCCGTGAACCCAACTCGCACAATTGTTCTACTTGAAAACTTGCCGGCCATAATGCTACCTCTACTTGCCAAAAGTAAAATCGCTGCAGAAAGCGGCAACATGGTGAGCCCAGTCTGGATTGCGTTGTAGCCCAACTGCATTTGCAGGTACAAAGACAATCCGTACATTACGCCACCGAGTAGCATGAGTTGAAAGAAGATAGTGCCGGTACCAGCGCGAACGACTTTATTACTAAAAATCTTCATATCAATAAGGACTGCTTGCCCATGCTTTTTGCGACGATTCTGCCAAGCTGCAAAGAAAGCGAGCAAGCCGACTCCCAGTATAGTCAGCAACACCGTCGGGGACACCCCTCCTACGGGAATGACTTCCTGACCTCCAAGCTCGACAGCCTGCCGAGCAATCAACAGGCCATATTTACTTGCCTGCAAAATACCAAGGATTAATACACTCAGACCGCTAGCAGAAAGAATTGTACCTACCCAATCAAATGACCCCACCTTTTCAGCTAGGGCTGAGTCCTTAATGACCTTACCTCTAAGAATAATGTAAATCACGACAAGGACTTCACCCAGAAAAGCTAATCGCCAGGTGGCGTAAGTAGTTAGTAATCCTCCCACAATCGGCCCTACGGCCGCACCGATCGCCCCAATAGCTGCTACCGTTGCGTAGGCTTTGACACGCTTCGGCCCGCTTGGATAGTTACTAGCAATGAGTGAGAGCATAGCTGGAATCATCAGCGCAGCCCCTAAGCCCTCCAGCAATGACCAGCCAAATAGTAGAGATGGCAAACCCTGGCTAACTGCTGTAATAAAGGAGCCCATGCCGTATATTACGACACCAAGCATAAATGCCTTCTTGCGGCCGATCATGTCACCAATCTTTGCGCCCGGAATCATAAATGCGGCCATGATGAGGGTATAGAATGTAATCGCTGCCTGGATACCACTAACCGTCGTATTAAGGTCTACTACTAAGGTTGAAATGGATACATTCATCACAGTTGAGTCTAACGTTAGGATAAACTGTGCCATGGCGAGCATTATTAGGATTTTCTTTTCAATCTTGTTCATATAAAGCCTGTATTATGGCTTCATTATAACATGTGCACATAATCCGGGCAGAATCAAAAAAGGGCTCTGTTGAGCCCAAATAAATACTTGGCTGGGACGGAAGGGGTCGAACCTTCGATCTCTTGAGCCAGAATCAAGCGCCTTACCACTTGGCCACGTCCCATCGTTCAAGAACATATCCTAAAAAGAACCCTGATATTTTACCTGAAACTCCGTGATATTTCTAGAGCTAGTAACTAAACGGTTCGTCGATACTTCCATATGGCTAGCGGCACTCCGACAGCCAAAATACCAACGGCCCAAGCGAGTGTTATCCAAACCGCCTTTAAGTCTCCGCCGAACATAAGTGCACGTGTAGCATTCACAATTTGCGTAACAGGCTGGTTGCGTGAAAATACCTGGAGCCATTCGGGCATACTCTGAACGGGTACAAAAACTGAGCTAGCGAACGTAAGTGGGAAAACAAGCAAGAAACCGGCGGTCTGCATGGCTTCACCATTGCGAATAAAGAGCCCCATAGCAGCCATCAGCCAAGAGAACGCGTAGCTAAAGAATGCTACGAGTGCCAAAGCGCCTGCCACATGCCAAGCTGGAGCGGTAGCATCAAAGCCCATAATTACACCGACCCCAAACAAGAGTAGGAGCACAAAGATAGTACGCATATTGTCACTCACGGTTCGCGCCGCCAGTACTGCAGCTCGAAGAATCGGCAGACTACGGAATCGATCAATCGAACCACGATCCAAATCTTCTATCAATGCGATTGGCGTCTGGAGTGTACCAAATAATGCAGATTGCGCGATGATGCCTGGGAGCAGGAAATTAATGTACGGCCCGGCGGTTGCCACACCAATTGCCCCACCGAATACATAGTTAAATAGGGTCAAAAACATAATCGGCTGAATAGACGAAAACACCACTACCTGAGGAGTACGGCGGAAACGCATCAGGTTGCGCTTAATCAATACCCAAATATCACTCATACCAAGCAAGGCTGCCTTCATGACTTTTTCCCTTTTTTGCCGGTCACTGCCAAGAACACATCGTCCAGGCTTGGGCGATGCACGGAGATGTCACGGATCTTAACTTTTGCTTCACCAAAAACTGCCACTACTTTCAAAAGCGTATCGGTTCCTTTGGCGGCCCGAATACTGATCGAACGTGTCATTTCATCGACTTTTGGCTCTGACTTCGCGATTGTTTTCATGAGACTCATCGCCTGCTCCTGGTCGACTGATGCCACATGCACCTCAACTACATCGCGACCCAGGCTTGCCTTAAGTTGATTGGCAGTACCCTCCTGCACTACTTTACCGCGATCAATAATACTAATGTAATCACACAGTGCATCAGCTTCTTCTAAGTACTGGGTGGTCAAAAGCAAAGTGCGGCCTTCGTCGACGAGCTCGCGAATAATTTCCCAAAGTTCTTGACGGGTACGCGGGTCCAGCCCCGTAGTCGGCTCATCCATAAAAATAATGTCAGGTTTACCCACTAAGCTTGCTCCTAGATCCAAGCGACGACGCATACCGCCCGAATATGTTTTAGCAGGACGATCTGCCGCATCTACCAAACTTAATCGCTCCAGCAATTCCTCAGTTCTTTTTTTGGCTTCCTTTTTGGGAACGTGATACAACCGAGCTACCATCATGAGTGTTTCGCGGCCAGTCAAAAACTCATCAATCGCCGCAAACTGACCAGCCAATCCAATCATACGCCTTACTTCATCTTGGTTAGCTGCAACATCTAGGCCATTAATCTGAATCTTGCCGCTATCCGTCTCAAGCAGGGTTGCCAAAGCTCGTACCAAAGTGGTTTTGCCAGCACCATTAGGACCTAGCAGGCCATAGATCTTGCCCTTTTCAACTTCAATGCTAACGCCATTTAAGGCCTTCACATCGCCGAAGTATTTCTTAACATTTTTAACGGAGATAACACTTGTCATAGGTATCTATACTAGCAAATATTTAGACCAACCACAACATAGCTCAAAAGTCCTAGACTGCCGGGGCGGGTGGAGTCGGCGGAGTAAGTGGCGGCTGCGCGACGGAATTATTCATATCGGCTAGCTCCGCATCGAGCTCTGCCTGGGACTCGCGGATATCAGCCACCGTCTGGTCGACAGCCTGCTGGATAACCTCAGACCTGTTTGGGATTTTTTCTGCTAGGAAGGCGTCTTGAGCAGCCTCATCACCAGCGTCGATTAGCCTCTCTAGCTCTTGCTTATCGGCCTCACTAAGCTTCTGATAACTAAAAGCAATGAAGTAGTTTTGAACACTCTCAGAAATGTCATCGAGCATTTGCTGTTTGGCCTCCTCGGCCATCCCCTCGGCACCAAGCTCTTTTAGAATAATCTCTTCAATCGTTTCTTGCATCATTGTTTCCTCATTATGCGGCTATTGGCTGTGGAGCTGCGCTCGGCGCAGGTGTTGGTGTCGCAGATACTTCGGCGTCGGGCTCAGGTGTAGACTCGGCAACAGGCGCAGCTGCTTCGCCGCTATCAAGCGTGCTCTCTACTGGTACCTCACTCGCCGAACTGACTTCAGCTGGTGCCTCTGGCATAGCAACGCTCGCCGCAGCCTTGTCGGCAGCCACATCGGCGTCCTCGATTGCCGCTTCTTCACCCATGTCCTTAAGTAAGCCTTCGAGCTCCTCGCTGGTTTTGCCGTTGGTTTCTTTCTCAGCTGCCTTGCGGGCAATATCCGCTGCCTGCTCAACTCGAGCCTCGACGTAAGCCTTTGCGAGCTCTTTTCTACGTGCCTCTTCGGCAGCAGCCTCGGCGCGCTCACGAGCCTCTTGGAGCCTAGCTTCCCAGTCCTTTAATTTCTTATCTACTGCTTCCAGCCCCGACTCGACTACATCGCCGACTTTCTCGGCAGCACCACTAATGACGTTGGAAACACTCTCTTTGGTCTTCTTAATACGGCCGGAAATTCTCTCCATGGCTTTTGAAGCCCAACGATTGAGGGTCTCGCCGATCTTTTTGCCTTGCTTCTTCACGTTTTCAGGAATGTTCGCGACTGCCTCGGCTCCTGCGATGCTCAAACCAATCGTGACGAGCATGGCCTTCTTAGACTTTTCTTTGGCAGCAGCCACAGCGTCTTTGCGCTTTTCAGTTGCTAGATCAGCGCCCTTCTCGACCCGCTCACGTACGCCTTTAGCTCGTTCTTTAATGCTTTTGATGCCGCGATCAACTGCACCAGCCGCATCGTAGGCTTTTTCGGCCAAAGTATCAGCTGCACCACTGAGCTTTTCTTTACCAGATGCAACGGCATCGCTACCACGTTCGGCAAGGTTATCGATTTTTCTGCCAATTGCTGCGCCCTTCGCCTCGGCTCGTCCCATAGTAGGAGCAGCCGCTACCTCGGTTGACTCATCTGTTGGTACTTCTGCCTGCGAAGCAGCAATAGCCAACAAATCAGCTTGAAGCTGCTTACCTTGGTCGTTGTTAGCCTGCTCTGCGTTCTGTTCGGGTGGTTTAACGCCACCTGCTTCAGGTTTTACTGGATTCATCATAGCCTATGGTTATCATTTACCAGTATAGGCATAAGCGCAATAATGGTCAAATAATGGCTAGAAGTCTAGTAGGTCGGGTCGAGCCTGTTTGGTCTTCTCTATCGACTGAGCCTTACGCCACTGGGCGATCTCGGCATGGTTTCCGCCTTTGAGCACCTCTGGCACTTTCATGCCTCGAAACTCTTCGGGCCTCGTGTACTGTGGGTACTCAAGTAGTCCAATACTAAATGATTCATCGTGGGCGGAGTCAGCATGACCGAGCACGCCAGGAATAAGCCGTACTGCACTGTCAATTATTGCCATAGCAGGAATTTCGCCGCCAGTTAGTACAAAATCACCCATCGATATCTCTTCATCTACAATACTCAGGATCCGTTCATCGAAGCCCTCATAATGGCCGCAAAGTACTACAAGGTGTTGCTCAACACTGAGTCGCTGCGCCTCTCGCTGAGAATACTTCTTGCCACGTGGCGTCATCATCAGCACCTTTGCGCTCGGTGATTTTTGCTTAATCTCCTCAATGCAAGCAAACACCGGCTCGCACTTCAGCACCATACCAGCACCACCACCGTATGGAGTATCATCAACGGTCTTGCGCGGTCCTTCGCCGTAATCACGCAGATTCACAACGTCGAGCTCTAGGAGACCTTCCTTTTGTGCCTTCCACATCATGGAGTGCGCAAACGGCCCCTCGAACATTTCTGGAAACAATGTAACTATACTAATTTTCATAGCTGCTATTGTAGCATGCTATAAGCTAAGTCGTTAGTTAATACCTCGGTCTATATGAGGATCCTCGCCATACTTTTCGGCCATATATTCGCGCTGTCGTTGCGCCCGGATCTTAGCCGCTTCAATCGCCTGCTTTTTATTTTCTAGTACCTTTGCTATGAAGTTCTCGAATGTCTGGTGCTGAGGCATGTCCGGTAAGTCTACCTGATCAGTAAGTGCGTCAAGAACCCATTGGGCGCCAACGTCTGGCCCAAGCTCGCCTAGGATTCGCTCTATTTGAGCAACTTGTGCGGATTCATCTTGAATTTCACCCAACTCTATGGTCGCAAGTTCTTCTTTGTCTTTCACATATTCAGCGAACGTTCTCGTGAAATCCTCCACAGACATAGATGAATACAAACTTGGATTTCTCTTGTAGAGTTCTGTTGCTAGCCCCTGAACCTCGCGGCTAATTTCTTGCCTTAAGCCCCTCCTCTCGGCAGTCTCCATGTGATGACGACCAGATGTTCCATTGGTTTCGCCATCAGTAGGCCTTATACCTGCAATAGACATTTCGATGTTGAGCGGACCACTTGGTGTGGTAGTATCTAGGCTCCTAACCCTTCCTTCAGTAGTCCCAATGCGGCTTGCCACTTCTTCAGTAACAACGTGATCACTGCCCGATCGAACTAGCCTATCTACGTGCTTCATTTTTGGCCACATCGATTCTGGGACATCTACAGTTAAGTCCGGTGGAACCTCGGCGCTTCGATGCCTGCCATGCTTTAGATATCCGATCCTATCGATCTGTCCCGGGGTTAGCGTGCCGAGACTTGCGAATGTGGTAGCACTGGATTCACTGCCCGGTGAGTCATGCGTGGGATTATCCTGGCGAAAAGATTGAGGTTCCCAGCCATCGGTAGAGGCTACTGCACGTAACTCTTCCTGGAGGTCTCGTGCACGCTCAGCACGCGTTATGCTCGGGAAATCATCCTTCTTGGCGCCGTCTGCTCTTGGTTCGGTAGGCCGAGTCGGTCCCATTCTCTGTTTCCTTAATTAATTCTTATGCTTATTGTGCGCATGTTTATACCCAAAGTCAAACACCCCGTATGTAGACGGGGTGCTTCTGTAAGCCGTGAACTATCTATATGTCTAAATCATCAAGCCCATCGAGACCTTCGCGAGCCTTGGCCTTAATAGCTGCCGTACGGTCTTCTTCCTCGGGCTGATCAGACTGATCATGCTGTGCTGTCGCTGTTTCCTCATGATTGCGTGGCGAAGTCTCGCCCCCTTCAGGCTCAACGATCTTTAGATTAAACCGTGCATCGCTTTTGGCACCAAGCACGCGCAATAAAGTGCGGATCGATTTGGCAGTAGCACCTGCTTTACCGATAATCTTACCCATATCCTCTGGGTCAACGCTCAGCTCAAGCAATACCCCGCGATCATCAACTGATCGTGTAACCACTACTTTATCTGGGTTATCCACTATGGCTTTGACTACGTATTCTACAAAGGCTTGATCCATTTCGGTCGTGTCGGACATCATCAACTCCTTACAATTATGCCTTTATTGTAACGAAAGAAGCCTGCTTTGTCATGCAGGCTTCTTGGATACGTCAGCTAGTGGTTACTCGGCGGCTTTCTCGGCCTGAGCAGTTTCTACAGCGGCGTCTGCCACAGCTTCAGTCGTAGCGGTGTCGTCTTTGGCTTCAGCGGCTTCGGCGTTATCGACGTTGTGCGTCTCAGCAGCAACTTCTTCCTTCGCCTCGGTAGCTTCAGTGGCAACTTCGACAGTCGCTTCACCTTCTGCTGATTCTGCTGGCTTTTCTTCGACAGCTTCTGGCTCTTTCTTCGGCTTGCGGTGCTTGTCGACAATTACTGCCCACTTAGGCAGCTCAATGCCGTCTTTGCGCATCAGACGCAGCACAGCCTCTGATGGCTGGGCGCCATTGGCAATATACTTAGCAAGATCGTCTTTCTTGAAGCTAAGCTCCTTGGTATGCGGGTTGTATGTGCCCAAAATAGCAACGGACTTACCGGTAGCGGCACGACGCTTGTCAGCGGCTACGATGCGGTACACTGGGTATTTCTTGCGACCTCCACGGGCCAATCTAATTACGAGCATAGTTTCCTTTTCATATTAGCCTGCCTACCTAAAGAGTTCTGACAGGGGTTAAAATCAATACACACTATTCTACCTATAAACCAGGGTAAAAGTCAATCCCTATACAGGGGTAGTAGAACTGAGTTGTGCCGAAACCGCCATAGCGACCCCATGAGTATCACTTGTAATGCCAATAAGCTGCTGGGCTGCCTGCATAGTTTCGTGATTATGAGTAATCACAATAAGCTGGATTTTGGCCTCAAGTTCCTTCAGGATCTTGTTGAATTTCTGCGAATTTGCATCGTCGAGTGCCGCATCAACCTCATCAAGCACAACAAAGGGGCTTGGGTTAACGGCCATAATCGCCGCTAGCAGGGCTATCGCACCTAGCGAACGTTCGCCGCCAGACAGCATGGCAAGCTGTTGGGTGCGTTTACCAGGAGGCGTGGCGGTAATCTCGATACCATACTCACCATCATCTCGAGCCTGATAGACCAACTGACCTGTACCACCCCCAAACAATTCGCCGAAAAAATGACCGAACTTCTTGTTGATCGCCTGGAAGTTATCCGTAAAGCGTTTTTGAATATCCTTGTCCAAGCGAGTAATCAATGCCTCGGTGTCATTAGCAGCGCCTTCAAGGTCGGCATATTGGCCTTGAAGCCTCTTAAGGCGTTCGCCAAGCTCTTGAGCTCTTTGGATAGAGCTAGCCTCAATGCGCTCTGTCGCTTCAAGCCGAGCCTCAAGCTTTGCAAGCTGCTCTGCTGTCATATGGGGCTTGGCAGCTAGTGTATCGGTAAGAGAACCATACGAAGTTTCATATGCCGACTGCTTTTGCTGTAGCTGTTTGGTCAGCTGTTTGGCCTGACGTGTTTCCTCCTGCAATAAGGTTGAAATTTCCGCCTGACGGGCTATAAGATCCTCAATAGCGCGGTCCTGCTTGTTTGCCTGACCTGCTACAAAGTTTTCTTCCACCGCGATAATCTGCTGCGCTTTTGCGATCCCATCATCGAGGATGGCAAGCTTAGCTCGCAAAGTTGCTTCCTGTTTTGCCAGCGCCGTAACGCTATCGGCGTCATGACGTGCATCGGCTTCGACTAGATTAGTGAGCTCGGCAATACGCTCCTCACACTTAACCTTATCTTCCTGATAACCTGCCTGGTCTAGTTCCAAGCCACGCAAGCGAATTATCTCCATATTGCGCTGTTCGGCCAATTCCTCACGCTTGCTCATTTGCCGAGTAATCTTCGTCTGAAGACTCGTAATTTCCTGGGCAATCAGCTCTGATTGATCTTCGAGAGCTAGCTTGATCATACGTCTCATCTTATGCAACGCCAACTCACGATCTGCCTTGTCCATGGTGGCGACATTGTCATTGTGGGCAAGCAGATTTAACAAGCCTAGGGCATGATTCAAGTACTCACGCTTCTGCCCTCGCTGTAAATGTCGACGGTGCGAACCGAGGAGTGTATTAAGCTCCTTGAGGACAGACTCAATGTGTGTAACCTTCTTGTCGTAATCTGCAATACGCTCTGTGACACTCCCGATCTTGCCCTCGATAGTTGCGACCTTTTTAACTATGGTTTTTAACTGTTTCGTGAGTTCTGCTTTTTCGTGCTGCTTATCGGCATTTGTGTCCGTGCCCACCATAGCCTGCTGAGCCTTTAAGACAGCAATCTGTTCGGCTATGGTCAGCCGCTCTGCAGATAGCTTGGTATGATCTGCAATGGCTCGTCGACGTTGTTTCTGCATGTCTTCGCGCTGCTTATTGTGCTCTTCGCGCTGAGCCTGTAGTAAATTGTATTTTTCGTGTAGCTCGTCGCGTTGTGCTGTATAGCGGGCAATATTCGTTTCGATAGCCGCCAAATTAGCCTTGGTCTGAATGACTTCGGTGAGCAACAACGCCTGCTTGGCATCACGAATTTGCCCCTCAAGCTCATGGCGGGCTGCCAAAGCTGCTGAGTCGGCAAGGGCGGCAGCATGTTGAGGCTCAAGCTCGCTAATAAGCTGTTGTAGTTCGACCATATTTTGCCGTGTTTGCTCCAAGCTCTTAATGTATCTGGCACGACGAATTTCAAACTGCTTTGTACCACTAGCCTCTTCGAATAACTCTTTGCGTTCGCGTGGCGGAGTTAAGAGCATTTTTTCGACCATACCCTGGCCAATCACGGTGTAAGAGTTTTGCCCGAAACCAGCTTGAGCAAGAAGCTCTTGAAGTTCACCAAGTCGAACTTTTTTGCCATTCAGGCGATATTCACTCTCGCCACTACGGTATAGCCTGCGCACAATCTCTACTTCGGGAGCATCAACCGACATGCGAGCTTGTGAATTATCTAACAGCAAGGAAACTTCAGCCATACTAGCCATGGCCTTCTTATCAGTCCCAGCAAAGATCAACTCTTCGGACTTGTTAAGCCGAAGGAGGCGAGTGCTCTGTTCGCCAAGCACCCAGCGCACCGCGTCAGCGACATTACTTTTGCCTGAACCATTCGGCCCCACGATCGCCACAAGACCTTGATTAAATTCAATAGCCGACCTACCACCGAAAGACTTGAAGCCAACCAGCTCTATTTTCTTGAGATACATACGTC
This sequence comes from uncultured Candidatus Saccharibacteria bacterium, assembly GCA_964496815.1. Taxonomy (GTDB): domain Bacteria; phylum Patescibacteriota; class Saccharimonadia; order CAILAD01; family JADZBC01; genus CAYPSN01. Next base: position 19,201 of record CAZCAO010000003.1, on the reverse strand, counting down.
CACCTGCATAGTTCTATTGTACCGTTAAGCATAAGCAGTGGGCAATTATTAGAGGGATAATTACGTTCTCGAGACCCCTCCAGGTGAACTCGAGAGGTCTAGAAGTGACTAGATGCGACGCCTGACTTACCCAGAGAACGCGGGAATAGCCCAAAGGCATCTTTGCGAGCCGGCGGTTTGCCAGACCAGGTATCAGCGGCGATATCCTGAATAGCGTCCCAGAGCTGATCACAGAGCTTCTCGATGCAAACAGGCGTGCCAGAAGCGACAAAGATCTCTAGGCCATCCCAGAAGACCTCTATCCAGCCGCAACCCCATTCTTCTTGCTCGAATCGTTCTGCCAAGAGCTTTGCTCTCGGACACACATCGAGGTCATCGATCAGGGACCGTTCCTGCGCGCTAAGCGCGAAGTCAGGACCCTGAAGGCGCAACGAATCCTGGATGGCTCTTTTCGTGATCCACTTGAACGGCGTAGCCACATCGATCACGATATGACCGAGGTCATCCTGGACCACTGTAAACACTATTTGCTGCGGCACAAGGATCACCTCCTCGGGTGCTAGAGAACTTGCGCTTCTGGCAGTCTATACCCCAGGGCAATCACACCGCAATACAAAAACCACCTTTTTGGCTTAGGTGGTAAGAGAACCGGCAATATTTTGTAACAAAGTACTATTTTTGGTAACGACTCAAGGCATCAGCTGCTGCTGCTTGCTGGCCAGCCTGCTTGCTAGCACCATTTCCTCGGCCAAGTTCTTTTTTGCCCAGAAACACGCCAACGGTAAAGACTTTATCATGATCCGGTCCAACCTCTTCGAGAACCTCGTAATGAGGCGTAATGCCATCACGCTCTTGTGCTACCTCCTGGAATTTGCTTTTTGCATCAATGTAAGCACCTGATTTGAGTATCTCTGGAAGACCTACAATTAACTCTCGGTGAATAAATGACGCTGCTACTTCATAGCCCTGATCAATATACATCGCACCTATAATTGCTTCGATCATATTTGCAAGCAAGGCAGTACGAGCCCGGCCGCCACTCTTCACCTCGCCGTGCGACATCAATAAGTACTGTCCAAGCGCCAAGCGTTCTGCCACAGACGCCAGTGATTCGGTCTTAACCAAGGCACTACGCCAACTCGTTAGCTCGCCCTCAGGATTATCATAACTACGGTACAAGTGATCCGTTACAACGAGCTCTAGCACAGCATCACCGAGAAACTCAAGCCGTTCGTTGTGCTCTAATCCAGCTTTGGGGTGTTCATTAATGTAACTTCTGTGAATAAATGCTCGCTTGATCAGCTCTGGCTGTTTAAAGCTAACTCCTAGTACATCTTCGATTTTTTTCTGTTCAAACATTGAGTCCCATCTCTCTTAACTTTTTGACACTAATATCAAGCAATAACTTCGTTCCTTTGTATTCTATCAAAGCTCGCGCCTGATCAGCTGGAAACCATTTCAGATCTTGTACCCAGTCAGTGTCTTCGAGCACCAAAGGCTCATCTGGATCAAGAGCCTCCATTAAGAATATGAAGGTTGTCATAAATATTAACTTACCTTCGCGGCGATAAAAAAAGTGTACCTTATCAAGCTTGTCGACGATTTTTAGTTTAGCCAGCCCGGTTTCTTCTTGCATCTCGCGCAGAGCTGTTTGTTCTAAGGTCTCACCAGACTCAACGTGACCTTTGGGGATAGTCCAGCGCGAACGATGATCCTGCATTAACAAGAACTCCACTCCGCCCCCTTCGGATGTGCGATAGGCTATTCCGCCCGCGGTATACTCGGGTATAGCCTTGGCGCGGCTGTCGCCCTTACGCTGACTTCTCAGCTTGCTTTTGTTTGTCTTCTTCTGGTTCATAAAAATCACTTTGTCTGTAAATCGTACCTAATACGCCATTAATAAATTTACTGGAGTTGTCTCCACCAAAAGATTTTGCTAATTCAACCGCCTCATTTATAACAACCTTTGGCGGTACATCTCGCTTGATAGCTAGCTCGTAAAGAGCAAGTCGCAAAATCGCGCGGTCAACTTTAGCAATCTGATCAATGGGCCACTCAGGAGCGGCTGGTACGATCAAATCGTCTTCTTTTTCTTGGTTTTCAATCGTCCCACGCACTAAATCGTAAACAAAACTTGTATCATCAATGCTTTCGCCGTAGACTTCTAGATTACGCTTAACGATTTCGTCAATGTCAGTCTTAAGCTCGGGCAAGGAGCTACGAAAATCATGCTCATACAAGCTTTGTAGAGCTACAATACGGCCTAGGTGGCGATTGGATGCCATTAATTTTAAGCTTTCTTAACGCGAGCTAAACCAAGCTTAGCTGCTTTGTGTAAACGGCGTGGCACGATAGAACCAGAGGATTTCTCCGTCATGAGCTGAACGGCGGTCAGGCTGTCATGGCTACGACGTTGGCCCTTAGTGGCTTTGGTTGTGCGTTTTTTTGGTACTGGCATATAAGGTTCCTATTGATTAGTTTGTCTTATCAAGAATGCCTTTGCAATCTGGAGAGCATAAGCTTTTGAGCGGGGTTCTAAGTAATATTTCTTCCCTAAGGGGTAGCGTAAGGTCAATTTGATTGTTCTCAATTGGCCAATCACCCTCCTCGGGGTCATCTGCAAAATCCGCGAAGAAATCTATATCCAGCAAATACTGGTAACGTTTCAAGCACCGATCACACTCCCTGTTCAGTGTTACTGTTGCCCGCACATGTGCTGAAAACAGCTGTGGGTGGACAACCGTAATCTCGGCTTCGCCATCTATGGGCTGAGCCAAGTCGACGTCTACTATTGTGTCAAAGTGAATGGCACGAGTTTGGGTAGTCCCCTCGGGCTTTCGGCTTATATCCAGAATGTTTATTAGCATATTCTTCGCTAGCGATCATAGCACTTTTTGGCCAAATTGGCAATGGCAGGGCAACAAGCCAATGAATAACCGCATCAACCTTAGCTAAACGACGATATTCACAAGCTTGTTTGGTACCACAATAATCTTCTTTGGTTCGCCCTCATACCAGTTTTTGTCTGCTGCCAGCTCACGTGCCGCAGCCTCGAGCGCTTCATTTGTACTGCCAGCGGCGGCCAGGAACTCGCCGCGCAATTTGCCGTTTACTTGAATCACTATGACTACTTCATCAACCTTGACCATTTCTGCGTCGTATTTTGGCCAGGTTTGCAAATGCACACTTTCTTCATTACCCAGATCATGCCAAAGTTCTTCTGCCAAGTGTGGTGTGAAAGGTGCAAGTACGAGGCAAAATTGCCCAATAACCTCGCGCCACATCTGCTCACTTACCGCGCCGTCGCGTCGCACCGATGAAGCAAATTTCACAAACTCCATCATAGCTGCAACAGCGGTGTTGAACTTAATAGTCTCAAGATCGCTGGTAACTTTTCGTATGGTTTTGTGGAGCTGACGCACTAAGGCCGTTTCTGTAGCTGCGTTCGCCTCACCTGCTTCGTAGTCACGGTACAGATCCCATACCTTGCCAATAAAACGATAGGTGCCTTCAAAGCGCTGAGGGTCCCAAGGTCCGCCTTCTTCATATGGCCCCATGAACATCAAATACAAACGCACTGCATCGGCGCCATACTTGCCGACATACTCCAATGGGTCTACGACGTTACCTTTACGTTTACTCATCTTGTCTCCGTCTGAACCAAGAATCATACCTTGATTAATAAGACGCATAAATGGCTCATTGAAATTAATCAGCCCTTCCTCGTGCAAGAACTTCGTAAAGAACCGAGCGTAGAGCAAGTGAAGAATGGCATGCTCAATACCACCCATGTAGTTATCAACAGGTAGCCACTTTTTGACTGCTTCAGGATCAAAAGGCCCTTCGGTATAGTCCGGGTTTGGATAGCGCAGGAAATACCAGCTAGAGTCCACAAAGGTGTCCATGGTATCAGTCTCACGCTTGGCATCGCCGCCACAGCTAGGGCATGCTACATGTGTATAGTCAGGGTGATTCACTAATGGCGACTGGCCAGATTCATCAAACTTTTGCCCGAGCGGCAATACGACTGGCAATTGATCTTCTGGTACTGGCACTACCCCGCAAGTATCACAATAGATAATGGGAATAGGCGCACCCCAGTAGCGCTGGCGACTGATTAGCCAATCACGTATCTTGTATTGGACCTTTGCCTGACCACTACCCTTGCCCTCTAACTGCTGCGTGATAGCCCTCTTAGCGGAAGCAACGTCCATGCCATCCAATGCGTCAGAATTAACTAGCGTACCGTCGCCAGTATAGGCAGCTTCGCTCACATCACCGCCCGCAATAACCTGTTTTATTTCGATGTCGTACTTTTTGGCAAACTCAAAATCGCGCTGATCATGAGCGGGTACCGCCATAATAGCGCCCGTACCATACCCCATTAATACGTAGTCAGCAATCCAGATAGGCAACTTCTCATTGTTCACTGGGTTGATAGCATATGAGCCGGTAAACACGCCCGTCTTGTCTTTGTTCTCCAAGCGATCAACATCCGTCTTGGCTCCAGCTAACTCAACGTACTTCTCCACCTCATCACGCATGGCTTCGGTAGTTAACTCGCCAACCAGCTCGTGCTCGGGCGCAAGAACCAGGAACGTTGCACCATATAGAGTGTCGGGGCGAGTTGTGTAGACCGTTAGATGTTTGTCCCCCTCAACTTCGAACTTCACTTCGGCGCCCTCACTACGTCCAATCCAGTTGCGCTGCATAGTCTTAACTCGCTCGGGCCATTTGAGCTCATCCAGGTCATACAGCAAGGCATCAGCATAATCAGTGATCTTAAAGTACCACTGCTTAAGTTTTTTGCGCTCTACCTTCGTACCGCAGCGCTCGCACTCGCCATGAATAACCTGCTCATTGGCAAGGGCAGTCATATCCTTGGGACACCAGTTTACCAAGCCGTCATTTTGATAAGCCTTACCGGCCTTGAGCATGCGCAAGAATAGCCACTGTGTCCAGCGATAATACTCGGGCTTAGAGGTATCAACTTCCTTATCAAGATCGTACATTCCACCGAGACGATTGTACTGATTACGAAAACGACCTACGTTTTCATCAGTCCAGACTTCAGCTGGAACACCCTTCTTAATCGCGGCATTCTCAGCCGGCAAGCCGAATGAGTCATAACCCAGTGGCTGCAGCACGTCTTTACCGTGCATGCGATTAAACCGACCAATGGTATCAGCTGGACCAAAATTATACCAATGCCCAATGTGCAAGTCTCCCGACGGGTACGGAAACATAACCAAGTTATAAAACTTGTTATGTGGGTTATCGGGAGTTTTGTTCAAGCCTGTCTCGGCCCAAACCTTTTGCCATTTTGACTCGATCTCTTGCGGGTTGTATTTTGGGGTGTCGTTCTTCATAACGTCTATTGTATCCTAATCTGGTTTGTTTAGTAAAAGCCGAGGGCAGTAAACCAAAAGCCGCCCTGCGGCGGCTTTTGAAAAAATGGGTGCAACAAAAACCTACCGCGACGAGCGGAGCAAGAGGGCTAGTAGGTTAAGTTTTTGAATTTTCATGGGCATAGTCTAACAATAAAAATGGTTAAGTTCAAGTCTTAGCCCGGACAAAAATCGCCTGAAGCTTAAAATACTCCCAAAAATAATCTCGATCTACACGCTTTTGTTCACCTGGCGGAAGCAGCGGATCAACGATCTCAACCGTATCCTTGGTGTAGCCACTTACTACAACCATGTGCCCTATTTCATTCTCACTAAAGCCTGCTTTGACGCTAATGATGACAGGTAGGCCGTTGTCGATCGATTGTTTAATGCAAAACCAGGCACGATCCTGAGGTGAACCGCCGTTCTGATCCTCCTGCCCCAACTGACTTAAGAACTCATCAACTTGATCCTGATTATAACCTTCGTTTTGTATAAAATAATTCGGATCTTGGGAGGGGGCGAGCCAGTTCCTGCGCCATGCAACAAGCCCATGGTGCTTAAGGGTATCGACCTGTGCCGAATGCTTCCAGCCATACTCGACTATCCTGCCGCCGAAGCTCTCCATTTCCTTCACTATGGCATCCAGGGCGAAACTATATTCGCCATGCTTCACAAATACGTAGTCCAAAACCATATTGACGGATGCAGGTGCGCACATGCGTCGTCTTTGGTCTTCCGGAATTGGAGAATCAGGATCCAATTGCCATATATGAGCTACGTCTAAATGCTTTTCACCATCCATGCTATTGCGCAAACGCCTTCTTCTTCTTACGACGCCAGAAAGCAGACTGACGAACCAACACATCTTGTGGACGCAGAGACTTATCGAGAATAATTCGGCTAACCTCTTCGCTGAATACCTTGTTCTGAGAGCCCTTAACGAGCACGGTGTCGCCTTTGCTCAACTTCTTTTTCAAAAAATGACCGGCTTCATAAGGCGTTCGAAAAACTTTCACATTTGATTTTTCCATACCCGCTTCAATTGCTGCAGGAGCAAGATACTTCTCGGCATCTGGACCAATTACGATTAGCATATCTACGATCTTAGCAGCTGCCTCACCTACCTCGCGATGAGCAACTTCGCTCTTGGCGCCTAATTCGTTCATATTACCTAGCACTGCGATCTTGCGACCTTTCATTTCACTAAGCGTTTCGAGTGCCGCGAATACCCCAATCGGACTGGCAGCGTTATAGCTATCATCAATCAATCGAGCACCCTGTACGGCGGGCAAAAGATTCATTCTGCCCTTTACAGCGGGCACACTAGTCAATGCCTTAGCAATTATCGCATCGTCCACCTCAAGCTGATGCGCTACGGCGGCAGCGGCAAGCAGGGCGGCAAGATTATGACGGCCTACGAGCTGCGTCTTGACCTTGGTGGTCCGGCCAGTAATCTTGATTTCGGCTTCGAGTGTACCAGAGCTCATACGCTTCATCCCTAGCAACGCAACATCGGCCTGCTCGTGGGTGGCATATGTGAGGACCGGACTGAGCGCAGCTTCGCGCAACTCGGCAAAGTCATTATTACAAATAATAGCTTTGGCAGGCCCGACGAGTCGAATAATGTCCTGAGTGATTTTGCCAATGTCTTGCATCCTGGCAGTATGTGCCAACGAAACACCTGTGACTACACAAATACGAGGCTTAATCAGCTCCATAAATGGCAGCATCAAATCAAGATCGTCTTCGGCAACTTCCTGCACAAGTACGTCGTAGGGAAAGTCATCTATCATCTCGTCCATACGGTGCAAAACCCTGCGCCAACCACGGATACTACTAAGTCTATCTGGCACTTTCAAACCAAACACACTAAGAGGCAAGCCGACATCGCTATTATAGCTATCCTCGGTAAAGCCGACCTTATAGCCTGCTGCCTGCAGAACGGTTGCAATGGCTACCTTCGTACTAGTCTTACCCACCGTGCCCGTTACGGCAATGACTACTAAATCCCGATTTGCAAAAAGAGTTGAAACCTTCTTGGTTAACTTCCGTACGAGGATTTTTTTAACAATTTGCTTCATATTCTTGAAGCTATTTTAGCATATCTCAATAGTTCAAACCGCTCTATTTGCCTATCTTGGCAGAAATTGCGGGGACCTTGGCTAGCTGTTTTTCACCCTTCACGTCTAGTCTGTCGAGGCGAAGTATCTTTACCCCAAAGTACACCACTGCGGCAATAATCATAAAGTCTATGAGCGAACTAATGAAGCTGCCGACAGCAACCTGCACTGATCCAACAGTCCATACTGCTGTTTTGATACTCTCGGTACGACCCATGAGGCCTCCAATGATTGGATTAATGATGTCATTCACGAGGGACGTAATAACCTTCGCTACCGCCGCACCCAAGATAAACCCAACCGCTAAACCAACCACACCTTGCTCACGTATGAAAGTGGCAAAACCACCAGCTTGGGTTTTAGCAACGGACTTCGTTTTAAGAGCACCACTCACGGCTTTTTCTTTCGATTTTCGTACGATTTCTTCCATGCCTTCTCCTCATTATGTTTATATAGTAGGTGATAATTCCTGGTGGAGCTACGCGGGTTCGAACCGCGGACCTCTTGCATGCCATGCAAGCGCTCTACCAACTGAGCTACAGCCCCAAACCTAAGCACATATTGTGCCTTATTTACACCTAGAAATCAAGGTATACTACCTGATAATCGAGCCAAGAACCATTACGACCGTCGTCAGGATGACTGACCCAAGTAGAAAGCCCACGAAGAAACCTAGCCCCAAACGGAAACCATCGCGATACGTATAGTGGGCGCTTGTCTCGACCTCGGCGGTTTCGATCTCTTTTTTGAAAAATTCGTCTGCTTTTTTGACGTTTACCATAGCAAGATTATAGCATAACCTAGACTTTAACAGCGACAAGCACTGCGTTCTTTGGTCCGCGCTTGAGGATTTTGTAGCTACCGAAGACTTTCGTCATTTCTCGAGCCACCCACGGCTTAATCCGTGCCTCCACGACGAGCATGAGTCGGCCCCCAACCACGAGTCTGTCAAACGACTGGGCGATCATAGTATCAACGACTTCACGACCGCGGTGCGTTGGCGGATTAGAGCATATCAAATCATACTGCTTGCTCGGATCAAGCTGGGCATACCCATGACTAGGGATGATGTCGAGATTGGTAAGCTTCTCGGCCTTGGCATTGGCCGACGTAGTCTCAACAGCGGCTATGTCACTATCGAGCGCGTCGACCTTGGCATCCGGTCGATACTTTGCAAGCCATAGAGCTATCGCACCCCAGCCGCAGCCCCAATCAAGTGCTTGCGAATAAGGAACTTTAGCTACCGACTCAAGTAAAAGCTGGGTGCCCATATCGAGGCCTTTAGGCGAAAACAAATCAGGCTGCGTATCGGCAACCACTGTCACGTCGGCGACTTCGAAGCTTATCCTTACCATTCCAGAGTCTTTCCGGCAATCCGAATCTTCGCCCCTTCGGCACCGCCTTGGCGTCGAATTTCACGCAGAACGCCTTTCTTTTTCATAATATCAATCAGTCTGTCCTTGGCCTGCCATTGCGATAGGTTGCTACGCCTGGCAAAGCCTTCGAGCACAGCACCAACTACCTCAAACTCTCCGGCGTCGTTTTTGCTAACCTGCCAAAACTCATCGGCATTTTCGAGCCGAATGACCGGCATGGCCTCCTCGGCCTGCTCATCCTCAAGCTTGTTGGCGGCTTTTTGCTGCGCAACCACAGCCAGCACATGGCGCAAAAGCATATCTAGGTTTGTCTTAGCCACTGCTGAAATAGTATACACGTCCGCTGCCTTGCACTTAGCTGCCTTGGCAAGCTGGGTACGCTTTGCGGCCAATCCAGACTCATCAAGGGCGTCGATTTTGTTGAGCACGATCACCTGCGGCAATGCCGATAGATCCACACGATAGCTCTTGAGCTCATTCTGAATTGTTTTGTAAGCAGCCGCGACATCTTCACTCGAAGCATCGATCAAATGAATAAGTACTTTTGTGCGCTCGACATGCCGCAAGAATTCATCACCCAATCCTTTGCCTTCGGCAGCGCCTTCGATTAATCCAGGGATATCTGCCACTAGAAACGTTTGTTTATCCATATCGACTACGCCTAAATTTGGCACCAAAGTTGTGAATGGATAATCTGCAATCTGCGGGCGGGCATTAGAAATGACGCTCAACAATGTAGACTTACCGGCATTTGGTAAGCCAACCAAGCCAACGTCGGCAACGAGTTTAAGCTCAAGCTGAAGCTCTTTTTCCTCGCCAGGCTCACCTAATTCTGCAAACTTCGGTGCCTGCCGCGTCGAGGAAGTAAAGTGGGCATTACCAAAGCCGCCCCGGCCGCCGTGCGCAATAACTGCCTCATCACCTTCATTGACGAGATCGGCCAACAAAACACCTTCAGCGTACACGCTTGTGCCAGGTAGCACAGTCAGCACAAGGTCATCGGCGTTTCGACCACGCCGCTCGTTCGATCCCCCGTCAACGCCGTTTTCAGCCTTCCATAACTTAGCGGAGCGAAATTTCGACAACGTCGAATTATTGCTATCGGCCCTGAGGATAACGTCACCGCCATTACCGCCATTACCACCATCTGGTCCGCCTTTGGCCTGACCGTGCTGCGAACGAAAGCTAAGCTTGCCATTACCGCCCCGGCCGGCAACTACTTTGATTGTCACGTTATCAGTAAACATAATATTGACATTATAGCATCATAGTTGTATTGCTACAAGATTACATCCTACAGCTTGCGCAAGGGGGCATATTCTAAATTGAGTGCCTTACGACCAACTCCATCAAACATCACAATTGCCTCATAATCCTCTAGACTGACTACGGTACCACTCCCGAATGCAGGGTGGCCGACTCTATCTCCTGCACTCAGCTCCGGGATCGCTCTGGTTGCTTTAGAGCTTTCATCCTGCTGCATGAAACTTGAAAAGGCCGAGGCAGAACTCTGTGGCTGCGGAGCCGTAACCACAACCAAATCACGTGGTATATCGCTGAGAAAGCGCGAGGGAACGTTATGCTGACTCGTGCCGTAGAGCATGCGACTCATTGCACTCACCATATACAATCTCTGCTTAGCACGCGTCATACCTACATAACAAAGCCGTCTCTCCTCCTCGAGCTCCGAGGGTTCAAAGAACGTTCTAGAATGAGGAAAAATCCCTTCCTCCATACCAACCATAAAAACAGTGTTGAACTCCAAGCCTTTTGCAGCATGTAATGTCATTAGAGTAACTGTATCGGCGTCTCCCTTGTATTGATCGACATCAGCAATCAAGGCAATCTCGGTCAAGAAGTCTTCCAGGCCTAAGTGATCATAGGACTTTGCCACCCCAATAAACTCCTGGAGGTTCTCCAGCCTATCTTCACCTATCGCACTGCCATCACTCAGCCATTCTTGGTAACCGCTACGTCTTAGTACTGCCTCTATAAGATCGCTTAAACTCAGCCGCTCGATGTCGGACCGTAAGCCGTCCACCAGCGTGCCGAACTGTTCAAAACTCTTGCATGCCCGTGGTGTTAGACCATCAACCTGGACTGGGTCAGACAGCACATCGGAAACTGCCACGCCATTACCACGTACATAAGCAAAGAACTTATTCAGGCTCGTGTCGCCAAGGCCTCGTGGCGGCAAATTGATCACTCGCGCCAAACTCACCAGGTCATTGGGCTGATACAAAAACCTAAGGTAGGCCAAGATGTCCTTGATTTCCTTACGCTCGTAAAACCGCACTCCGCCAATGATTTGGTATGGTACGTTGTAGCGGAGGAAGGCTTCTTCTAAGCTACGTGACTGGGCATTGGTTCTATATAGCACTGCGAAGTCACTCAGGCGCAAAGCCGAATCTGCACGTCGCAACTGCTGAATTGTATCAATCACAAATCTGCCTTCAGCCTGCTCATCACTCACTGTCTCGCAAATAATTTTTTCGCCGACACCCAAATCAGTCCAGAGCTTCTTCTCACTGCGGGCTGTATTTTTGGTTATGACGCTATGCGCGCCATCCAGAATAGTCTGCGTTGATCGATAGTTTTGCTCTAGTTTAACCACTTGGGCTTGTGGATAATCTTTTTCAAAGTTTAGGATGTTTTCATAATTAGCGCCGCGCCAGGAGTAAATGCTCTGCCAGTCATCGCCGACCACGCAAATATTGCTGTGCCCCGCGGCCAGCATGCGAATTAGTTGATACTGTGCATGATTCGTATCCTGATACTCATCCACCATAATATAGCGAAACTGATCCTGATACTTCTTCAATATGTCGCTATTCTCTCGAAGCAGCCGCACAAGGATCATAATCATGTCATCAAAGTCCATTGCACCAGCCTCTTTAAGCGCAGCTTGATAAGCGGGGTAAATATCCGCTGCCATTTCCTGTATCTTACCAGAAGCAACATCTCGATATTGAGCAGGGCTCATAAGTTCGTTTTTGGCCGACGAGATCAAATTCAGCATCAGTCCTGGGCTATACATCTTCTCGTCCAAATGCCTGGAACGCAAAATCTGTTTAAGAACCGCCTGGCTATCAGCTGTATCATAAATTAGAAAGTTACTTGGGTATCCCAGAACCGCAACTTCACGGCGTAAAATCTTATTGGCCACGGCATGAAACGTACCCAGGAACGGCAAAAAGGTTCGTGAATTTGCATCAACCCCCATGAGCCTGGAGATACGTTCGCGCATTTCAGCGGCTGCTTTGTTCGTAAACGTCACCGCCAGGATGTTCGATGGTGGTACGGCTTTTTCAATAAGTAAGTAGGCAATCCGGTGGGTCAGCGTCTTGGTCTTACCGCTACCTGCACCGGCCAACATCAATACTGGTCCGTCCACCGTAGTGGCGGCTAATTGCTGTGCTTGATTAAGTTCATCGAGAATAGTCACTTATCTATTGTACCCTAACAATAAACACCCCAGGAAGATTCGGGGTGTTTATTGCGAGAACCTTAGAATGTTCTAGTAGATATAGAGGAACTGACTTGGAGATGTCGTACGGCGATGCAATACACCGGCTTGGTAGTTAAAGTTCATCTCGGAGATGTTAACTGAACCATCAGGATTCACAGACTCAACGTACACTACGTGGTTACTGCGCTCCCAGCCGATGGCACCTGCTCGTGGCACAGCACCAACTGCGTAACCACTCGCTTGCGCATTATAGTACCAACTAATAGCATTACCCCAGTTGCCGGGAACAGCACGCCGAGATGCCACATACCATGTACACTGGCCTGGTGTATAGCCATTACCATTACCTCGGTATGAGAAAGCTGGCGCTGGCGTAGCAGCAGCTATACGAACTGCTGGTGTCGATGGAGCACCTGCTGCCGCAACTTGAGGCATAACACCGTCTGGAATAATCAGCTTCATACCTTCACTCGGGGCAGCACCCTGCAAGTCATTAAAACTATCAATCAAAGTAGCATTGGCCTGGTAGCGTGTAGCAAGGGCCGAGAGACTCTCCCCGCCTTTGGCAGTGTAGAGAACACCGTTAACGGGTAGAATCGTCAGCTTAGTGCCTGGTCGAAGCACGCTGTTCTCATCCAGGTCATTCGCCCACTTAATCGTATCGGTCGTAATGTTGAACTGCGATGAGATACTCCAAAGCGTATCGCCGTTCTTCACGGTATAGCTGCTTACTTCGCGAGTCTGCACTGCGGCTTGCATGGGCTGCTTTTTCGCTAGGAAGCCATCACCGGCAGTCGCTAAATACACCTGAGAGCTCGCCGTATTTGCAATCTCCGCCACGTCGGCCTTAATAACGCTATTGGTAGCCGTCGCTACTACAGCACCGGTAGTTAGTTCTGAAGTCTGATCAATCGCCGATACAGCCGCGCCACTACCACCCACCTGAGCAAATGTAGGGGTATATTTACCAGCCACGACGAAACTAGCTACAGTTGCCAAAATAGCAGCATGTACACCAAATCGCGCAAAACCAGCTTTGTGTTCACTTCCCTTCTTTTTAAGGGCGTCTAATTGTAATTTTTCGGTTAGGCCAGTTTGAGCCTGAGAAATTCGAGTTTTATTTTGCACAACTGAGTTCAATTGAGCCGCAGTGTGCTGAGTTTTTATTTTCGAAAAAGTATGGCTTCGTCCCACGCCAACGAACGATTCGTGACGCACTCTTAAGGTGAGGCCAAGTGCTTTTCTACTAATAAAGCATCTCCTCTAACGCATGTGGAATGTCTGAAGGTGCTGCGTTAATACTGCGGTTTGTCCTTCTCCTGGTTTATTCCAGGACCGGAGGGTTCGACCTTTGTTTCGTTAAAACTCCTAATCTGACAAACTGGTGCAGGCTCGTTTGCTCCCCATAAGTGTCTATACGCTTATGCTTTGCAAAGTTACTCAGTAAGTCTAGCACGCTTCAAATGGGTCGTCAAGACGACGTTTTATCTTATATATAGGCTAAAAGGCACTACTTTAAGTAGCGTTCGATGTTTTTATTGTGCTCCTGGAGGGTTTTGGCGTAATACACCTGACCGTCGCGACCTGCCAGAAAGAACAAATCATCGGTCTTGGTGGGCTTTAGAACGGCCTCAATAGCCTCAATTCCAGGACTACAAATCGGTCCTGGCGGCAAAGCAGCGACAACATAGGTATTATATGGAGACTTCGTCACGATGTCTGACGCGGCGGTATTGCTCTTGCCTGTGGCGTAATTAACCGTCACATCACTCTGTAGCGGTATGCCTTTGGCTAACCTATTCAAGAACACCTGGGCGACTTTCGCTCGGTTAACTGCATCATTAGCTTCCAGCTCGACCACAGACGCCAGCGTCACAACTTCTGACATACTCTTAAGCCCACTGGTGTTATTTGCCTTAATAACCGGGGCTGCTTGCGCTTCGAATGCGTCGAGCATTTGGCGAATGAAGCTCTCGGCAGTTGCATTCACACTCACCTGATACGTCGCGGGGAATAGATATCCTTCGACCTGATACTTCACAGCTTTGCTCGGCTGGGGCAAAAAGTCGTAATCGTATTGTTTGCTAGCAGCCCGAACAAATTCATCAGATGCGCCAAAGCCAGTTTGATTCCATAATTTACTAATCTTTGCCACGGTATAGCCCTCTGGGACGACGACCTTGCGGGCCGCTACTCGACCGCTCGCAAAGTAATCCACGATCTGAGGAATGTTCATACTACCCTTGAGCGCGTATGTGCCAGGTATGAGCCTGTCACCCTTACCGCTAAACCGTGCGTAGAGGGTAAAAATAAAGGCCGATGAGACCAAATCATCCTGGCGTAGCTTCTGCCCGATTTGCGCAACGGAATCGCCGGGGGCAACCTGCACGATCACCGACTTTGTAGTTTGACTGTTTTGTGGCACATACACGCTAAATAGCCATAAGCTAACTAATAATGCCGAACCAACCGCCAGCACTCCTGCTATGCCTAGCATAATCTGTTTACTTTGCTTCACGTAGATAGTCCTCCAGAATTATTTGTGCAGCTATTGCATCAATCTGCTCCCGCTGCTTACGAATTGGGAGCTTTGGATCGAGTCGCTTACGAGCTTCCTCGCTCGTGAGGACTTCATCTTGCAGCACAACTTCCTTATCATACCGCTTCTTTAAATCTTCTGCGAATTGCTCCGCCACGTATGTTTGCTGGGTATGCTGACCATCGAGTCCGCGTGGCCAACCAACTACAAACATACCGGCCCGATGCTGCAATGTAAGGTGTTGTACTTCGCTCCACATCTGCGGACCAGCCGTGATCGTGGTTAGAGCCACAGGAGCACCCTTTTCTGGATTATAGAGCGATACGCCAATTCGCTTGCTGCCGTAATCAAAGGCAAGGATTACTTGAGACCTGCGGTCCACGCTTATTCGGTACTCACCTTGATTACAACTTTGATATGACTACCTAGGGCTGGCATATTTGGCATGAGCGACGGACTGCTGCTAACCTGCGTAGACACAACACTTGGGTTGTCCTTTTGCACAATGGACGTCACGTCCTTTTTGGACTTACCGGCAGTGGCTTTGGCAATTTGAGCAGTATCGATCTTTTTACCATAGTAGGCATCGGCACTCACGTTGAGCTGATAGCGTGAATCATTTACAGCACGAAGCAATGAATATTTGGCGTTGTCGGCCCCGTTCTGGTACAACTGCTGATTGCCATCTGGTAAGGCGTCTTTGGCCAGTGTATCAAGCAGTATATTTACAGTCGCTTCACTCGTTGTTACCACAGTGTACGTTACCTTTACGGTAACCGTACCGTTGGCGGCTTCTGTATCGACCGGGGCGCTGGAGCTAACCGAGCCAGTAGTCGTCGCGAAGGTGTCTTCGAACACCACATCCTTTTTATCGGCCTTGGCAAGCAATTCGTCTTTTGATGCATTGGCCGCTGTATCTATCGCCTGTTGCTTGGCGCCGTCGATGTCAGACTGCGACACAATGGTTACAGTTTTTGATGTGCCGCCAGATGTAGAACCAGAAGCAGTGACCTTGTCATTGTAGCCAACTACTGCAAATGTAGTAGTTCCGAGATTGTAGGCATCTCCATTCGTGGAAGCAGTAATAGCAGAATTCACCTTACCTGGGACTATTTTACCGCCCTGAAGTTTTGCACCTGGCACTGTCGTTGCAGCATTAAGGGTAAAGTTTTTACCTTGACTCGATAACACTGTACCAGCTGGAATACCAACAGGATCAGAGCTTGAAGCATTAGAGATTGTCACTTCTCCCGTCGCCTTAGTACCCACATCTTTCTTACCAGTAGCAGTAAAGTTCTGGGTCAAATCCTTTTGCAACGTCAATTTAGTGCCAGCAAAAGTAAGTGAATCGGTATTCGTAGGCGCGCCTGACGTGTCCACGATGAAGTCCGAATTCAAGCCAAGCTTGTCGGCTTTAGCGAGTACCGTCAACGTAGCAGTCGGAAGAGTAATCGCTAAGACTACCGCCAGGATAATCCCAACAAAAACACCCATCCCAATCCAAAGTTTCTTCTGAAAGTCATTATAATTCGGGACTTTTGCACCTTTTTTGGTGACCTTATCAGCAATATCCCCTTCAATAGGATCGCCAATCTCTCGCTTTGTTACAACCGGCTCATCAGAATCTTTCGGCTTAGTGCCATCTTTAGATTTACTGCTAGAGGATTTTTCAGAGCCACTACTTTTACTCTTAGTCGAACCTTCAGCTGTACTGCCCTCTGGTTCTTGCTCGACGATGTCTGGACGGATCGCCTCTTCGATCGCTTCTGGAACCTTTGGCTCGGCCTTGAGACTAGCAGCTACAGCAAGCCCTACGCCAGCCGCTAGGTAAGTCGCCGTCTTGTCATTCGTAACCAGCGCGAGTTCTTTCTTATGGTCTTTTGCCGCTTTTTTAAGCAGCTTTAAGTTCACAGCACTCTGCAGTAAGCTCGAGCGAGCAGGCACGACGACCTTAACTGCTTCGCCCTTAGCATTCTTTAGCTTATCGATGGCCTCGGTGATCTCGGCGTCAACTTCTAGATAAATAATTTCGGCATCACTCATAAGCATTATTATAACGTAAAACTATGTAAAAAGTTATGCCCTTCAGCTACAAGCTCAGCGTTCGACTCAAGCGCTGTATGATACTTTCGCTTAAGTTCTCACTCCCGACAATGTCCAGGCCTAAATTGGCCAGGCCCATAGGGGTAATGTCTTGCTGGTTAACGAGTTTGCCGGTAGTATCAACTACTCGACTAACTTCACTTGGGCTTACAAAATCAATCTTGGGTTTGCGCGCAAAAGGTAGCTTCTTCTGCCACTCAGCCGAACTCAATGCCTTCTTGATTTCAGGCAAAGCACTGGCACCACCACAAAGCATAATCCGCGCTGGCAAATGATCGAGTTGATCGAATTCCTGCAATGAAAGCTCTACACCACTGAGCCATACGTCTATGTCGCCTTCGAGGGCTTTAGCTACCTCGTCAGTTTTCTTCTCACTCAATTTACCTGCCGAATACTCCAACTTTAATTTCTCGGCTTCCTCGAAGCTCAGCCCAAACGAACTAGCAATGCGTTTGGTAAAGCTGCGCCCGGCAATCGCGAACATCTTGGTGCCTTCTACCCCGCCATTGTTCACTACGGCAATGTCGCTCGTACCACCACCCATGTCAATAAATATTGCACTAAACTCTGTGGAGTCATCTGCCCCTACGCTTTTGGCTACTGCAAATGGCTCCGCTGCGATATTAATGAGGTTTAGATCCAAATCGCGAGCTACAGTTTGTAACGCGCCTAAATGCACCATCGGCGCAAAGGCGTTGAATATCTGGATGGTGACATCGCGACCCTGGAAGCCGACTGGGTTGGTCACTCTGTATCCGTCGATATACACATCCACCACTGCTGCATTCACGAGCTTTACATCGATTTCCTTATAGCCCGTTTCCCAGCTGAGTTCTTTGCGAACCTTTTCGAAGGCATCCTTTTGAATACGCTCTATGATGTCTTTGAGTTCCGTCTCATCAATCTGCATGTTGGGTCGCGCACGTCGATAGCTTATCGTCGTTGAGCCACCCTTAACCAACTCACCTGCAATTCCAATCACCACATCTCGACCAACTACGCCAGCCATTTGTTCGGCGCGCTTAAGCGCTGCATCGCAGTTTTCTACTACGCCAGCAATGTCGGTTACCGCACCATTGGCCATATCGGTTAGGCGCTGACGCTGTCTGCCAACTCCGATAATCTCTACCTTACCGCCCTTAACTTCGCCAATCAGTGCCTTGACGTACTCCGTGCCAATATCAAGCGCCACCAAGTACTTATCTTTTGGCTGTTTGTGTTTGCTGGACTTTAACTTAGGGAATTTGAATGCCACGAATGCCTACTTATTACTCCACAATTGTAACGCTTATGCATGCCGGGCGCCAGACCCGTGCTGCTTGAGCTTGAGAATAGTCCAAACCTGTTGTAAGGTAGTGGCACGTTCTTTGACCCATTCGACGAGCTCTAGGAGGAGCCATGAACGTTCAGCAAAAGATGCATGGCCTTCCCGACTGGGGAGCCGAAACATCTCGGCGGTTCTTCCGCTGGTTGGTGGGCCCCCTTGTGCGGTGGATTAACCACAAGTGGCCCGAGGGCACGAAAAAGCCCATCTATATCCGCCAGCTCCCGAACACCGTCACGAGCATCCGCATCGTCGGCGTGCTCTGGCTGGCGTATCGGTTCTACCACTCGAGGTCGACCAAGGAGCGGGCGAAACTCGCGGTTGCAGCAGTTGCCGTCCTTTCAACGGATGGAATTGACGGAGAGCTTTCACGCGGCACTGACTGCGTGACAACGCTGGGTAAGGCAATCGATCCCATCGCAGACAAGCTCTTCTTCGCTCTGTTCGCGATTGCGTTGGCATTGTCGCTGCACCGTGACAAGAAAGGATCCTGGATCCTCTCGCTGGTCTTGGCAGTCGCCGTGCTCCAAGAAGCACGGGTCCTGGTGACGGGCACGAAAGTCGGCACGGTAGCCAGGAGGATCGAGGTTGAGCCAGAGGGGTCTGTAACGGCCGGCAAGGTGAAATTCTTCTTCCAGGCCATGGCAGTCCTGCTCGGTTGGGCCTTCTACGGCAAGAAAAGTCAGGCGATTGTGGTCGGTGGGCTCATCTGTGCCTTCCCGTTCTCGATCCAGAGCCTGAACCACTACCGACAGCAGCTCGAGATGCTGCGAGACATCGAGACCAATCTCACTTCGCTGAGCGAAGATGGGCAAGTCTCAACCCCATGAATCAACCCTCTCCGGAGGAGCCAACGCGCTCCTTTCGGGGAGGGCGTTTG
>CAZCAO010000002.1:0-71587 GCA_964496815.1 uncultured Candidatus Saccharibacteria bacterium | reverse complement strand
CAAGGGTCTGCAAAACCCTGTACAGCGGTTCGATCCCGCTCCAGACCTCCATTTTATTTTGCGAAATTATGCGGCTTCGTTTTTGTCTTTCGGCTCTATCGTGCCAGTACCGATTTGCTCACGTTGGCTGGCCTGTACTCTGATGGCTCCGTTATCTGCCAAAGTGTTTAGATCTTTTCGTCTTAAAGACTCTGCTGACGCTGGATCGATAGTTATGGCGGGGTGCTCACCCGTAGTGTTGATTCCAGCTTTCGCCTGCCTCTCCTGGATTCTCGCAGCTTCATTCTCGTCCACACCGAACTTATTGGCGAACCAATCGAGGGCTTTACCGATCATGTTTTTTGGTTTTTCTTGTGTGGCCTTTACTTCTTCTGATTGGGGAACATGCGGCGCAGCCATTTCAGCTCGTTTGTCAGACATGGCTGGTGTTTCCGCGGCCGGAGCAGTAGCAGGCTCTATCGGCGCTGCAGCTCGTGGCTGAGTTGTTTCGACAGCGGGCGCCGTGGCCTCTGGTTGCGCTGTTACTTGGTCTGATCCGCCCTCTACTGGGTCTACTTCTAGATTCGGTGTGCTGCGCTTAAATTCTGGCTTCTGGCCACCAGCCGGTTCTGTTCCTGTCATGATCTCACTCTCCTTATTATTACCACCAGTATAGCAAAGTAGTGTTATCTGTCGAACTTTTGAGCTTCTTGAGTTAGAATAGAATCTACGCCCGGGTGGTGGAATTGGTATACACGAGGGACTTAAAATCCCTTGCCCATATACGGCTTGCGAGTTCGAGTCTCGCCCCGGGCACCAGAAAGGAATTATTATGCTCAGCAAGTATCAAAAAGAGATTGATGATTGGATGAAGACTCTCGAGGTGGGATACTGGTCGCCTCACGAGATGTTGGCGCGAGCAACAGAAGAGATGGGCGAGTTAGCGCGACTTATTAACCATCAGTACGGCCCAAAAAAGAAGAAGTCAACTGAGTCTGAGCAGGAGTTGGGCGAGGAGATAGCAGATGTGATTTTCGCCCTTGCATGCATTGCTAATGCAGAAGGCATTAACTTGGACGAAGCTTTCTCGCGAGTGATAGATAAGTGTTATGGCCGTGACAAAGATAGATTTAGAAAGAAGCTATGAGTAAGCGCGTCAAAATCGTGGTTACCGTTCCTCTGGCTGATGCCGATAAGGTTCGTGAAGCATTGGGTAGTGCAGGTGCTGGTAAGCAAGGTAATTACAGCTATTGTAGCTACAGCGTGGTTGGCAAAGGGCGTTTTTTGCCGACAGAGGGGGCGAAGCCGGCGATTGGAGAAGTTGGAAGGCCCGAGATGGTCGAGGAAGAGCGGATTGAGGTAACCTGCGATCGTGAAGTGGCGAAGAGTGTTCTTACTGCAATGAAGGCAGTCCATCCGTACGAAGAAGTTGCTTATGACGTTTACGAATTAGTCGATCCCAACCGTCTCTAGATGACATGTTCTTGCGTTAGTAATGGTAGTATAATAAGCATTGATAAGAATGGAGTAACTGATGAACATTGGATTAATAATTCTGCTCGTAGTAGTGGTGATTGCTATTTGGCTGTGGGCTACATATAACGGGCTCGTAAAAGCCAAGCTGCGAACTGACGAGGCATTTAGTGATATTACGGTACAAATGAAGCGCCGTTTGGACTTGATACCGAACCTAATCGAAACAGTTAAAGGCTACGCTAAACAAGAAAAGTCTGTGCTAGAAGAAGTTACCAAGGCTCGTACTGCTGCAATGAACGCACCAGAAGGTGATGCGGCAGCAATGGCTAAGGCAGACAACGCGTTAAGCAGCACTCTCAAGAGTCTGTTTGCAGTCAGCGAAAGCTACCCAGACCTCAAGAGTAACCAGAACTTTCAACAGCTACAAGAAGAGCTAGTAGATACCGAAGATAAGATTCAGGCATCGCGCCGCTTCTATAACGGCAATGTGCGCGATCTCAACACGAAGCTTCAGGTGTTTCCGACTAACTTGATCGGGAGTTCCCTCGGCTTTAAATCCCGCGAATTCTTTGACGTTGAAGCTGACGAGAAAGTAAAAGTCGACAAGCCAGTCGACGTAAAGTTCTAGGCATTCCTACCTGAAAAGAGCCCACTTAAGTGGGCTCTTTTGGTATAATAGTAGGAGTTATGTATAGCTCAATATCCAAGAACAAACGTAATTCATGGCTGCTAGTTGGCTGCTTTGTTGTACTTATCACCATTTTGGGCTGGGTGTTTGCGCAGGCATTTGGCGAAAGTTGGTTCCTGTATGGCGCATTAATTTTTTCACTTGGCTATACATTCATAAGCTACTTTTATTCTGACAAGATGATTTTGGCCGTTTCGGGCGCTAAGGAGATCAAAAAGAAGGACGCCCCGCAGCTCTACCGGATTGTGGAGAATCTAGCAATTACTGCCGGCCTACCCATGCCGAAGGTTTATGTAATACAAGATGCTGCTCCAAACGCTTTTGCGACCGGCAGAGACCCTGAGCACGCCATAGTAGCTGTTACTACGGGGATCGTCGATAAACTCGATAAGGTTGAGCTAGAAGGCGTAATTGCCCATGAACTAAGTCATGTGGGCAATTATGATATACGTCTGATGAGCCTGGTGGTAGTGCTAGTATCGGTCGTAGCTTTATTAAGCGACTGGTTCTTACGCATGACTCTGTGGGGTCGTGATGATAACGATAGTGGCAACAGTCAGTTCCAGCTTGTTATGCTTGCGGCAGGGGTGTTTTTGGCTATCCTCGCACCTATAATTGGCTCGATGTTGCAGCTAGCGGTTAGTCGAAAACGAGAATACCTGGCCGATGCTTCGGGAGCGCTTTTGACGCGTTATCCGGAAGGCTTAGCCAGGGCGCTAGAAAAGATCGAAGCTGACACAGAGCCGCTAGAAGAGGCCAACAAGGCAACGGCTAATCTTTATATTATTAATCCACTGAGATCGAACATTAAAGGCGGCCGTAGTTGGTTTGCTGGTTTATTTAGTACACATCCACCAACTGCCGAGCGAGTACGAAAATTACGTGAAATGGAGGTGAGGGTATGAGTAAAGTAGCAAAAAAGAAGCGGCTCGGTAAGTTTACTAATAGGCTGGTTGCGACATGGCGGTTGTTCTGGCAGCAGCGAGCTAAGCTAACGCTGATCGCTGGGCTTGTAGTGGTGCCAAGCTCTTTTGTCAGGGCATACGGATCGCTCGCCACTGACTTGTCTATTCTGTTGACCGTCGCAGGTTTTTATTGTTTATTGGCCCTCATTTACTATTGTCACAATCTGGCAAAGGCCCAGGAACTTTCGGTAGCCAAAATATATACCAACGCTAGTGGTAGGTTCTTGCAGCTGATCGGCGTCGCAATTATCCAGTCTATTGCCCTGCTGCCAACAATCTTTGCCGCCACTCTCATTATTTTCATTGGCGCTTTTGGCTTACCTACATGGCTCTATCTGCCCGGTATAGTCGTTTTACTCGGTTCATTAATTGGCGTGATGGGCTTGGGGCTTTCGCAGTTTATCGTCGTAGCAGAGGACGTCAGCGTAATTGGTGCGTTACGGCTTAGCTGGCAACGCACTAAGAAATTACGCGTGAGTCTGCTGTGGCAAATAGTGGCGTTTTGTTTGTTGATCAGTGCGCTTAGTAGCTTGGTGTTTTTCGTGGTTAACCTCAGCTTGCTTTTGTCGGCTAGCTGGTTTGCCCAGGGGCTGACGAGCAGCTTGGTTGTAACACCGTTTTTGGCTTGGTTTATAGTATTCGGATATAGTCTTTACGATGAAATCTCTCAATAAACAACAGGCACAGATAAGATTAAGTCAGCTCAAGCAACAGCTCGAGCGCTATTGGCAGGAGTACTATGTCGATGACGCTCCAACGGTTGACGATGCTGTTTATGACGCACTAAATCGCGAATACCGCGCTCTGGAGGATCAGTACCCTGAGCTTGCTACAGATGCTCTAATGAAGCACGTCGGCGGAAAGGCACTAGAAAAGTTCGCCAAAGTCGCGCATGGTAAGCGAATGCTGAGCTTGCAAGACGTATTCGATGTTGAAGAAATCGAGGCTTGGGAAAAACGGGTTCACAAACTTTTGAATAGAACCAATGTGAAGTATTATTGTGAACTTAAACTCGATGGTTTGGCCATGCGCCTTGTCTACAGGGGTGGTAAGTTCGTTCAGGCGGTCACGCGTGGCGACGGTAGTGTCGGTGAAGATGTTACACATACCGTTCGGACGATTAAAAACGTTCCGATGGAACTGAAGCGAACTAAAAAGGTCCCGGCAAACGTTTATGATGAGTTTGAAGTTCGTGGTGAAGTGGTGTTTCCAAAAGCCGCTTTTGCTAAGCTCAACGATGAACGTGCTGCCGCAGGTCTGCCGCTGTTTGCTAATCCACGTAATGCCGGTGCGGGGACAATTCGGCAGCTTGACCCTAGCGTAGCCGCCAGTCGAGGCTTAGAGTTTATTGCCTATAGTATCGAGATGGACATGCCCGAGCTTGGTCTACATGGTGATGAACATAATTTGGCTCGTACACTTGGATTTCAAGTCGAGCCGCACGATAAGGCGGTTGAAAACATTGCTGAGATTGAGGCATACATTGATCACTGGGCTGCCAAGCGCGACACACTGCCTTATGGTACCGATGGTATTGTCATAACGGTTGATAGCAATGATGATTTTGAAGAACTCGGTGTAGTTGGTAAAGCGCCACGTGGGGCAGTGGCCTACAAATATCCTGCCGAGCAAGCCACTACAGTACTCGAGGATATTCGTGTAAGCATTGGTCGCACAGGTGCCGTCACGCCCTATGCGGTATTAAAGCCGGTATTGGTGGCCGGTAGCACAGTGAGCCGAGCAACATTGCATAACGAAGATGAGATTCGGCGCAAAGAGATTTTGATTGGCGATACGGTAATTATTCAAAAGGCGGGCGACATTATCCCAGAGGTGGTAGGGCCGATTAAGGATCTTCGTACTGGCAAAGAACGTGAGTTTAAAATGCCAACCGAGATCGATGGCGTGAAGGTAGTACGGCCAGAAGGTGAGGCAGTGGCGCGGCTGGCTGACTTGCACGTTAGCGAGGTGCGCTGGCAGCAGCTGATTCATTTTGTGTCTAAGGCTGCCTTTAATATCGATGGCTTGGGCGAGAAGATCTTGGCACAGCTAATGGAGGCGGGGTTAGTAGAGTCGCCTGCCGACATTTTCAAACTAACCAAGGAAGATTTGTTGGGGCTTGATCGGTTTGCTGAGACGAGCGCCGATAACCTGATTGCCTCGATTCAGGGCCAGCGCAAAATTGGTTTGGGGCGCTTTATATATGCTCTCGGCATCCGTCACGTTGGTGCTAAGACGGCACGCGACATAGCAACTCACTGCGGGACGCTGGCGAACTTTCTAAAAATCACGCAGGACGAGCTGGTTGCCATAGATGGCGTCGGTGACGTGGTGGCCAGGAGCATGGCAGACTGGCTGGCCCACAGTCGCAACATCGCACTAGTCGATAAGCTACTGCAGGGCGGGGTTCAAGTCGAGAGTGAGCAAGCCGTGCAGGGTGGTAAGCTAGCGGGTACTACCTGGGTGCTAACCGGTGCGCTCGAGAGCATGACGCGTGACGAAGCGGGGGAGAAGATTTTGCGCTTAGGCGGCAAGGTGTCTAGTTCGGTTTCTGCGAGAACAAGCTATGTGCTAGCTGGCAGTGATGCTGGTAGCAAACTAGACAAAGCCGAGCAGCTGGGCGTAAAGGTCTTGAGCGAGGCCGAGTTTACGAAGCTAATTCAATAAAAGAAAGAGACCCGCAGAAGGAGTCGGGCAGGGAGTGAATCCTCTGCGGTGCTCTTTCTGTGGGTCTGGGCTTGTTGGCTCTTCAGTCTCCGAAGACGACCTCGCCGTTCAGTTCGGCTCGCGTTGCCTTGAAGTGGTGCCACCAGGGCATCCCCTTGCCCTCTTCGAGGACACCTTCGGCCAGGAATTCGTCCCATGTGGGTGTCGTCGGGTTCCAGGTGCAGCCGACCATCAGCTTGAGGATGCGGACTTCACGATCATTTACCCGTCGTTCGATGACATCATGGACGCCGATGGTGAACACATCGCGACGGGTTTCTCCACGGCCGATGGCCGTGACTGTCTTCACGATAAGGCAATCGCCCTTCTCGAGCCGGGACATATCGATGGTGGCCATCTGGACCACCTCCTTCCTAGTTTGGAACGTTCGGAATGTTGATACTTTATAATAACATGTCTAATTTGTCAATGTCTTAAGCTACACATTACTCTTGTTGGCTGCTAGAATAGAGTCCATATGGCGAAGTTTTCTAAAGAAGAAGTAGATAAGGTTTCTGGGCTTGCTCGAATAGGTGCAACCGAAGCAGAAAAATCTAAGCTCGTGACGAGTTTGAGTTCAGTCTTGGAGTTTGTAGACGCTCTGCAGGCTGTTGATACAAGAGGGGTTGATCCTACAAGCCAGGTTACCGGTTTAGAAGACGTGTTACGCGAGGACGAATTAGTCAAGTGCCCGCTCAGCCGAGATGAACTGCTCGCAAACGCACCGGCAGTGCAGGATGGTTATATAAAGGTAAAGCGAGTGCTGCAATAATGGGCATGGACTACCTATCTATTCAAGAGGCTCATGATGCTTTAGTCACTAAAGAGGTTTCTGCAGTTGAGCTGACGCAGTATTATTTGGGTCGCATCAAAGCCTTTGACAGCAAAGTGCGAGCTTGCTTAACCATTTGCAGTGAAGAAGCTCTGGCTGCCGCCAAGCGGGTCGATGCCAAGCTTGCCGCAGGTGAAGAAATCGGCTTGCTCGAAGGGATTCCCTACACGGCGAAGGATATGTTTCTGACCAAGGGCGTACGCGCTACTGCTGCTAGTAAAATTTTGGAGAATTTTATTCCGCCATATTCTGCTACGGTAATTGAAAAGCTTGATGCCGCCGGCGCTATACTCATAGCCAAGGTTAACCATGACGAGTTTGGACATGGTGCGAGTACGGAAAATAGCGGCTATCATCCTACACATAATCCGTGGGACTTAGAGCGAGTACCTGGCGGTTCCAGTGGTGGATCTGCCGCGGCAGTAGCGGCTGATTTCGGTATCTTTAGCTTGGGCACCGACACCGGTGGTTCAAGTCGTCAACCAGCAGCGTTCTGCGGGATTGTTGGCTACAAGCCAACCTATGGCCTGATGAGTCGTTATGGCGTGATCGCAATGGCCAGCAGTTTTGATACTGTCGGGGTGTTGGCACGTAGCGCCCAAGATGTCTCCACAGTGGTCGACACCATTAGCGGCCGTGACGTGCGCGATGCCACGACAATCGAATCAAGCTATGAGCCTACATTACGCCAGGACTGGCAAGGCAAGAAGGTAGCCGTGGTGAAGGAGTATGTAGCCCAACTGGGCAGTGCCAGTAAGGCAGCTTTTGATCAGGCGATAACTGACTTAGAAAAGCTCAATGTAGAGGTTACGCAGGTTAGCATCCCGACGATTGCCAATGCTTTGCCCGCTTATTATGTGCTTGTGCCTTCCGAAATAAGCTCAAACTTGAGTCGCTATGACGGGATTCGCTATGGTCACAGTAGCCAGCAGGCACATAGCCTGCAGGCGGTTTACGATGCCTCGCGCGATGAAGGCTTTGGTGATGAGGTAAAACGTCGCGTACTGACTGGCACGTACGCTCTTTCGGCGGGCTACTACGACGCATACTACAAAAAGGCCATGCAAGTGCGCACCCAATTGCGCAAAGACTTTGAAAAAGCTATGAACGGGGTGACCGCACTCCTAGGGCCTACCACGCCAACCCCCGCCTTTACGTTTGGCGCCAATGAAGATCCTGTAGATATGTATTTAGCTGATATCATGACGGTTGCCGCAAATTTAGTCGGCGTTCCGGCAGTGAGCGTACCAATGGGATTCGTCGACGACTTACCGGTCGGACTACAAATAATTGCGCCACAAGGCAAGGATGCTGATGCGCTCGGTTTGGCGGCAGCCTATCAGCAGCAGACCGCCTGGCATGATCTAAAACAAAGGAGCCCGCAATTATGAATTCCTCGGCACTGATAGCGGTTTTAGTTTTGAGTTTACTTACCTATGTTTTGATACGCCAATCGGCAAAGACTGCGCAGAAACGCAAGCCGTATCGTGGCATGAAGGTTGAGAGCCGGGGCGAGGTATATGATTTAAGCATTGTGGCGCCACGCTGGCATGATATCCAGGCTATGCTCAAAAACGGCCCAAGTGGTCTGAGGAGTGCATTGTTCGAGGCCGATAAATTACTCGATTACGTCATGCAGGCAAAAGGGTTCAAGGGCGAAACGATGGGCGAGCGACTAAAGTATGACGGTAAGCGGCTGTCTAACCTGAATGATGTGTGGGCTGCCCATAAGCTGCGCAATCAGTTTGCCCATAGCCTACATCATGACCTCGTGCCAGCTCAGGTCCAGAAAGCCGTGCATGATCTCGGCAAGGCTATCTCTGAACTAGGGGTACGCATATGAGTAAAACATATACTCCGACTATCGGAATCGAGATCCACGTACAATTAGCCACAAAAACGAAGATGTTTTGCGGCTGCGATAACGACTCGCGCTCGGCTGATCCTAATACTAATATTTGTCCGGTTTGCATGGCTTACCCTGGTACGCTGCCAGTAGTGAATAAGCGAGCAGTCGAGCTTGCTATCAAGCTTGGTGAGGGGTTGAATGCCAAAATAGCCAAACGGACGAGCTTTGATCGCAAGAACTATTTTTATCCTGATTCGCCAAAGGGTTATCAAATTACTCAGATGGACGAGCCAATTATTGGCCCGGGCTATGTGGAAATCTTAGTCAATGGCGAGTTTAAACGAATTGGTATTCACCATGCGCATCTCGAGGAAGATGCTGGTAAATCAACCCATCCAGACGGAGCCAATTATTCACTCGTGGACTTTAATCGAGCTGGCACACCGTTGATTGAGATTGTTTCCGAGCCCGACATGCACACGCCAGAAGAAGCGCGCCGCTACTTACAGGAAGTTTACAATATCGCGACTGCGCTCGGGGTGACCCATGGTGATTTGGAGCATGGTAACTTTAAGTTTGATTTGAACGTTTCGGTTAGCTCGAACGAAACACTCGGTACTAGGACGGAGTTGAAAAATCTCAACTCGTTTAGAAATGCCGAGAGGGCTTTGAATTATGAGATTGCCCGCCAAATCGATGTCTTGGATGCTGGTGGCGTGATCGAGCAAGAGACTCGGGGCTATAATGATGCTAAGAATATTACGTTTTCTCAGCGCGGCAAGGAAATGGCGCATGACTATCGCTATTTCCCTGAACCAGATCTTCCGCCACTTAATATCAGTGCCGCGATGGTACAGGCTGCCCAAAAAGAAATTGTTACTTTGCCAATTGTAGTGCGCAAAGAATTGGTTGAGGCCGGCGTAGGAGTTGATGAGCAAGATGTTCTGATAGGTCAGCCGCAGACTCTTTTGCTGTTTCAACAGGCTCGTCACAAACTAGCTGACATTAGCCTGTCGCCCAAACTAGTAAATTGGCTTGTAGGAGATTACCAGGCACTACTGACAGCGGGCCTCGAGTCAAAACTAAAGCCCGAACATTTAGCCGAGCTGGTTGAGATGGTGGCAGCCAATAAGATAAGTTCTAAAATTGCGAAAGATATATTTCCCGACGTAGTTGCCGGCAAATCGCCACGGGCAGTAGTGGAGGAAAAAGGAATTAGTCAGCTCTCCGATTCAAGTGAGCTTGAAAAAATCATTCAGGAAGTTTTGGACGCCAACCAGGCTGCGGTCGAAGAGTATAAGTCTGGACAGGAAAAGGTTCTCGGCTTCTTGGTTGGTCAAGTTATGAAAGTCACCCAAGGTCAGGCCAATCCCGGCATGGTCAATCAATTACTGCGTGACATGCTCAAGTAGTTTGGCATCTGGGGTAGCTAGCACTATAATGAAATTATAAGAAAGGTTAACGCATGGATACGACATTGTTTGTCTGGTCAGTAGTGATTTCTATCGCAACATTTGTGCTGCTAGTTCTGGCGATTGTTGCTACCGTTTATACAGCTAAGATTTTAAAGTCAGTTCGCCATATTGCAGAGAAAGCACAAGAGAGTGCTGATGCTGTTACAGAAGTAGTAGAGGGGGTACGTGATAGTGTGGTCAGCCCTAGTATTGTCGCAAGCTTCATAAGCAATTATATTAATAAACAAGCACATAAAAGGAGCAAGAAATGAGTAAGGATAAACGAGCAAAAAAACAAGGATCGGGTGGGGCATTCGCGATTGGTGCAGCTGTCGGGGCGATCGCTGGTGCGGTAGCAGGAGTGTTTTTGGCGCCAAAGAGTGGTAAAGAAAATCGCGAAGCTGTTGTTCAGAAAGCTAAACACATGAGCCATCAGCTAGAAGACCAAATGAAAGAGCTCAAAAAAAATGGATCCAAAGAAGCCCAGGAGCTACTCAAGAAGGCAGAGAAGCTCCAGGCAGAGTTGGCAAAGAAGACCAAAGAGATAGCTGAGGACGGTCAAGACATGTCAGAAGCAGCTCTCAAAGAAGCCAAGGAGCTGATTCGTGAAGTGCAGGATCTAATTGAAAAGCTAGGCAAGTCTGCTGGTGTAGTTGGCGAAACTGTCAAAAAGGAAGCTACAAAGCTAAAAGATTCTAAGAAAAAGTAGTGGCAAGTAGTAAACAGCAACGGGAATTAGACGCAGCAGTTGGGGCCAGCTCAAAGGTGTCGATGAGCGATTTTATTGAATTGCTCAATAGCCCTAAGCGGTTGGCCTGGTTAAATTTTTACACTGGTTTTATACGTGGTCTGGCTAGTGTTATCGGTGCCGCAATAGCGATAGTTTTAATTGGTGCTGCAGTGACCTATTTAGGGGGAATACCTTTGATTGGGGAGTTTATTCAGAAGATAGGCCAGGCAGCAGGTCAGGCGGCCGTTCCACCTAGTATGTAGCAAAGCTCGTAGCTGATAAAAAGAAGGCGCCTAAAAGGCGCCTTCTTTTTATCTATCTAGAATAAATGCGGGCACCCCACCCGAGTGCGTTGGAGCACCCGGGTGGGGGTGGTTCTTGGTCATGCCGGCGTGGCGTCTTCCAGCTCCCAAGACTGGCGAGAGTTGAACTCCGACAGGCGTGGTGCCTTGAGTTGTCTGGCCTTGTAGTCCAGCCACAGCACGATGGCTCGTTGTTGCTTGAGCTGGTCGGCGGGAACTTCCGCCTGCATGGTTGTCTCCCAACCGATCTGGGAGTTCGCTCGGTCAATGAGCTTGGCGGCGAAGTCATCGCCCATCAGTTTGCCGATGGCCGTTCGCATGCGATCATCTCCGATGACGTGAGAGAACTGGCCATCCGGGCTTGTGCGCAACAGCGCCTTGAGCGGAACGGACAGCTGGATGATGCTGCCCTCGGCCTTGCCCGCGATGCGGATGTTCTCGATCGCCGTTTCGATTTCGACGTCGTTGTCAGGGTCACCCTGGTCACGAAACTGCACCACCAGCAGATCGCCGTGGGAGTAGCCCGTGCCTGAGGCGATCCTGCCTGGCATGGGTATGCGCTGAAGTGTTGCTTGCATTGTTTCCTTCCGGAGTTTGTCGGATGCAGCAGTTATCCATTTTGCCTGACTCGAGGGATATTCGCAAGCAGGTAATACAAGGGAATAAAAAAACTTTAGTCGCAAGGCTTATGCTTATGAGGCGAAAGGACTATAATAAGTCTTAACGGGAAAAGTGAGGTAAGGAGGGGTAGAGTTCGCGTGTCTTCAAAAACTGAAACAAATAATCAGCCTACGTCAGCTAAGCGCTCGGGCGTTGATTTCGTGCATCTACATAATCACACTCACTACAGCTTGCTCGATGGATTGCAGAAGATCCCACAGCTACTAGACCAGGTAGAGGCTTTAGGACAAAAGGCTGTGGCGATTACTGATCACGGCACGCTTTCAGGCGCCATAGAGTTCTACAAAGAATGCACTAAGCGTGGTATTAAGCCAATAATTGGCATGGAAGCTTATGTAGCACCACGCAAACACACCGACAAGAACTCCAAAGAAGACCGTACTCCGTATCACTTAACCCTCCTCGCCAAAAACGAACAGGGCTATAAGAATCTGATGAAGCTTTCCACGATCGCCTGGCTAGAGGGATTCTACTACAAGCCACGTATCGACAGGGAGCTGCTCGAAAAATATCACGACGGACTTATTTGCTTAACCGGCTGTATTGGTGGTGAGCTAGGCACGCATATTCTCAATGGTGACCCAGAAGATGCTATGGAAGCGGCTGAGTGGTATAAGAATTTATTTGGAGCTGAAAATTATTATCTCGAGGTCCAGCCCCATATTGGCTGGAAGCCTCAGGACCGCGTGAACGCTGGGTTGCAAGTTATAGCCAAGACGCTAGGGCTTGGTTTGGTTGCAACTGGCGATGCTCACTATACCAAAGAAACAGATCACTACACGCATGACATCCTACTTTGTGTGCAGACCGGTAGTTTACTTGAGGATCCAAACCGTATGCGGCTCGATCAGGACTTGTCGGTGCGGAGTGGTGAATTTTTTATGGAAAAGTTCCCCAATTTGCCAGAGGCGATTTCTAATACCGTCAAGATTGCCGACATGTGTGATTTGCATATCGAATTAGGACAGATCCTGATTCCAAAGTTTGATGTGCCCGAGGGTCAAACGGAAAAGAGTTACCTGCGTCACCTAGTTTTTACCGGTGCGGCATGGCGTTATCTGAAGACACCAAAAGAAGATCTGGCGACTATCAAAGAAAAAGAGGTTGCCTCCAAGCTCGAGCCGCGGATCCTTGAACGCATCGAATATGAACTCGAAGTTATCGGTAAGATGGGTTATGAAGGGTATTTTTTGATCGTAGCAGATTTGATTAACTGGAGTAAAAACCAAGGAATTATTTGTGGACCAGGCCGCGGCAGTGCGGCTGGATCGATTGTTGCTTACCTAACGAACATTACCGATCTTGATCCACTTGAGTATGACTTGCTGTTTGAGCGCTTCCTCAACCCAGACCGAATTTCAATGCCAGATATCGATATGGATTACGCCGATGATAGACGCGAAGAGGTAATTGCTTATGCGACCGAAAAATACGGTCAGGATAGAGTGGCTCAGATTATTACCTTTGGCACCATGGCTGCCCGCAACGCCGTACGTGATACCGGCAGGGTTTTGGGTATGTCGTACGCCGAAGTCGATGCGATTGCCAAACTCATTCCAGCGCCAGTGCAAGGTCGACACATCCCATTAGCCAAATCGATTATTGACGATCAGGATTTGTCGCGCGAGTATAATTCGAACCCTCGAGCTAAAAACGTGATCGATGTAGCGATGCAGCTCGAGGGTACCATTCGTAACACCGGGACACATGCGGCTGGCGTAGTGATTGCTCCCGAAGCTCTCGTAGAGCGGGTGCCGCTGACTCGGGCATCGAAGGGCGGCATAGCCACGCAGTATGCCATGGGTCCAGTCGAGGAGCTTGGTCTGCTTAAGTTTGACTTCTTGGGCCTATCTAACCTCACGATTATCAAGAACACCCTGCGTATTATGCGCAAGGTATACGATGTCGACCTGAACCCGAGCGATATCCCGCTTGATGATAAAAAGACCTATGAACTGCTTGCTCATGGCGACACAACAGGGGTATTTCAGCTTGAATCATCTGGCATGAAACGCTATCTGCGAGAGCTTAAACCCGATCGTTTTGACGACATTATAGCCATGTGCGCACTCTATCGACCCGGTCCGCTTTCGGCCGGCCTGACTGACAGCTTCGTACGTCGCAAAAACGGCCTCGAAGAGGTTACCTATGACCATCCTTCCATGGAGCCATCACTCAAGACCACCTATGGTGTTCTGGTCTATCAGGAGCAAGTTATGCAATTTTCTAAGGACGTTTGTGGTTTTACCGGGGGTGAGGCCGATACATTGCGTAAGGCAATAGGTAAAAAGAATATCGAGACGATGACAAAGATGAAAAAGGCATTTATTGATGGAGGTGTGTCGCACTCCAAGGTACCGCGCGATATCATGGAGCGGTTCTGGGATCATTTACTCGGGTTTGCTGACTACTGCTTTAACAAATCCCACTCCGCTTGTTACGGGCTAATTGCTGTGCAGACGGCTTATTTGAAGGCGCACTATCCAGCTGCCTTCATGGCGGCTTTAATGACCAGTGATTATGGGAACTTAGACCGAATTGCCATCGAGGTCACGGAATGTCGCAAGATGGGTATGGAGCTTTTGCCCCCCGATGTGAATGAAAGCTTTTATGAATTTGCCGTGGTACCAGGTACTGACAATATCCGGTTTGGCCTGGCAGCGGTCAAGAATGTTGGCTCTGGACCTATTGCTGCGATTATAGCGGCCCGCGAAGAAGGTGGAAACTTCACGTCTGTAGAGGACTTTGCCAAGCGTGTAGATGCGGCCTATGTAAACCGTAAAACCATGGAGAGTCTCATTAAGGCCGGGGCGTTTGACAGTATGGGTGATCGCGACACTTTGCTCGCTAATGTGGATAAGATTACTTCATATGCCACTAGGGCGCAAAAGAACGCTTTGTCGGGGCAGATCGATATATTCGGCGCGATCGGCATGCAAGACGAAATGCCACCATTGCAGTTTGACGCTCCTTCAACCAAACCTGATGCGCGCCAGCACTTGGTTTGGGAAAAGGAATTACTTGGCCTCTACATCTCCTCTCATCCACTTGATGAATATGATAATTATCTTTATGACCAAACTATGCCGCTTAATAAGCTTGATGCCAGTTTGGAGAATCGTTCCGTCCACATCGGCGGTATTATTACGACATTTCGCAAGATTACTACTAAAACAGGTTCGAGCATGGCATTTGTAGGTCTCGAGAGCAAAGATGGAGAAGTGGAGTTGATTGTCTTTCCACGGGCCTATGAACAGTATCAGGCTGTATTGCATGTAGATGCGGTCGTCGAAATCGAGGGAAAGGTAAGTACCAAGGATCGAGATGGCAAGACAGGTGGTGAACTTAAGATACTGATGGACAAAGTAAAGCCAATCGATATAGAAAAGGCTCGCAAGTGGCTTCCCAAGCCACGTAAGGAGAGCGTAGAGGAGGTTGCGCCAGTCGCAAGCCACGAGCTATTCGTGCACCTTGATGACCTAAAGGACAGCACACAGCTCATAGCGGTCAAGAAGATACTCGAGGAGCACAAAGGTATTTGTGCGAGCTATCTGGTTCTCGGCGGGGCGGACAGGAAGATGATCAAGCTGCCATACAAGGTTGCTATTACCGACGTGCTAACGAGTCATTTAAACGAGTTGCTTGGATCAGAGCACGTGGTTGTCAAAGAAAGCGCCGCTGGAGTTATGAACTAGTTAGGACTACTAATTTTAGCCGCTGCCCGTCTTAATTCCTCTTGCTTAGATGGGTGTAATATGCTAGACTCATAAAGTTATGAACGCTATTGAACTCGTAGAAAAGAAGAATTACAAAGCCAAGGTCGTTGATGTTCGCCCTGGTGACACCGTTCGTGTACATCAGATGATTCGCGAAGGCAACAAGCAGCGCGTTCAGGTGTTCGAGGGCGTTGTGATTCGTCGCAAGAGCATGAATGGCTTGCAGGCTAGTATCACTGTGCGCAAGATCGCATCTGGTGTAGGCGTAGAAAAAACTTGGTTCCTACACTCACCAAACGTGGTGAAGATCGAGGTAATGCGACGTGCTAAAGTGCGCCGAGCCTTCCTGGGCTACATGCGTGGTTTGCGTGGTAAATCTGCTCGTATGGCAGAACAAGAATTCGACCGAGCGGCCGCAAACGAAGCCGATGGACGCACTGCGGCTCAGATTGCAGCTGAAGCTGAGGCCGAAGTGGTTGCAGCCGAAGCTCCAGCCGAGAACGCCGGCGAAGACGTAATGCAGCAGGCTGACACGGTAACGACTGAAGAAGTTGCCAAAGAAGAAGCTAAAGAAGCCAAGCAGGCCGACCCAGAAAAAGACGCTGGCGCCAAAGATGACGAAGCTGTTGCCGAAAAGGTTGAAGCTGAAGCTGGTGAAGCCAAAGCAGATCCAAAAGCTTAAACAGACTCTAGTTAAACCAAAAGCCACCTGTATCGAGGTGGCTTTTGGTTTATGACGTACGTCAGATGCATGCAGTCAACAAGAAGCCAGCACAATTACTTATCGTAAAAGGCATCAGTGCTTTGCTATACTTCAGGTATGATCTGGGCAAGTTATGATTACGAAGTGGGGGCACGGGCGCAAGGTGCGAGCAGTATAGCAGGGGCTGATGAGGTGGGGCGTGGTTGTTTGGCCGGGCCACTGGTGGTTGGTATGGCGGTCCTTCCGGTGGGTTGTGTATTGCGGTTGGCTGATTCTAAGCTACTTTCGGCCAAAAAGCGAGCGTTACTGGCTGAACAGATACGGGGCGAGGCCGAAGCATACTCGCTTGGTAGGGTGGAGCATGCCGAGATTGATGAGCTGGGCTTGAGTGCGGCTATTAGCTTGGCCTACACTCGGGCACTTGAAGGCTTAGAGATTAAGCCAGACCGACTTGTGATTGATGGACCACATAGAATAATTGACCAGGACTTTGTGGAGCCCATCATCAAGGCAGACCAAAAAGTAGCTTGCGTGGCGGCCGCTTCAATTATTGCCAAAGTAGCCAGGGATGAATGGATGCAGAGCCAGGCTGAGTTGTATCCAGCGTACGGATTTGCTACGAATG
This sequence comes from uncultured Candidatus Saccharibacteria bacterium, assembly GCA_964496815.1. Taxonomy (GTDB): domain Bacteria; phylum Patescibacteriota; class Saccharimonadia; order CAILAD01; family JADZBC01; genus CAYPSN01. Next base: position 54,881 of record CAZCAO010000002.1, on the reverse strand, counting down.
TAGGCTATGGAAGCGCACAGCACTTAGCAGCGCTTAAAGAATATGGGCCAAGTCCGATTCACCGTCGTAGCTTCAAGGTAAAGAGCCGTGGCTAAAAACACTACCGCAATTGGACTGAGGGCAGAGGATGTGGCCGCCACGTATTTGGAATCTGTCGATTACAGGGTTGTCGCGCGTAACGATCGCACACGTTTTGCAGAATTGGATTTGATCGTAGCTAATAGGGATTCGATAGTTTTTGTTGAGGTGAAGTATCGCAAGTCTACAGACTTCGGCGGCGGTGCAGCTGCGATTACAGCTGATAAGCTGCGGCGGCTTCGCAATGCAACCGAAGTCTGGCTGGCAGAACACCAGGAATATACTGGTTTTCAGCCTCGGATAGATGCCGTGTTCGTCCAGGGGAGCATAGAATCACCTACAGTTGAGCACATCGAGAACATCACGGATTGACAACACTGCTGCAATTGGGTAGAATTGATTTATTCTGATAGTCATTACTACAGTCGGCACCTTGGCCGGCTTTTTTTGACCACAATTCAGCTACTAACAGAAAGGAAGCACTATGAATACACAGTTTATGTCAGCAATCGAACAGATTTGCGACGAAAAAGGATTAAGCAAAGAGATCGTACTCGAGGCCGTAGAGCAAGCCTTGGCTGCTGCATACAAAAAGGACTATGGCGATCGCGATCAGGAAGTACGGGTGCAGCTCGATGAAGCAACTGGCGCACCACGCATCTTTATCAGCAAAGAGGTGGTTGAGGAAGTAGAAAATCCATTTTTGCAAATTAGCTTGAGCGATGCTAAAAAGCACAAAAAAGACGCCAAATTAGAAGACGTAATAGAGTACGAAGAAGACAATAAAGACTTTGGTCGCGTTGCCGCACAGACTGCCAAGCAGGTGATCGTACAGCGCATTCGTGAAGCCGAGCGCGAAGTGGTGTTCGAAGAATATAGCGACAAAGAAGGCGTCATTCTTAATGCTGTTGTGCAGCGGGTGGAAGGCAATAATGTGTTTGTGGATCTCGGTAAGGCTTCGGGCATTATGTTCCCCGCTGAACAGATTCGTGGTGAGCACTACTACCCAGGACAACGGCTTAAGGTGTACATCGTGCGCGTTGAGCAAACTGCTCGTGGCCCACAGATCGTCGTAAGTCGTTCGCACCCTGACATGATCCGTAGACTCTTCGAGATGGAAGTACCAGAGATCGAAGCAGGCACGGTAGAAATCGCAGGGATTGCTCGTGAAGGCGGAGCTCGTACTAAGATTGCAGTTAAATCAAACGCTGATGGCGTAGATGCTGTTGGTACATTCGTAGGTGGCCGTGGTGCTCGCGTCCAGGCTGTGATGGCCGATCTGGGAGAGGAAAAGATCGATATCATCCCCTTTAGCGAAAACCCTGAGGAGTTTATTGCTTCTGCCCTGAGCCCTACTAAGGTGCTGAGCGTGACACTTGATGAAGCGGAAAAGAAGGCCGTAGTGCGCGTGCCAGAGGATCAGTTGTCGCTTGCGATTGGTCGTCAAGGTCAGAACGTACGCCTGGCTGCTAAATTGACCGGCTGGAACGTAGATATAGATGGTGCCGACGATGCCGGAATCGAAGCGACTGCTGAGGCTGCCGCACCAGAAGCTGATGCCGCAGAGCCGGAAGTCAAAGATTTAAATTCCACTGAAGAAACTCAAGTCTAAATTAGCACTGTCAACCCCTGAGTGCTAATTCCAGGTTAAAACCGTACGTTTTTTGTACGGTTTTTTGGTTATCAATATGCTATAATGATTATAGTAATAAAGGAGTGAGTTCATGTCTCCAGAATTCGATCGATTTACAGAAAATGCCAAACGGAGTTTGCAAAACGCCGGCGAGCTAGCTATGGGCATGGGGGCTGCCTACGTGGGTACGGAGCATTTATTGCTCGGCGTTCTTAAGCAGCAAACATCGATTGGCTCAAAGATTCTGACCGACATGGGTGTGTCACTCGATCGATTGAATCTTAGTACCGTACCAAGCTTGCAAGCTGGCGCGAGTGCATCTACGCCTCAGGCCTTGAGCGCGACAGCGCGTAAGACGATTACTTTGGCGTTGCGTGTAGCTCAAGAGTATGGCCAGCCTTATGCCGGTACGGAGCATTTGCTGTTTGCGATTTTGGGTCAGGATAATGCGCGGGCAAATGTGCTTTTACGCGGCATTAAAGTTGATCCAAACGACATTCGCGGTGAATTGGAAAACTACTTGAATGCACAGTCCTATGCTTATGAAGAGCAGGCGACTCGTCAGGCTGGGCGCAAAAACAAGGGCAGCAAGACTCCTACCCTCGATCATTTTGGTATTGACCTAACAGCGCGCGCTGCTGCAGCTGAACTAGACCCGGTCGTCGGTCGCGAAAAACAAATTGATCGGATGATTTCAATCCTCAATCGACGTAGTAAGAATAATCCTGTTTTGATTGGTGAACCTGGCGTGGGTAAGACTGCCATCGTTGAGGGCTTGGCGCAGCGGATTGTAAACGACGAAGTGCCTGAGATGTTGTCGGATAAGCGCATTGTCATGCTCGATATGGCAAGCGTAATCGCTGGCACGAAATATCGTGGTGAATTCGAGGAGCGACTCAAAAAGCTTATCGATGAAGCTAAAGCCCACAAGGAGGTGATACTGTTTATCGACGAGCTGCATACTGTGGTTGGTGCCGGTTCGGCCGAGGGTGCAATCGATGCTGCGAACATTCTCAAGCCAGCCTTGGCACGCGGCGAAGTGCAGACAATTGGCGCGACAACGCTCGAAGAATACCGCAAACACATCGAAAAAGACACGGCACTAGAGCGCCGTTTCCAGCCGGTAATTGTACCCGAAACTACGGTTGAAGAGACAATTGATGTGCTCAAAGGTCTCAAGGGACATTACGAGGACTTTCATAAGGTCGAGATATCTGACGAAGCAATCGAAGATGCAGCAAAACTAGCAGCGCGCTATATCGCCGACCGATTTATGCCTGATAAAGCAATAGACCTGATAGATGAGGCTGCATCGCTTGCGCGGATTCGCAAGGGCGGAACGAGCAAGCGCTTAAAAGACTTACAGACTCGACTGGCGACTATTATGGAGCAAATCGATGAAGCAGTGTATAACCAGGACTTTGAATATGCTGCCCGACTGAAGTCCGAAGCGAGTATTTTAGAGCAAAAAATCTCCACTCAACTATCTAAAGATGAGAAGACCGGGAAGATCGTTATTAACTCTGAGGACATCGCTGCTGTGGTCAACCAGATGACTGGCGTGCCGTTAACTAAGCTCATTAAAACTGAGTCTGAGAGCCTGGTGAAGCTCGAGAAGACACTACAGCGCCGTATTATCGGTCAACAAGAAGCAGTGAGTGCGGTCGCTCATGCTATTCGCAGGTCGCGCACAGGGATTGCTGACGATAATCGACCAATTGGATCATTCATATTCCTCGGTCCAACAGGTGTAGGTAAGACCGAACTAGCCCGCACCCTGGCGGAAGAAGTTTTCCATGACAAAGATGCGCTGATTAAAGTTGATATGAGTGAGTTCATGGAGCGACATAACGTAGCTCGTCTTGTCGGTGCACCAGCTGGTTATGTGGGCTATGACGATGGTGGACAGCTTACTGAGAAGGTTCGTCGTAAGCCGTATAGCTTGATTCTGTTCGATGAGATCGAAAAAGCCCACCCAGAGGTATTCAATATGCTCTTGCAGGTACTCGAAGACGGTTTCCTTACCGATGCGAAAGGTCGCAAGGTTGATTTTAGAAACACGATTATTATCATGACATCCAATGTCGGAGCAAAACTCTTGCACCAAGAAGCTGTGCTGGGCTTTGCTACTGACAGTGTGGTTGAAGAAAAGAAGCTCGAAGCGATGCATGATCGAATGGAAAAGACTGTTCATGCTGAATTGAAAAAGGCATTCCGTCCAGAGTTTCTCAATCGAATCGATCACATTGTAATCTTCCGAGCGCTCTCAAAGCTCGATGTCCGATCAATCGTAGACTTGCAGCTGAGTAATTTGGCACAGCGTTTAATTACCAAAGGAGTTGGAGTGAAGTTTACCCGCAGCCTCAAAGACCTCCTCATTGATAAGGGCTATGATGTTGAGCAAGGAGCGCGACCACTCAGGCGTGCAATTCAGCGACTCGTAGAAGACAGGTTGGCACTAGACATGCTCGAAGGTAAGCTCAAGGCCGGTGATAACATTAAGGTGTCTGCCAAAGCAGGTGAGATTCGCGTAGAAGCCCTAGATCAGCTTCAGCCTGCCTCAAAATGAAGATAGCCGTTGATATCGACGAGGTATTGGCCCGAGGCCTAGCCAGCTATCTACGCTACTTTAACTCCACGTATGGTACTAGCTTCGGCGAAGAAGACTTTACGCCAGACAAAGGCTTTTGGGAGGTACTTGGTGTGGCCGAGGAAGATATTGATCAAATCAGCAAACACTACCGAGCGAGTCACCATTCGAAAGACTGGCTGCTTGTGCCTGGTGCGGTTGATGCGATCACAGAGTTAGCAAAACAGCATGAGCTGATTATCATCTCGAACCGCGAACAAGCCGGTCATGAGTCAACCAGACAATGGTTGAAACGTAACTTCGGCGACGCGTTTAAAAAGGTGATTTTTACAAAAGCAGAAATGAAGAATGGCGTGCAGCCAACCAAGGCATCAATATGCTTACGTGAAAAGGCAGATGTCTTAATTGAAGACGAAATAAAAGAAATTCTTGCCTGCAAGGAAGCCGGAGTATCGGTGGTTATATTTGCAACGAGATTGAATCAGGAGGATGTTGCGTCTATGCCTCATCTCGTTCACAGCTGGGGAGAGGCGCTAAAAGAACTGAAGAGACTGAGTAATGGCTCATTGGCAAACTAATATACAAGAACCATATTTCACCCAATTAAAGATTGGCCGGAAGACAGTAGGGGGTCGACTCGACAAAGGGAATTTTTCTGCAATGAAAGCAGGGGATACAATAGCGGTCCACAGGGAGCCGCAGAACAACGAAGTTATTGAGGTAGAAATTCTTGAGGTGGTCCATTACGGTAGATTCTTCGATATGTTGCTAATTGAAGGTGTTGGCAATGTCTTACCTAACATTTTATCTGTTACTGAGGGCATAAGTGTGTACCGAAAATTCTATACCGAAGCCGACGAAGATCGATATGGCGTTGTTGCTATTCGAGTTCAATTGAAAAAGTAATTTGTTCGTATAATATTCGCATGATATACTGACTATATGGCAAAACAAACGGCACAGTACATATGTGAGGCATGCGGCGCTACCTTTGTAAAATGGAGTGGAAAGTGTTTAAACTGTGGGGCCTGGGAATCCATCGTGGAGATGACGAACGCTCCAAGTGCACCAGGTCAAGTAAAAGTAGCTCGCATTAAGGCTTCCAAACTAAGCGAGGTGAAGGCCACGGCGCTTGATCGCTTGTCGGTTGGCATTGGTGAGGTGGATACGGTATTGGGAGGCGGGATTGTTCCCGGATCACTCATACTACTTGCTGGTGATCCTGGCATTGGAAAATCCACTCTCGTTTTACAGTTGGCTAGCAATATCGCCAAAGGTAAGCGAGTGCTCTATGTGAGTGGCGAGGAATCACCGTCACAAATTAAGCTTCGTGCTGACAGATTGCAGGGCGTGAGTGTGGAATTCGATTTCTTGGCCTCGACCGATGCGGATCAAGTTTTGGCTCAGGCTGGAAGTAGTGAATACGATCTAATTATCGTCGATTCTATTCAGACTATGGTTGGTAATGATGCGGCATCGGCGATTAGTACTGTCGGACAAATGACTAACATTGCAGCTCGGATCATGAATGTGGCGAAGGCAAGCCACACGGCATTTATCATCATTGGTCACGTCACCAAAGAGGGTAATGTGGCGGGCCCGAGAGTACTCGAGCATTTGGTCGATGCGGTGTTGTATTTGGAGGGAGAGAAGTATGGATCGCTCAAGGTGCTTCGGGCAAACAAGAATAGGTTTGGATCCACAAATGAAGTTGGCATATTAGAAATGTCCGATCGTGGGCTTTTGCCCGTAGAAAATCCATCAGCTGCGCTTTTGGCTGAACGTCAGCAACTGCCTGGCTCGGTCGTATTTGCTGCCATGGAGGGGAGCCGTCCGATTATGATTGAAGTTCAGGCCCTGGTGTCACCTTCAGTATTTGGTTATCCTAAACGCACGGCTGTTGGCGTGGATATGAATCGTCTCGGCTTACTCGCTGCGGTCATGACCAAACGAGGGGGGATTAATTTGAGCTCATCAGACATTTATGTTAATATTGTAGGCGGTCTCAAGGTAAATGAGCCGGCAATTGATCTCGCAATTATTTTAGCAATCGCCTCCGCCTACAAAGGTATAATCTTCCCAGCTGAGCTCACGGCTTTCGGAGAAGTTGGATTAAGTGGTGAATTGCGATCGGTCAGCTTTGCTGAACGGAGACTCGAAGAAGCCTATCGACAAGGGTTTTTCACAGCACTTGTTTCACCGCAGACCAAGGCTACAGTTCGTGGCGTCAAGGCCATAAAGGCACGAACCATTGCTGACGCAATAAAACAAATCACTAAATCATAGAGGAATTTTAATAATCATGAATACCGTTCTGATCGTGGCCCTTGGGCTTACTATATTGTTTGCTGTTCTACTAGTTGTAATGTTCTATACTCAGCAGCAGTTTTTGACTCAGTTCATGGCTCGTAATAACAAGCCGGCAAAGCCTAAACCAGCTAAGGTCGACACAGCCACACCAAGCGGCGCACCGCAGGTTCTCGTAGACACCTCGGCGATTATTGATGGCAGGATTGCCGATATCATCAAGACTGGATTCGTTCCTGGTAAGTTGCTTGTGCCTAGATTTGTACTCGCCGAGTTGCAGAATATTGCCGACAGTGATGATGCAATGCGACGTGGTCGAGGACGCAGGGGGCTGGAGATGTTGAATTTAATGCGCCAGGATCCAAATGTAGAGCTGGACATTATCGAAGAGAATCCTGAAGAAATAAAAGAAGTTGATCATAAGCTAGTATATTTGGCTAAGAAGTTTAACACCAACATATTAACCACTGATTACAACCTTAATCGAGTGGCGACAATTGATACCGTGAAGGTTTTAAACGTCAACGAGCTGGCTAATGCTATACGACCAGTAGTTCTGCCAGGCGAAGAGTTAACGGTGAAGGTCGTACAGCCAGGTAAGGAAAAAAACCAGGGCGTAGGATATCTGGCTGACGGCACAATGATTGTAGTCGAAAACGGTGACAAGTTGATGGGCAAGGAGGTTACCACGGAGGTTACACGAATTTTTCAGACCGTTGCCGGCAAAATGATATTTGCTGCAGAAAAGAAAGGCACCGCGAGTGCTGGGCAAGGTCGGCATAAACCCGCACCGCAACCAGACACCAAACCCGTCCGCAACTCAAACGGTAAACCGTATCACGCCCGGCCGCCTCGACAACAGGCTCGGCTCAATCAACAAGGCCCAGCTCAGCCTGCTAGGCAACCCCAAGACAAGTAGCTACACTAAAATACCCCGGCATATCGGGGTATTTTAGTGTAGAAGGGGCTACTCTGCGAGCTAAGTGCTTGGGTAAGTATCTTCACCTGTCCCACCGTAGGTATTATCTGTCACCTTGACGCTAGCAGGTACACCGCTTGACCAGCCAGGGCTAGATTGGTAGGGCGCACTCGAGTCGGTATTTTGCAGCACGTTATTGAAGTAGAAAGCTGCTGAATAGTTGCCGCTCCCACCACTAATAGTCGCGATACAGCGTCCACCTGATGCAAGGGTGCAGTTGAGCGATACAGTTGGCCCGGCTACCGCGGCAACACTGACCGTGTTACTTAAGCCACTGTATAGCACAGAGTCAATCACTTTGGCACTATACTGGTGCGAACCGGCTGACGTCGGCTTATGTTCAATCGTGTAAGAGCCACCGCCGCCTATATTTTGGCTAGAAATCTCTGTTCCATCAATGTAGAAAATGAGACGGTTGGCAGGGTAGCGGCCACTGACAACATTTGCCGTTACAGCAAAGGTAGTCCCTGTTGATTTATCGGTGGTAACTGTTACAGCTGGACGGGTGTCCCCACAGTCGTGTACGTCGTCTTTTTGTGTCGGGAGGCTGCCACCGCTCATACCTAAGGATGCGGCAATAGCCGAAACAGGAGGTTGCCAACGGGCGTAGGAGATATCGGTTGGTGGTACTTCGGCAGTAATGAGGCCCGCGCTCATGGTTTCGATCGCTTCTTGCGGAGTACATTCTGTGGCTAGCTTGCCAGATATTTTGTCGATCTTGGCCTCCTGATCCCCGGTAGACTTAGGTATCTGGTACCATGACGGGAATATGTCAGTGCGGGTTTTTTTAGTACCAGGAGTTGGTGCTTTACCGGTGTTGGCATCAAGTGTGACGTCTTTGATACCACTCGGGCGCTTGAATTGCTCAACAGGGGTATCTTTGGTGACGGCAGAAATGTAGGACTGCCAAATAGGGGCAGCTACAATGCTCGAGGCTTGGTTCATTGGCGTGTTGTTGTTATTGCCAGCCCAGACCCCCACGACTACGCCAGGGGTGAAGCCCATAGTCCAGGCGTCTTTGAAATCATTGGTTGTACCGGTCTTAGCAGCTACTGGACGATTGGCTAAGGTAAGAGGGTTGGCGCACGGGAACGTTCCCAGGCTACAGCGTGCAGAGTTGTCGGATAGGATATTCGAGATCAGATAAGCTATCTGCGGATCGAGGGCTTGTTTGCCCTTGTTGTCCTTCGACTTGTTCTCTTGCAAGACTTTGCCAGTTTGGTCTGTTACCTTCTTGATTGCGACCTGATTTCTTTTGCGGCCTTCGGAGGCAAATACCGAGTAAGCTTCTACCATTTCAGTCAGCTTCACCTCGCCACTACCGAGCGTTAGTGATAAACCGTAGTCGTTTTTGGGATCCAGGGTGGTTATACCTAGGTCTTGGGCCGTCTTAAGCGAGTTATCGAGACCTGCTAAATACAATGCCTTAACGGCAGGGATGTTGAGCGAGCCGGCTAGTGCCTGTCGGACGGACACCACGCCGTAAGTGCGCAGCGTATAGTTGGTTGGCTTATAGCCACCACCGAAATCAGTTACAGCATCATAGAGCGTTGTGCCGGCACCATAGTTCTTTTTAAACAATGTCGAATACACAATTGGCTTGAATGATGAACCCGGCTGACGTTCTGCTGTGGCGGCGTTAAAGCTTCCAAATTCCTGATCACCATAATCATAGCTACCAACCATGGCTTGGATTTCACCTGTTTTAGGATCGGCCGCTACAAGTGCGGCGTTGGAACCATTGGCTCTACGCACGCCAGCCATGCCCTTTGCTACAGCGTCTTCCGCAACCTTTTGCTTACCAACATCAAGTGTCGTAATGACCTTTAGGCCGCCCTCGTTGACACGCTTGATGCCGTACTCTGCTTCGAGCTGTTCACGTACGTACTGCACAAAGTGGGGCGCAGTAATGTTGGCATAAGGTCGGTACGGTACGAGCTGTGCTAGGATATCCTCTTTCTTGGCTGCATCTGCCTGTGCCTTGGTAATGTATTTTTGTTCGGCCATATTGTCGAGCACTCGACGCTGTCGACGCAGCAAAATTGCCTTATTTGGACCATAGGGCGAATAGTAACTTGGCGCTTGCGGCATGGCTGCTAGAAGCGCGCTTTGGGCTAGAGTTAAGTCTTTGGCGTCTTTACCAAAATAAGTTTTTGCAGCAGCCTGAACGCCGTATGCAGTAGAGCCATATGGGATTTCATTGAGGTAGAGCTTGAGGATGTCATCCTTTTTATAAAGTTGTTCGATTTCGATTGCCAAGATGAGTTCCTTGATTTTGCGGCTTACGCTGCGCTCATCAGTTAGAAGCGCGTTTTTGACGTATTGCTGCGTGATGGTTGAGCCACCCTGAGTGTTGCGTTTGAAAACGGTATAGTAAACAGCCCGAGATAGCCCTTGGATACTAAAGGCACCGTGCTTGTAGAAGTCCTTATCTTCGATAGCCACTGTCGCATCTTTGATGCTTTTGGGCATTTCGTTAAACTCAATCAGGCTGCGGTTTTTGTCGCCGTACACTTCAAGCAACAGGGTTTTTTCATCGCTGGCATAGATTTTTGTCGTTTGCGCATTGAGTCGTGCATTTATTTTGTTAGGACTAGGCAGGTCTTTGGAGAACCATAGGAATACCAAAAGAATCATGCCAAGCCCTGCTGCCCCAAGCCCAATAACGGTGCGACGACCTTTGGGAGTCTTTACCCAGGCCCAAATATTCTTTGGCTTTAGTTTGGCCAGGCCTTTAATCTTTGCCACGCGTTTATTGCCGGCGGCGGTTTTGAGCTTGCTGTTGATTGGGGATGAATCTCGATAACGAACTTTCCGCCCCTTGGATAATTTTGGCATGCATTTCCTATGTAATTTACTGTTCTAATTATACCATGTACAGGCAAAAACAAGTGCGAATTTCGGCTTGCTCGAATAGAGCTGGTGAAGGTGATATAATGTCTACATATGGTAAGTAAACAAGACAAAATTGAAGAATTGTTGACTCGTTCGGTTGATACGATCTATCCGTCTCGGGAGGATCTGCAAAAGGTGCTCACGAGCGATAAAAAGCTGAATGTATACATGGGTATTGATCCTACGGCCGACTATATTCATTTGGGTCACAGCACGAACTATTTATTACTGGAGCGCCTCCACGAATTAGGTCACAATATTACAGTTCTGGTCGGTGATTTTACAGCAATGATTGGTGATCCAAGTGATAAGTCTGCAGCTCGCCGTCGGTTAACCAAAGACGAAGTTAAAAAAAATCTCGAAAGCTATAAGTTGCAAATTGGCAAGATTCTCGATCTAGACAATAGGGCTAACCCTATCCATTTTCGTTTTAATTCAGAATGGCTTGCTAAGCTGACATTCGAAGACAGTGTTGATCTGGCTTCGAACTTTACTGTTCAGCAGATGCTGGAAAGGGACGCGTTTGCTAAACGTGTTAATGAAGAAAAGCCCCTGTTTGTGCACGAATTTTTCTACCCGCTTATGCAGGGCTATGATTCAGTTGCTTTGCAGGCAGATATTGAGATTGGGGGTACTGACCAAACCTTTAACATGCTAGCTGGTCGCACACTCGTGAAGCGCTACCAGAATCGCGAGAAGTTTGTAATTACCACGACTTTGCTCGAGGATCCTTTGACTGGAGAAAAGATGATGAGCAAGAGCCAAGGTACTGGAGTTTCTCTCAAAGAAGATCCTTTCGGGATGTTTGCAGGAGTAATGAGATTGCCTGATAGTGGGATCGTGCAAGTTTACGTGGATTGTACGCGGCTTTCGATGCAGAACATTGAACAGATTAAGCAAGCACTTATTAATGGTGAGAATCCAAGAGACATGAAGTTGCAACTCGCCGAAGAGATTGTCGGTATGTACTACGATGCAGAAGCCGGGCGGCATGCTCGCCAGGCCTGGACTGAGCAAGTTAGTAATAAGGAGCTCCCCGAAGACATAGAAGAACTTCGTCTGAGCGATGCTCGGCAAGATATCGCCACTCTGGTTAGTAGTGAGTTTGACATGAGTAAATCTGAAGTGCGCAGGCTTCTCGAGCAAAACGGTCTTAAAGTTAATGGTCAGCCGATTCAAGATGGCGAAATAGAGTTCGCTGATGGTGATGTCTTACAAATAGGAAAAAAACGGTTTAAGAGGATTGCTCTAAAGCAATGAGTTCTCAGCGGGTTCGACTCGATACCCCGCTGAGTGAACTCAAAGGAGTAGGGGATGTACTTAATCGTGGTCTTGGCCGGCTCGGGCTTTATACCGCCAAGGACTTGCTTGAGTTTTTCCCGCGTCGCTGGGATGACTACAGCTTGGTTGCGGATATTGCTCATATTCATCCAGGCTTAGTCACGGTAGTCGGCACAGTGGAGCACATTGAATCACGACGCTCATTTCGCAACAAAAAACTGAGTGTGGTTGAGGCAATTATCACGGACGGCACAGGTACGATAAAAGCAGTTTGGTTTAATCAGCCATTTGTAAAAAGCCAGCTTCACGAAGGCTCAACATATCTGTTTCGGGGTAAGTTTGAGTTTCGTAGTAATCATTTGAGTTTGCAAAACCCCGTCTTCGAAACTAAGCCGGCGGCCAATAGTCCACATATTATTCCAGTTTATCGAGAGAATAACGCGATTAGCTCAAAGCTTATTATGAAGCTCGTGGGTCAGGTTATTCATTTGGCCAAGGATCTTGAAGACGTCCTGCCGGAGACTGTGCGACAAGAGCAGGGGCTGGTTAGTTATCAGGAAGCAATTCGGACATTGCATCAGCCGGCGTCGTCACAGGCTTTGACTGCTGCAAAGGAGCGCTTGGCATTTGAGGAGCTCTTTATGCTTATGGTCTCCGCACTCGCATTAAAACACGACATAAAGCTTGACCCTGCACCGCCGATTGCCTTTGATTTGGCTGCGGTGGAACAACTTCTAGGCTTGCTTCATTTTGATTTAACGAAAGGCCAAAAAAAGTCTGCTTGGGCAGTGTTTCAGGATATGGAGAAGGACAAACCAATGAATCGCTTGCTCGAAGGGGATGTCGGTAGTGGTAAGACTATGGTGGCGCTGATGGCGGCGTTCGTAGCAATCCGAGGAGGCTACCAGGTGGCGCTTATGGTGCCAACCGAGATATTGGCGCGCCAACATCTTGCCTCCAGCCGGAAATTACTAGAGCCACTCGGTGTAGGTGTCGACTGGCTGGCGGGTAGCCTGAAGCAGTCTGAGAAGACGGCCGCCAAAGCACGCATAGCCACTGGGGAGTCACAGTTGGTGATCGGCACCCATGCGCTTTTAGAAGAGAGTGTAACGTTTCGGAAGCTTGGGCTAGTTGTTATTGACGAGCAGCATCGGTTTGGGGTAAATCAGCGCAGGCTCCTGAAAGCACAGTCCGACACTATGCCGCACGTACTGACTATGACAGCAACACCAATCCCACGGAGTTTGGCCCTGGTAGTTTATGGTGAGCTAGACGTTAGTATTATCGATGAGCTCCCGCCCGGCCGTTTGCCAGTTAAAACAAAGTTAGTACTAGAAGGTGATCGGTCAGATATGGAAGCACATATCGACGCGTTGATTGGCCAGGGGCAACAAGTCTTTGTGGTCTGTCCCTTGATAACCGAATCAGATAGCCTAGGAGTAAAGAGCGTCGAACAAGAATACGATCGTTTGAGTAGTGGTGTATTTGCGCAGCGCACCATCGAAGTATTGCACGGCAAACTCAAGCCAGACGAGAAGCAACACATTATGAGTCAATTTGCCCAAGGCAAGATTGATATCTTAGTAGCTACCACGGTGATTGAAGTCGGGGTCGACATCCCGAATGCAACGGTCATGGTGATTGAAAGTGCCGAGCGTTTCGGGTTGGCAGCACTACACCAGCTGCGAGGTCGTGTGGGTCGGAGTGGTCAGCAGGCGTATTGCTACTTGTTGGCCAATAGCGATAACCCTAATACGATCAAGCGTTTGCGGGCCATGGAGCGGACTCATGACGGTTTTCGCTTAAGCCAGATAGATTTAGAAATGCGTGGGCCGGGTGAAATTTATGGCGCTCGTCAGCATGGTGTACTTGATTTGCGGATGGCAAACATTATGGATGCGAAGTTAGTGGCCCGTGTGCGCAAGGCGGCCGAGGCTTTCCTAGAAGCAGGCTCCATGGTAGAATATCCGCATATGCTTAAGCGCCTTAATCAGCTCAAGGCAATAACAACACTGGATTAAATATAACCTTATGAACTCAGGATTTTTAACATTTGCCGTCAAGGGCAAAGCTTTTCGCTCGGTTGGCACGCACCAGCGCTTTGATCGGGAGGCTTTTCGTTTGATCTCGCCCCTAATCGATCACGATTCATTTCCGCGTCGGAAGGACATTTTACTGTTTGAGGGTATCGGTGGACCAGATGGCCTGAAGTTTAAGGGCAATTATGACACCAATCACATGTGGGACCCTGTTAACGAGATCGGTTTTCTACCCACCTGGATAGAAAGCCACCTGGCAAGTTTGTCGCAGGCTCTACGTGAAGGCGATATGGTAGAAGCTAGCTTTCATGCTGGCTGGATGGCTCATTATTTAACTGATAGCCTGACTCCGGCGCACCACTTAAGTCATGATTTGATCGCAGCTGAGTATGAAGAGAAGAGCAAGGCACGTAAAGGGTGGCTGTATTGGGGTCGCAAGGGGCTGATGAGTTCTCATGTGCATTTTGAGGCTGGGATTGCAACTTCGATGATAATGTCGCCAATCCGCGCAAGCTTTGATTGGGCGCTCTATGATCGGATCAAGAAGAATGGCTTGGCGCATTGTGTGCGTGAAGAATCATATCGTATTTCGCAACTTGGCTTGTATGACAAGTTTCTAAAAAAAGGCTGGAGTAATAAGTTGGCGCGCGAAATTAAGCTTTCAGTTGTACCGCGCATACCCCAGCTTGTAGCGGCTGCTTGGCTCCTTGCTTATGAGCAGGCGGGTAATACACCTCATCTGGTTAAGGAAAAATAGTGTTACAGATTATCTCGGGCAAGTATGCGCGGAGGGCCTTGGCTCAACCGCCGAGTTCGTTAACGCGGCCAGTAAACGAAAAAGTCAGAGGAGCAATCTTTAGTAGTCTTGGGGATGAAGTTGTTGGGGCTAAAGTACTTGATATATTTGCAGGTAGCGGCGCGTTGGGACTCGAGGCCCTCAGCCGCGGAGCAGAAAGTGTGGACTTTGTCGAAAAGCATAGTCGGGTGGCCCGGGTAATTGCACAAAATGTTGATAATCTTGGGGTATCAGGGGGTGTGCAGATATTTACACGAACGGCCGAGCAGTTCTTGCGACACATCAAAGACGAGTACGATGTGATTTTGATGGACCCACCGTATGCGGACTTTGATATAGCTATAGTCGAGCAGGCAGGTGATTTGCTACAATATCAGGGCACTCTGATAGTGAGTACGTCAAGCAAGGTGGAATTTGAAGCGCCTGCCAGGCTAGAAGTGGTCAGGCAAAAGGCCTACGGCGATAGCATGATTACTGTGCTGACGAAAAAGTAGGCCTAGCTATTAAAGAACTATTGACGAGCGGATGTGGTGGAATTGGTAGACACGCTAGCCTTAGGAGCTAGTGAGGTAATACTCGTGAAGGTTCGAGTCCTTTCATCCGCACCAATGAAAAGCACCCAATGTCACGTAGGTGCTTTTCATTGGCAGACTGGAGCTCTGTTAAATCTGGAAATTTTCTGTTAAGATATGGAACTATGATTAAACATGAAATTACCTCCACCAAAAACTCACAAGTTGAGCTGAAAGTTGAACTAACTGCTGATTACCTCGAAGACGTCAAGAAGACTGTCGTGAATCGCATGAAATCAGGCGTAAAAGTAGCTGGTTTTCGACCAGGCAAAGCCCCGGATAACATCGTAGAGCGCCACCTAGATCAGAATGAGCTACAGGCTGAAGTGCTCGAAGCAGCGGTCGCCCGCTCTTACACTGACGCAGTGGTTGCCGAGAAGCTTGAGACAATTGCCTCACCTAAAGTCGAGCTCAAGAAGTTTGTACCCTACACCGAACTAGAATACGTCGCTACAGCAGCGATAATGCCAAAAATTTCTTTTGACCCGACTAAGCTTAAGCTAAAGCAAGAGGCTGTTAAGGTTGAGACTAAAGAGGTCGATGAGACGATTGAAGGTTTACGTAAACAGATGTCGAGCGAAAAGCCAAGCAAGGAACCCGCAAAGACAGGCGATAAGGTAAAGGTTGACTTCGAAGGAACTCGTGAAGGCAAGCCAGTGGAAGGTGCAGCTGCCCAGAATAGCGAGATTACACTTGGCGAAGGGCGGTTTATCCCAGGGTTTGAGGAAAATATTGTAGGCCTCAAAGAGGGCGATGAAAAGGAATTTGAAGTAACTTTCCCGAAAGATTACCATGCTAAGGATCTAGCGAACGCTAAGCTTAAATTCAAAGTTAAATTAAACGAAGTAAATAGTATTGATCTTCCGGCGGTTGATGACGATTTTGCTAAAGCTATTGGTGATTTCAAATCTGTCGCCGAACTTCGCTCTGATATCGAAGCGAAGATTAAGGTGCAGAAATCTGATCAGGCCGCCCAGGAATACGAACAGAAGGTCATGGCAGAGGCTCTTAAGCAGGCTAAGTTTGAAGTTGCACCGTTGTTGATCAATGAGCAAAAACACCGCTTGCAGCATGAGGTGGAAGATAACTTGAAGCAGAGCGGGCTAGATGTCGAAAAGTACCTAGCGGTAAGTGGTAAGGCTAAGGATGAGTTTGAGAAGGAGCTCAACGAAGAATCCGAGAAGCGCGTTAAAACCGGTCTTTTGATCCGACATATTGTTGATACCAATAATATCGATGTAAGTGACGACGAAATCGAAACCGAACTTCAGAAGCTGCGCACTCAGTATACCGATAAGCATATGCTTGAAGAAATGACACATGGACATTTCCGAGATGATCTTGCTCAGCACTTGCTTGCTACCAAAGCACGCCAGCTCTTGGTACAATATGCCTTAGGCAAATAGTTTTTTTGCAGCTAAGTAAAGGAGGCTATATGGAGAGAAATCAAATTCTCATCCCGACCGTGATAGAGAAAACAGCCCTTGGTGAACGGGCTTATGATATATATTCTCGACTTCTCAAGGATCGTATTATCTTTCTGGGTACGGAAATCGACGAAACAGTTGCTAATCTCGTAATAGCCCAGCTCTTATTCCTGCAAAGTGAGGATCCAAAAGAGGAGATTAAGCTATATATTAATTCTCCAGGCGGTAGTGTGTCTGCTGGCTTGGCAATCTATGACACAATGCAGCATATCAAGCCCGACGTATCGACCATCGTAGTCGGCATGGCCGCAAGCATGGGCGCCTTTTTGGCGGCATGCGGCGCTAAAGGCAAGCGATTTGCGCTACCTAATTCGCGCGTAATGATCCATCAGCCATCCGGAGGCTTTAGCGGCACGGCGTCTGACATTGAGATTACTGCCAAAGAGATTATAAAAATCCGCCAAAAGCTCAATGAGATAATTGCAGAAAAAACCGGTCAAAAAGTGGAAAAAGTTGCCGATGATAGTGATCGTGACTTCTGGATGAGCGCCGATGAGGCAAAAGCCTACGGTGTAGTGGACAGCGTATTAAATAGCTCCGACAAGTAGGCGATTAAGCGCACCATGGCTTATCGCAGTCTACTTAAGAACTGGAATTTTGATAAGCTGTGGGGTGCACAGCTCTTCTCGCAGTTAGCTGCAAACATTCTTAACTTTGCGCTGATTCTTCGCGTGTATGAGTTGGCGGCTGGAACTCGCTACGCCAATATCGCGGTGAGTATATTTATTCTGTCTTTCGGGTTACCCTCGATATTCTTTGCGGTTTTTGCTGGTGCATTTATCGACCACTTGGATCGCAAAAAAGTCCTGGTTCTCACGAATATCCTGCGAGCAGCCTTGGTTTTGCTGTTTTTCCTGGTCGAGAAGAATCTCCTCTTGGTGTATGGATTGATATTCGTGATATCGACCATTACACAGTTCTTTGTACCTGCAGAAGGCTCGGCTTTGCCAAATATAGTTAAGAAAAACGACTTAGTACCAGCTAACTCGCTTTTTCTTTTTACAATCTATGGCTCTTTCATTGTTGGTTATTCGCTCGCCGGGCCGATTATTGGCAGTTGGGGGATAGAGGCAGTTTATGTTGTTACATCAGTTTGCTTCTTGGTCGCAGCGGTACTTAGCGCCATGCTGCCGCCGTTGCGCGCAGTTGATAAGCGAGACATTCCACTCGCTGCAATTGCAAGTCAAGTACGAGGCAGCTTACGTTCTAATCTCAGCAATATCTATCATAACCGCAAGCTCCTATTTCCGATTCTTCAGCTCACCATCGCGCAGGGCCTGACTAATATCATCATTGTTTTGGCACCGGCCTTATCACTTCTGTTATTAGGGCGTAGTTTAGCTACTTCAAGCCAGGTGTTTATTCTACCTGCTGGGATTGGCATGGTCGGTGGCGCGATCATTATTGGTCAGTTTTTGCGTAAGAAAAACAAAGTACGACTAATCGAGATAGGGTTATTGCTCGCTGCCACCTGTCTTTTGGCACTCGGGCTAGTAAAAGAGTTGCCAGTTTCAAATATTGCCCTAACGGTGTCTGTACTCGCTTTATCGTTGGGTTTTGCTAACGCCTTGGTTAGCGTTTCGGCACAAACGCTCCTGCAGCTTAATAGCACCGAGGAGACGCGGGGTAAGATATTTGGGGCCCTTAATATGATGGTGAATATTGCCGCGACGATACCGGTCCTACTCGCCGGCGTGACCGCAGATTTAGTTTCACCACTGACAGTGCTTATTGCGGTCGCAGTATTGATAGTGGTCTATCTGGTGGTGCAGCGTCGCAGCTTGAATAAACTAATCGTTAAAAACCCTTGACAAACTAGCTTCTACTCCTATACGATTGTATCTAAGAGGATGCTTAAACGAGAATACCGGAATAGCCATATTGGGCCTGCCGGTTTTTTGTCGGTTTAGAAAAACCTTCTTTATCACGTTTTTATTTGTTAAAAGTAAAAAGTGTTTCTGACACGTCTGATCAACGTGTTGTTTGGCGCCAAAATAACCTAGGAGATGAGCATCTATGCCTCAAAAAGCTGCAGCAAATCGTATTTACCTAAACGATAATAAAGAAGTACTACCATTACCAAACCTCATTGACATCCAGACTGAATCCTACAAGTGGTTCGTTCGTGAAGGTCTGACCGAGCTTTTCACCGAAGTCTCTCCAGTATCAGACTTTACTGGTAAGAAATTCGATTTATATTTCAAAGACCATTATTTCGAAGAGCCTAAGCTGACTGAAGAGCAGGCGAAGGAAAAGAATCTGTCATACGAAGCTCCATTGCGAGCCAACATCGAACTTTTAATTAAAGAAACTGGCGAAGTCCGAACTCAAGAAATTTTCTTGGGTGATTTCCCGATCATGACCGAGCGCGGAACATTCATAATTAATGGCGTTGAACGTGTCGTCGTATCTCAGCTAGTGCGAAGTCCTGGTGTATTCTTCACTCGCAGCGAAACCGGCCTAAATGAATTTTTTGGGGCAAAGATTATCCCAAGCCGTGGTGCCTGGCTAGAAATCGAAACTGCCATTAATGGTGTGATGACCGTTAAGATTGATCGTAAGCGTAAACTACCTGTTACGACGCTGTTGCGTGCTTTTGGTTATGGCACGGACGCAGAGCTCAAGGATTTGTTCGCTCATGTTGATACGGGGGAAGTAAAGTTTATCGACGAGACGATCGCCAAGGATTCATCGAGCTCAACTGCTGAAGCGCTCATGGAGGTATACCGCCGTATTCGTCCAGGCGATCTCGCTACCGTAGAGAACTCAAAGAGTCTGATTGATAGCATGTTCTTTGACTTTAAGCGCTATGACTTTTCTAAAGTTGGTCGCTATAAGCTCAATAAACGTCTCAATCTCGATGTTAAAAATATTCCTGAAAACCGCGTTTTACGCAAAGAAGATCTGATCGCAATCATCGCTGAGGCAATTCGTATGTCGAACGCCGGCGAGATGAGCGAAGACATCGATCACCTAGCTAATCGTCGTCTCAAGATGGTTGGTGAGCAGATTCAGCAGCGTTTCCGACTAGGCATTCTGCGCATGGAGCGCATTATTAAGGACCGTATGGGCGTGGCTGATATTGAAACTGTTGCGCCAGGACAGCTGATTAACGTGCGACCAATTGTGGCGAGCGTGAAGGAGTTTTATGCTTCTCACCAGCTTTCACAATTCATGGAGCAGATTAATCCACTTGCTGAACTCGTGCATAAGCGTCGTCTGAACGCCATGGGTCCAGGCGGTTTGAGCCGTGAGCGTGCGGGATTCGAAGTTCGCGATGTACACCGAACTCACTATGGTCGCATCTGTCCGATTGAAACTCCAGAAGGACCAAACATTGGTTTGGTTTCGACATTGGCTTCATATGCCAAGGTAAATGAATATGGCTTCATTGAAACTCCGTATCTTAAGGTGGTTAACGAGGTGAATGCAGCTGATGGTGCAGGCGAGATCTTGCGTGCAAACGTGAAAGATGCCAAAGGCACTGTACTGGCGAAAAAGGGTGATAAGTTAACCGAAGCTATGGCGAAGAAAATTGCCAAAGCCGGAGTTGAAACTGTTCCTGTAAAAGCGCGCTTGACTGACCAAATTGTTTATCTGGACGCTGCTGATGAAGAAAAATGTGTGATTGCACAGGCAAACACGCCAACTGATGAGCATGGCTATTTCTTGGCAGAACGTCTTTCCGTACGTGGTATTAACGGCGAGGCTGATGATGAAGAAGCCGACAAAGTTCAGTACATGGACGTGTCCTCGAAGCAGACGGTTAGTGTTTCGACCGCCCTCATTCCATTCTTGGAACATGATGATCCAAAACGTGCTTTGATGGGTGCTAACATGCAGCGCCAAGCCGTAGCGGTTGTGCGACCTCAGGCTCCAGTGGTTGGAACCGGTATCGAAGCTAAGGCCGCCATGGATTCCGGGCAAGTTATCTTGGCCGAGCAAGACGGTGAGGTTCTGAGCGCGACTGCTTCAGAAATTACTGTTGCCTACAAGAAGGGCGAGAATAAAACCTATAGCTTAACGAACTTTGTTCGAAGTAACGCGGGTGCTGCTATACATCAACGCGTAGC
Source organism: uncultured Candidatus Saccharibacteria bacterium (assembly GCA_964496815.1). Lineage (GTDB taxonomy): Bacteria > Patescibacteriota > Saccharimonadia > CAILAD01 > JADZBC01 > CAYPSN01. The sequence continues at coordinate 34,151 of CAZCAO010000002.1, read as the reverse complement.
CGTATTTGCTGGCGATAAGATCAAAAAAGGCGATGTACTGGCTGACGGTATGAGCACAGTCAATGGTGAGCTCGCGCTTGGTCAGAACGTGTTGGTGGCCTTTATGCCATTTGATGGTTATAACTACGAAGATGCAGTGATTATTTCTCAGCGACTTGTTCAGGACGACCGCTATACTTCGATTCATATCGAAGACCACCAAATCGATGTACGCGATACCAAGCTTGGCCCAGAGTTGGTCACGAGAGATATTGCCAATGTAAGCGAAGACGCCCTGAAAGATCTCGATGAGAACGGCATTGTACGTATTGGTGCTGAAGTGAGTGCTGGCGACATCCTCGTAGGCAAGATTACACCAAAAGGTGAAACTGATCTTTCAAGCGAAGAGCGCCTATTGCGTGCGATCTTTGGTGAAAAGGCTCGCGACGTAAAAGATACAAGCTTGACTATGCCGAATGGTTCGTCTGGTAAGGTAGTAGGCGTTAAGATCCTTTCTAAAGAAAATGGCGACGATCTACCAAGTGGCGTCCTACAGCAGATCTACGTGTCAGTTGCTGAACTACGTAAAATTTCAGTTGGTGATAAGATGGCTGGTCGACATGGAGACAAGGGGGTGATCTCTCGCATTTTGCCTGTCGAGGATATGCCTTATCTCGAAGACGGTACACCAGTGGATATTATCCTTAACACCCTTGGTGTCGGTACTCGTATGAATTTGGGACAGATTCTAGAAACACACTTAGGCTGGGCTGCAAACGCGCTAGGTTATAGCGTAGCAACACCAGTATTTGACGGTGTATCGGTCGAACAGATTAAAGCCGAGCTTAAGAAGGCAGGTTTACCAGAAGACGGTAAGGCACAGTTATTCCACGGTTTTAGCGGTGAACCTTTTGCCCAGAAAACCACCGTTGGTTATAAGTATATGCTAAAACTTCATCACATGGTTGACGACAAGATTCATGCCCGTTCAACCGGTCCATATGCTATGGTCACTCAGCAGCCACTCGGTGGTAAAGCACAGATGGGTGGTCAGCGGTTTGGCGAAATGGAAGTATGGGCTCTTGAGGCATACGGTGCCGCCAATACCTTGCAGGAAATGCTTACAATTAAGTCCGATGATGTTATTGGACGATCTAAGGCATACGAGTCGATCATTAAAGACGAAGCTATTAAGGGCTCTCGAATCCCTGAGTCATTTAACGTACTCGTTAAGGAATTGCAGAGCTTGACCCTTGCAGTTGAGCTAGAGAAGGGCCCTGGCCTCGAGATTGATGCCGAGGAAATGCTCGCTGACGTAACTGAGGACGAAGCAATCGAGCTAGGTGAATCGGAACTCATGGTCGGCAACGAACCAATGGACGGCCAGGCAGTGGTTGATTTAGAAGACCTAGGTGCGGAAGATAGCTTCGAAGTATTAGCTCAGGTATCAGAGGAAATTGGACCAGATGAGGAAGATTTAAAACAAGTAGAAGGAGAGGAGGTCTAGCATGGAAACTACTCACGAACAACAGGTGATTGATTTTGAAGCGATTAAGCTTTCCTTGGCCTCACCAGATCAGATTCTTCAGTGGTCACACGGCGAGATTACTAAGCCAGAAACAATTAACTACCGAACCCAGAAGCCAGAAAAAGACGGCTTGTTCTGCGAAAAGATCTTTGGACCGACCAAAGACTGGCAGTGTTATTGTGGTAAATACAAAGGTATTCGCTACAAGGGTATTACCTGTGATAAGTGTGGCGTTCTCGTAACTCGTAGTATTGTTCGACGTGAGCGCTTGGGTCACATTAGTCTCGCAGTGCCGGTAGCCCACATTTGGTTCCTACGTGGTACGCCGTCAACGATTAGCCTTGTGCTCAATATGGGTGTTCGCGATCTAGAGCGCGTTGTTTATTTTGCTAACTTCATCGTCAAGTCAGTCGATGAAGACGCACGCAAACAGGCACTTGCCGATCTTGACGCCGACTTCAAATCACGTCGTACAGACATTATGAAGAAGCACCAGCCAGAAGAAGGCAAGGAGCTGAGCGAAGAAGCACTCAAGGAACTCGAAGAACTCGACGCCAACTATACGAATGCTAAAGCAGAGCTTAACGCCTTCGCAAAATATCAGCTTCTTCCAGAAAGCCGTTATCGTGACCTCAACCTGAAATACGGCAACGTCTTTACTGCTGGTATTGGTGCAGAAGCCATTCGTGAGCTTCTTGTCGAAATTGACCTAACTGAATTAGCTAATCGTCTTCGCGAAGAGTCGGAAAGCTCAGTTGGCCAGAAGAAGAAAAAAGCCCTCAAACGTCTCAAGTCAATTGAAGGCATGATCCAGGCTGACATTCGTCCAGAATGGATGATTACAACTGAACTGCCGGTTATTCCACCTGACTTGCGCCCAATGGTTCAGTTAGACGGTGGTCGATTTGCTGCCTCAGACCTCAACGACCTCTACCGCCGTGTTATCAACCGCAATAACCGCCTTAAGAAGCTCTTTGCCCTGGAGGCCCCAGAGGTAATTTGCCGTAACGAGAAGCGAATGCTACAAGAGGCTGTTGATGCTCTTATCGACAATAACGCCCGTCGTGAGCGAGCAGTGAGCGCAACTGGCAATCGTAAAAAGCTCAAGAGCTTGACCGACCTTCTCAAAGGCAAGCAGGGTCGTTTCCGTCAGAACCTTCTCGGTAAGCGTGTTGACTACTCTGGTCGCTCAGTTATTGTAATCGGTCCGCATCTTAAGATTGACCAGTGTGGTTTGCCTAAGAAAATGGCTCTCGAGCTCTTCAAGCCATTCGTTATTGGTAAGTTGATCGCTCAGGGCTATGCACATAATGTAAAATCAGCTGCTCGTATGGTTGAGCGTGCTCGTGATGAGGTATGGGACACCCTCGATGAAGTAATTGCTGACAAGTACGTATTGCTTAACCGCGCACCTACCTTGCATCGCTTGGGGATCCAGGCTTTCAAGCCAGTTCTGATCGAAGGTCGAGCTATTCAGCTCCACCCAATGGTCTGTCCTGCATTTAACGCGGACTTCGATGGTGACCAGATGGCTGTTCACGTCCCTCTAAGTGAAGCTGCCCAGCGTGAAGCGAGAGAGATTATGATCTCAAGCAATAACTTGCTCAAGCCTTCAAGCGGTGAGCCGATCGTGAACGCACAGCAGGATGTTGTACTTGGTTGTTACTTCCTAACCTCAATTGAAGAAGGTGCCAAAGGCGAAGGTAAGGTGTTCTCTGATTCTAAGGAAGCAATTTATGCATACCAGGACAAGCACATTGATTTGCGTGCTGCGATAAAGGTTCGTGTCGACGGCGCGATCATCGACACTACAGCTGGCCGACTGTTCTTCAACGAAGCTTTACCGGAAGGCATTGCATTCAAGAACGAGACTCAGAACAAGGCTTCTCTCAAGCAAGTGATGGCCGAGGTTTTCGCAACGCATGGCAATGAAGAGACTGCAAAACTCGCCGATGCGATCAAAGAACTTGGTTTCCGTTATGCAACACTATCTGGCTTTTCAATCGGTATGGATGACTTGATTACTCCTAAACTAAAGCCTGAACTTATTGCCGAAGGCGATAAGCGCACAGTCGATTTACTAGGGCAGTACAATCAAGGTTTGATTACCGATCAAGAGCGCCGCGAGAAAGTAGTAGAAAACTGGAAAGACATTGCGAGCCGTATTGAAACCGAGATTGAAAAAGAACTTAGTCCAGAAAATTCAACTTTCGCGATTGATATCGCGTCCGGCGCTAAGTCTGGCATTAAGCAAGTAAACCAAATGGCTGGTATGCGTGGTTTGATGCTTTCGCCATCGGGCCGCATTATTGAGTTGCCAGTGAAGTCTAACTACAAAGAGGGACTTTCCGTTCTAGAGTACTTCATCTCAACTCACGGCGCTCGCAAGGGCCTAACTGATACCGCCCTTCGTACTGCTGAATCAGGCTACCTGACACGTCGATTGGTTGATGTCGCACAAGACATCCTTATCACCGAGCCAGATTGTGGCGACAAAGAAGGCTACATGGTTACTCAAGCAGAAGCTGTAGCAGCTGGTGAGAGCTCTGTTGGCCCATGGCTGGTCGGTCGTACGTCGCTTGATAAGGTTGTTCACCCTAAGACTAACGATGTGATTGTGAAGAAGGGCCAAATCATCACCGATGATGCTGCTCGAGCAATTGTCGAAGCCGGGATAGAGGGCGTGAAGATCCGCTCGATTCTAAAATGTAAGTCGCTCAGAGGCATCTGTCAGAAGTGTTACGGTGTTGACCTTGCAAAAGGTACGACGGTTGAGCTTGGTGAGGCTGTTGGTATCATGGCCGCTCAGAGTATTGGTGAGCCTGGAACTCAGCTAACCATGAATACAAAGCACCTTGCTGGTGTTGGTACAGATATCACCCAGGGTCTACCGCGTGTTCAAGAGATTTTTGAAGCGCGTAATCCTAAGGGTCAGGCTATCCTTGCTGACGTCGCAGGTGTAGTAAAGATTGTCAGTGATGACAGTAAACATACGATTACCATTACACCACCCGACGCCAAAGTTACCGAATACGAACTCGGCGACATGAAATCAGCCGTTAAGACCGGTCAGGTTGTTGGTCATGGTGACATTATGGCGCAGAGCAAGGACGGCAGCCGTACTATCAAGTCTAAGGCCGCAGGAACGGTTAAGGTTAGTAAAACACAGATTGTGTTATCACATGACGGTGGCAACAGTCGTGAATTTACGATTCCAGTAAGCACTGGCTTACTCGTGAAGCATGGCCAGCTTGTTGCAGTCGGTGAGCGATTGAGCGAGGGCTCGATTAACTTGCAGGATATGCTCAAGCTGATCGGCGAAGAAGCAGTTCAGCGCTATGTCGTTGATGAAGTGCAGGCCATCTACTCTTCGCAGGGTCAATCGATCGCCTCTAAGCACATCGAGGTGATTATTCGCCAGATGTTCTCACGTGTTCGTATCGAAGATCCGCAAGACACTGACTTCATAGCGGGCGATATGGTCTCCAAGGCTGCTCTGGACGATGAAAACCGTCGAGTTGTCGCTGAAGGCAAGAAGCCGGCTACATATGAGCAGCTCCTTATGCCAATGACTAAGGTTTCAACTTCATCTGACAGCTGGCTGTCAGCAGCGAGCTTCCAGGAGACTACCAAGGTATTGATTGGTGCTGCGACGCGAGGCAAGGTAGATAAACTCAGGGGTCTCAAAGAAAACGTGATCATCGGACGCCTCATACCTGTAGGTACTGGCTTCCGTAATGAGGAGGAGCTATAAGCTGCTTGACCAGATAGGCTCTATCTGATAAAGTAACAAAGTTGTAAGACTATGCCAACGATAAACCAACTCATTCGCAATCCACGTTCTAAAGCTCGACGCAAGAGTAAGTCTCCTGCAATGGGCCGCAGTTTAAACACGCTTAAAAACAAAGCTACTTCAAACACATCGCCGTTTAAACGCGGCGTGTGTGTGAAGGTGTTTACAGCTACTCCACGTAAACCAAACTCTGCTTTGCGCAAGGTAGCGCGTGTTCGTCTCACTAATGGTATGGAAGTAACAGCCTACATTGGTGGCGTCGGTCATAACCTCCAAGAACACTCTGTTGTCTTGGTTCGCGGTGGTCGAGTAAAGGACCTTGGTGGTGTGCGTTACCACATCGTGCGTGGCGCACTGGATACTGCCGGTGTGGCAGGACGTAAGCAGGGCCGTAGTAAATATGGCGCTAAATTAGAGAAAGCAAAGGCGTAAAAATGCCAAGGAAGAAAACTAAATCACTCAAACGCGAATTACCAGCTGACATTGTTTACAACAATGTTATGGTTACTCGTATGATCAACAAAGTTATGCGCAGTGGTAAAAAGCGTCTTGCTGAGAGCTTGGTATATGATGCACTAACTCAAGCAAGTGAAAAAGCCCAAAAGGATGCTCTAGAGGTTTTCGAGGGAGCTATTAAGAATGTCTCGCCCCAAGTACAAGTGAAGAGTAAGCGAATCGGCGGAACTAACTATCAAGTACCGATGGAGGTTCGTGGTGATCGCAAAGTCCACTTGGCGATGACCTGGATCTTGACAGCCGCTCGAGGTCGCAGTGGACACTCGTTTGATAAGCTGTTAGCCAATGAGCTAGTAGATGCGTATAATAACACCGGTGAAGCGGTCAAAAAGAAGCAAGACACACACCAGATGGCCGAGGCTAATAAGGCTTTTGCACATTTTGCGCGTTATTAGAATCAACTAGTATATCTACACAAAACCACCTCCCGCATAAAGAGGTGGTTTTTGTGTTTAGACGTCTTGCAAAGTGGAAGGACCCTAGCACGCTTTCGCACACTAGGGTCCTAGGTCTCCACGACAGCATGGGATCAGTCAGGAGGGAGGGGGTGGTGAACCGGCCGTAGGCCGTTGTTGGGTCCTGAGCTTGCCCTGCGGTTGGCTTCCGCCGGAATGGCGTCTACAGGAGCTGGCTTCTCTCGGCCGAGGAAGTTCGTGAGCAGGGTGTCTCGAGTGGTCGATTGCCCTGTTTGCTCTTCAGGCATGTTGCCCCTTCAGTTTGAGGGTTAGGATTTACACCCAGAATATAGTAATGCAAGACATGTCTTGAAGCAAGTGCTATGCTTGCACGAAACACTGCCTGCAGCGCGCCTCATACGTATAGGTGCCATCCTCTGGGAGTATGGAGGGAAGGCCTTCTGTGATCACCTTGCCACGCTGGAGAACTTGGCTGAATCGTGCATCGTAGCTTCTGCACACATCGCAGACTGCCACGAGGCACTGTACGCTGGTTGGGCCCAGTTCCATTAAGGCGACGGTACTTTCGATTAGCTTGCCGCGATAATCCATATCAAGCCCGACTGCAAACACAGTCACTCCCTTTGCAAGCAGGGCATTGAGCGAGCGCAGCTCGTCCTGGCTGAACATATGGACTTCGTCTATGCCGACTACTTCGTAATCCGCAAGGTCGTCGACATCGAGTCTGTCGACCTTTGTCGTTTGGATGCTGGCACCCGCACGAGAACTCACTTGGGCTTCTCGATCGTGTAGCCTGGGCTGCAAGACCACCCACTTCATATCACTGTGTACCAGTGGCGAGAAGATTTTGATGAGTTCGAGGGATTTACCTGACTTCATGGGACCCACGGTTAGGTGCAGTGGCATTCTGTCCATCTCCTATCATATTTTTGGCGTGACTATATTCTAGCTGACAACCACACCTACTGCTAGTCGGCACCTAGATGCCCGTGGTGAGGACATCGCCGTTGTGGATAGGATGGAATCCCTGATACAATGTTAGTATTATGTTTATGCTTAGCTTCTTTAACTGGTGGTATCGTGCTGGCTGGCTACAGGTGCCTACAGTTGCCCGTGACAATATTTCTTACATCGCCCAGCTATTTTCAGTACGAACAGTGCTAGCAACACTATTTGCGCCCTGGAAGCAGGACGTGGTCGCTTCGAGATCAAAGGCTGTTCAAGATCGAATAAACGCACTAATAGGGAACTTGGTTTCTCGCTTCATCGGCTTTAGTATTCGTTTAATTTTACTCTTTATAGTTGCGATAAGTATTTTTGGGGTTGGGATCTATAGATTAGTACAGTTTATAGTCTGGCCAATACTCCCGTTCGCACCAGTTCTTTTGATTCTAGCTGGGGTATTATTATGAATCAGACGGCCCTGCTTACCGTTTCCGGCAGCTTGCGTGCTCAAAAGATTCCTGCAGCGCGCCTTTTGCGGCCGACTGTCTTGCAGATTTTTCGGCTAACCCTTACTCTCTCCGGCGTTTTGGGGCTTGGCCTCTGCTTAGCGGGTATTAATATCGGATATATTGTGTTGGCCCTAGCCACCGTCCTCTACTGCATGCTGATTTGGCAAAAGTGGGATCTGGCGCGCATTGATGCCGGTCACCCTGTATCTGATCATAATGTAGCGGAGATGACTGAGCTTACTCTGTCTGATATGGCTTTACCCATATTGCAAGCAAAGTCTTCATTGGATCTATGGAGGAGTCTGGCCGCGCACTGGGAAGCTAGGTTCTTTTTGCAGCGTTTTGGTCTACCAGGGGCTGAAATAGAGAAGATTTTTACTTCCGCACAAATTGACCTACAACAGATTTATGCAGCAGCCTACTCACTCTCGGAGAGTGTGCATAGTGACTACATTACTGCAGGATCACTCTTTGTCGCCATGATAGAGCTCCATCCAGCTGCTCAAGCGGTCTTGCAGAAAATTGGCATAGATAGCGGCGACCTGCTCTCTGGCCTGAGCTGGCAAGACGCGATCCGCCGTCGCTATTTGAGTCCAAACAAGCGCAGCTTATTTGGTGGCCTTGCTCGTGATTGGTCGAATGGGTACACGCCAGTATTAGATCATTATGGTGAAAACCTGAGTAAACAGATTGAATCTGGCTATAGTATGTTCTCGGGCGTCGCCAGAGAAGATGTGATTGATCAAATGATTCAGATCATAGCTCGTCCAAATCGCAATAGTGTGGCACTTGTTGCACCTGCCGGATCGGGTAAGTCTTCGCTCGTTAGTGCCCTTGCCGAAACCATGCTTAAAGGGGGACCTGAGAGTCGAGCACTAGCTTATTTACAGATCGTCAAACTAGATGCAAACCACATCACCTCACAGGTGCGTGAACAGCAATCTGTAGACAGTATCATTGAAGAGATTATCTACGACGCAGTTCATGCTAGAAACATCATTCTTTTCCTAGATGAAACCCAGTTGTTTATGGAGCAGGGCGCAGGATCCGTAGACATCTCGCATATTCTCATGCAGGTGCTAGAGCAAACCCACATGCCGATGATCTTTGCATTATCACAGGAAGATTGGCACAAGTTTGCGGCCACACGACCGGCATTGCTCGCGCAGATTACCAAGATTGAATTGGCAGAGCTAGATGAGCGGCAGATTATTCGAATTTTACAGGATTTTGCCACACCATTAGAATCGCAAGCAAATGTAGTTATTGGTTATGGCGCCCTACAAGAAACCTACGCCATGGCTCAGCGGTTTATTACCAACAAGGCCTTTCCTGCAAAGGCAATTGATTTGTTGCAGGACGCACTTAATTACCCAGACAATGGTCTTATCACACGACAGTCGGTTAAGGCGGCAGTTGAAAAAACCACTGGAGCAAAGGTCCTAGAAGCTTCATCGGCTGAGCGTGATCAATTACTCCACCTCGAAGACCTCATTCATAAACGCATGATCAACCAGTCGAGAGCAGTTACCATAGTGTCTGAGGCATTACGTCGGTCGCGAGCAGGCGTTCGTGATCCTAGGCGTCCTGTTGGAAGCTTCCTTTTCCTAGGCCCTACTGGCGTAGGCAAGACTGAGTTGGCGAAGTCTCTTGCGGCAACGTACTTTTCGAGTGAATCCGACTTTATCCGCCTCGACATGAGTGAATATCAGCTGGCTACTGACGTGTCGAGAATTCTCGAAGCTGCTTCTGACGACTCATCGGGTAGTGGATTTTTAGAACAAGTTGCCATGCAGCCATTTTCAGTTATTTTGCTAGACGAAATTGAAAAGGCTCACCCTGATATCCTCAACCTTTTGCTTCAAATGCTTGATGAGGGAACCCTGACAGATACGAGCGGCAAGGTGACTTCGTTTAAGGAAGCAATTATAATCGTGACCTCAAACGCCGGTGCTGATGAAATTCGCACGAAGATCGCGGCCGGCATGCAGCTGGAACGCTTCGAGAAGGAGTTTGTCGACCAGCTGATTGCTAAGAATATCTTTAAACCGGAACTTCTCAATCGATTTGATGATATTGCCCTGTTTCGTCCTTTGAATACTGACGAGCTCAAGCAGGTAGTTATGTTAATGGTCGATAGTCTCAATAAAACACTTGCTCAGCAGAACATCAAGGTTGCTTTAACGCAGGACGCCCTAGAGTTTATCGTACGGGCGGGTTATGATCCGCGCTTAGGGGCACGACCAATGCGCAGGGCGTTACAGCAGTATGTTGAGAATACGATTAGTCACCGCATTCTTGCAGGGGAGACCACGCCCGGGTCGGTTATCACGCTTGCAGCGGCAGACTTACAATCCGCGGCCCCACCTAAGTAGTTGAGACCATCGGCCTACTTGATAAAACGAAGTTAATTCACTATAATTACCTAGGAATAAAGCACGGCAAATCCAACCGGCTTTTTTGTTTACTAACTATCTAAAGGAACCAATGATTTTATGGCTCGCGAATACTCACTAGAAAATACACGTAATATCGGTATCATTGCCCACATCGATGCAGGCAAAACTACCGTAACCGAAGGTATCCTTTACCGCACCGGTAGGGTTCATAAGATTGGTGAAGTGCATGAAGGTGCTGCAACTATGGACTGGATGGAGCAAGAGCAGGAGCGCGGTATTACGATTACCTCAGCAGCCACCACGTGTTTCTGGAAAGAAAAGCGTATCAATATCATTGATACGCCAGGGCATATCGACTTTACTGTTGAAGTTGAGCGATCACTTCGTGTCCTAGACGGCGCGGTGACGGTATTCGATGGCAAGATGGGTGTAGAGCCACAGAGTGAGACGGTGTGGCGACAAGCCGACAAATATGGCGTGCCTCGAATTTGCTTTATTAACAAGATCAATCAAACTGGCGGTGATTTTTATAAATCACTCGACTCTATTCATGAACGCCTAAGCAAGCGAGCTTATCCGATTCATCTCCCGATTGGTTTTGAGCAGGGCATTAATGGCTTGATCGATCTTGTAGAGATGAAGGCCTATGAGTATAAGGATTATACCGACAAAGAACTAAAAGAAATCGACATTCCTGAAGACATGAAGGAAAAGGTCGCTCACTATCGTCAGCATCTCGTAGAGGCAGCGGTGGAGAGTGATGATGAAATTATGGAGAAATACCTTGAAGGCAAAGAACTTAGCCTTGAAGAAGTAAAGACCGCAATTCGCAAATCAGTATTGAGTGGACAGTTTTACGTTGTTTCCGGTGGTGATGGACGCGGTGTGATTGTTGAGAAGCTTCTAGATGCAGTAGTGGACTATTTGCCTAATCCGCTCGATATCACTGCTCCGCTTGGCAAAGACATCAAAACTGGCGAGGACAAACTTCTCGAAGTGAGCGACACTGCGCCATTTGCTGGTCTCGCGTTCAAGATTGCTACCGATCCATTCGTAGGTAAACTAGCTTTCTTCCGCGTCTATTCTGGGGTTTTGAAGAGCGGAAGCTACATCCTCAATGCCTCTACGGGGGAAAAAGAGCGCGTCGGTCGAATTGTGCGTATGCATGCCAATAACCGCGAGGAAGTGAATGAAGTTTATGCCGGTGAGATTGCCGCTGCAGTTGGACTCAAGAACACCATAACTGGCCATACCATTTGCGATCCGGCTCATCCGGTTATGCTTGAGTCGATTACCTTCCCAGAGCCAGTAATTTCGATTGCAATTGAACCAAAGACCAAGGCCGACCAAGAAAAGATGGGCATAGCACTGTCTCGTTTGGCCGAAGAAGACCCAACATTCCGCGTTCATTCAGATGAAGACAGCGGGCAGACCATCATTGATGGTATGGGTGAGCTGCATCTTGATGTGATTGTTGATCGTATGAAGCGAGAATTCAAGGTTGAAGCAAACGTCGGCCGACCGCAGGTGGCTTATCGTGAAACAATTCGCAAAACAACTCAGATTGAGGGCAAATTCGTTCGTCAGTCAGGTGGTCGCGGTCAGTATGGTCATGTCTGGCTTGAGCTAAGTCCATTAGTGCATTCTGAGGAAGATGAAGAACGCAAAACCTTTGAGTTTGAAAATGCCATCGTTGGCGGTGCAGTCCCACGTGAGTATATTAAGCCGGTCGAGGAAGGCATTCGTGAAGCTATGGGTAATGGTGTTCTGGCCGGCTATCCAGTGGTCGATATTCACGCCAAGCTATATGATGGTAGCTATCATGATGTAGACTCCTCGGAGCTCGCCTTCAAAATTGCTGGCTCTATGGCCCTGCAGGCTGGTGTCCGCCAGGCCGATCCAGTAATTCTCGAGCCTGTTATGCGAGTAGAGATTACGACCCCGGAAGACTTCATGGGCGATGTGATTGGCGACATCAACGCCAAGCGTGGTCGTGTTGAAAAGATGGAAGATCGCAGCGGAGCTAAGATTATCAGCTCGTTCGTACCGCTATCAGGTATGTTTGGGTATGCTACGAGTTTGCGTTCCATGACCCAAGGACGCGCCAGTTATGCCATGGAGTTTGATCACTACGCCGAGGTGCCACGAAACGTCGCCGACGAGCTGATTGGCAAGCGCCAGGCGGCCGTCGAAGAGGGTCGATAAACACCCTTCGCTACTAAGACACAAAGAGCCTTTGTCAGATTGACAAAGGCTCTTTGTTAGGTTATGATTTGTTCTGAGATCGATAGGATCTTTCTTGCAAATAGCCTAATAGTAGGTGGTAGTTGTGGAGCTGGGTTAGTTGAGACTCGGTAGAAGCAATGAAAGCAGGCGTGCTGCAGCACATCACCTGTTCTACCAAAAATCTTCATCGTTCCGCGCCGCCGCGTGAACTCACTTCATGGCTGCTTCAGGCCAGCGCCGAAGTTGATCAAGTGAAGAAGTTAGGCTGTATTGCAACACCACATGTCCTGAGAAATCAGGAGTCCGGAGGCATCTGGACGGTTCGTATCATCGGGGTCAGAGATCTTCTTAAGGCCCGTAAGGAACCAAATTGTGGGTGGTGTACGTAATGGTCTCTACGTACGCGCGTCGTGTCTCGTGCTAACACCTCACAGGTGTTACGAGATTTCGGGAGACGCAGGCTGCCTGGAGCAGCTATAGTCATGGGTAAGCCCTGGACATCTCCGCCTGAGGAGATCCCGAGTCCAGGCTCCATGCACACAGCGCCCCTAGCTTTTGCCGGGGGCGTTCTGCTTTAAAAGTCTTTACATTAGGGCAGTTTTTACCTATAATCGAAAAGTCTAAGGCCTAGGCATATTTTTATGTGTCTTTGCTAAGCGCTTATAAACTTAACAACGTTCAACAAGGAGAATATATGGCAGAACAATTCGACCGCAGTAAGCCGCACGTAAACGTCGGTACTATGGGTCACGTAGATCACGGTAAGACAACTCTTACCGCTGCGATTACTCATGTATTGGCTAAGAAGCTTCCTAGCGCAGTAAACAAGCCAATTAACTACGATGAAATCGACAAAGCCCCAGAAGAGCGGGAGCGTGGTATTACTATCGCAACTTCTCATCAGGAATACGAAAGTGAAAAGCGACACTACGCTCACGTAGATATGCCTGGTCATGCTGACTACGTTAAGAACATGATTACTGGTGCTGCTCAGATTGATGGCGCTGTATTGGTAGTATCTGCTGCTGACGGCCCAATGCCACAGACCCGCGAGCACGTTCTCTTGGCTCGCCAGGTTGGTGTACCATACATTCTTGTCTATATGAACAAGATGGACATGGCAGACCCAGAGCTTGCAGAGCTTGTTGAAATCGAAATCCGCGAACTTCTTGAAAAGAACGGTTACGACGAAAACGCTCCTATCATCAAGGGCTCTGCTCTCAAAGCTCTCGAAGGTGACGCTGCTGCTGAAGACTCTATTATGGAGCTTGTGAAGGCAATGGATGAAAGTATTCCAGAGCCAAAGCGCGAAATCGATAAGCCTTTCCTTATGCCAATCGAAGACGTATTCTCGATCAAAGGTCGTGGTACGGTAGCTACCGGACGAATCGAACAGGGTATCGTAAACGTTGGTGAAGAAGTAGAAATCGTTGGTTTGCATGACACCAAGAAAACTACGGTAACTGGTGTAGAGATGTTCAAGAAGCTTCTCGACGAAGGTCGTGCTGGTGATAACGTAGGCTTGCTCTTACGTGGTATTGAACGAACCGACATTGAGCGAGGTCAGGTTTTGGCCAAGCCAGGTTCAATTACTCCTCACACCGAGTTTGATTCTGAAGTATACGTTCTTAAGAAGGAAGAGGGCGGTCGCCATACTCCATTCTTCAAGGGCTACAAGCCTCAGTTCTACATCCGAACAACCGACGTAACCGGTGAAGTTACATTGCCAGACGGCGTAGAGATGGTTATGCCAGGCGATAACATTAAAATGAAAGTTAAGCTTATCGCTCCAATCGCCATGGAAGAAGGTCTCCGCTTCGCAATTCGTGAAGGTGGCCGAACCGTAGGCGCTGGTGTTGTAACAAAGATTAACAAGTAACCAGGACTATAACGGAACCTTCACATGCCAGAACAAGCAAACAAACAACGTATCCGCATTCGCCTCAAGGCGTACGACAGTAAGATTATCGACCAGTCTGCTAAGCAGATTTTGGATACTGCCGTGCGCACCGGTGCTCAGGTAGTGGGCCCAGTACCACTACCAACTGACAAGAACAAATTCACGGTTCTATCGAGCCCACATGTGTTCAAAGACGCTCGTGAACAGTTCGAGATGCGGACACACAAACGTTTAATCGATATTACTGAACCAACTCCGAAGACGATTGATTCACTTATGAATCTTAATCTTCCAGCCGGTGTGGATATCGAAATTAAAATGTAGTTTGCTAGAGACCTAGTGTGAATCTAAAAGCCCCTCTTAATGAGGGGTTTTTAGATTGGTAGGTATGTCGTTCTAGGCTTCTGACGCAGCCTCAACGCATCTCGGGATGGTGCGCTCGGGCTGGGCCTCCTCCCAGCAACCATAGGGTGTAGGGAGGAGCGGTTATCAGACGGGGTTCTCGATGACGATCTGCGCCTGCTCGTTGTTGGCCTTCAGCCAGGCGAGCAGCGACTCTTGGACGCGATCTGCGTCTTCGAGGGTTGCTTGTCTGGTTAGGCAGACCACAAAAGCGCAGGAATCGGCCTCTGGAAAGTCCTCGGTTGGCACGTCGTCTGGCTCGTAGATGATGATGGGGCCTTCTGGGTAGGCCTCCTCGTCGTAGTCGAGCTCATCGCTGAATAGTCCTGAGAGCATCACGAGGATGCTAACGTCCCCGATCGTGTCAGAGTCCTCAGGCGGCAGTTCGATCAGCCACAGTTCGTTGTCGTCCTGGATGACGATGCGAAAGAGGCGGAACGTTCCTTTGGGTGTCACAACTGTCTCCTTTGGTCGTCGCAGGGTGACAACTTTAGAGTAGCGTA
The DNA here is from genome assembly GCA_964496815.1 of uncultured Candidatus Saccharibacteria bacterium. Classification (GTDB taxonomy): domain Bacteria; phylum Patescibacteriota; class Saccharimonadia; order CAILAD01; family JADZBC01; genus CAYPSN01. The sequence continues at coordinate 19,035 of CAZCAO010000002.1, read as the reverse complement.
TAGTGATGCTTTGAGCCAAGCATAAGAGTCTAGAACTTGTGTATTGACATGATTTATGTTAAAGTATGTATAACATCCGCCTAGACGAGGAGAGTAAGCAGTGGAAATCACGATTCACTCATCTCGTCTTAAGCGAGATGTTGAGAACTGGGGTCTCCAGGGGGCCCAGGAGAGCTACACAAGGCTCATGAAGACCCTCCTGAACGGTGAGTCACGACTGCAAGTAAAACAGGTCAAACTCATGCCCGCCGGGGCTATGCCGAAGAGGATCAAGTGGAAGGTCGTGGTAAGGTTTGCTCCACGAGACCCTGAACTGCGTGAGCTCATCAAGACGAGGTTTAAGCAGCACCTCCGGGATCCGAGGATCGAAGATGCCAGCGACGTTCGTGTTGAGTTCTCGGACCAGTAGCCGTAGTTTTTTAGTGTTCGCAATGCCCGCCCGGGGTTGTCTCGGGCGGGCCATGTCTTTACTCAGAGAATTAATAAAGCACCCAATTTAAACGGGTGCTTTATTAATGAGGCAGAACAAAGACATTAATCGCTTAATAGCTTTGGTCCGCCCGCCTGACCCCGATGAAGGGGTCAGGCGGTATGTGCGAAAGGCTTTCCTTTGGGGTAGGGAGGCTCGAACGCGGGTCGCTGATCCGAGATCTCCTGGAGCCTCGCTCGAACCTTGAGGCGCAGAGCCTCGAGGTCTTCTCTCGTGGGAGAGGGGAGCGTCAGGATGAAGATGGGACTCTTCTCTCCCGACTGTTGACTCACAGACGGTGCAGGGGTGATTCCTGCCATTGCTCGCTCGACCCAGGTAAGGTCGTAGGAGGGACGGTTGGGAATGCTCAGTTCGAGGCGTTCCCCCATTCTGTGGAGGCTGAATGCTAGGGGTTGGAACTCAACCATGACCGAACCTCCTTTCGAAGTTTGTGGCTCGGTGAGCCGCAGACTGTATCTGCAATTCACCGGCCACAATTTCAAAAAGTTTGCAAAGTGCTTAAGGCTATGCCCTAATGTGCACAAATCATACTACAGATAGTTTGAGAGGTCAATAATTTTGTTGACAAAAAGGCTAGACAAAGGAAGTTTGCTGTGTTAATGTGTGTATCTAAGTTTGGTTTGCGCCAAATTGCACCTTATATTTGTGGACTTCGGTCCATACAACCAGCTCTTGATAAATCGAGGGTTGATTGTATGGGCCAACTACTTCAGATATAGTCCATTGAATTGCAATCCGACCTCATTGGGACTTCGGTCACAAAAGGGGCAGTAGTCTGCAGGGAAGAGCGCGCGTCCACCGGTTCTCCGGTTACGCCACCGTTTCTCCTAGCATACTACAACGTCCTGTAAGGTCGGATGACACCGAAAGCCACGGCCTGAGGGCCACTGCTTCCTGGTGTCGCCAGAGAATTTACGCTTGCAGCTTGCTGCCAGTATTGTTCTCTGAGCTACGCGCCGTCTGCTAAGCAGTCGGCCACATGCTGAGGGCCCCGCCCCCTCAGTCGCGTAGGGTGGGTCCGCCTCCCACCCCGCGCACGACGCCTCCCGGGATCCGCCGCCTGGGATGGCGCAGGTCGGCGGGGTGGCCTCCGGGCCACCCCGCCGCACCCATACAAGACCTTGAACTCTGTTCAGGGTCTTCTTCCGTTTCAGGGCAATTTTTTCTTCGACTCAAAATAGTTTTTATGCTTAAATAGAGTAATGAAGAATAAAGTTAGTAAACGATATTATGAGTCTGATTTTGCCTTTTTGGTAAAAGCAGGCCTTTACCTCATCTTGGGGCTTACATGGATATCGGTGAATGGGCACCGGGTGGTACCGATTGGGGTAATCTTGGGCTTTATATTCTCTAAGGTAGATGCACTTAGGATTGATCGAAAGATTGAATATGCGCTCTTGGTAGTCGGGGCGCTTCTTGGGCTTGTATTCACTGGCATTGGCTTAACAATTGCGATTACACTTTAGTTATGGACTTTGCACCGACACCGGCTTTCTGGGTGAGCTTACTGCCATTGCCCTTTTTGACCTATTTGAACATTAGGGTTGGATTGCTGCTTCTCGAGGTTCGCAAGCGTAATCGCAGCCAGCGATTAAATTCAAGTAAGCTTTATGTTCAGGGTAGAGCTTTAGGCATGATATCTGCCTGCTTTGCACTTTTGCCTGCCATCCTGGAATGGCGTATATTCGTTCAAAACCCTTGGTGGGCAATATCCTATCTCGTCGGTGGTTTTCTCGGAATTATAGCGCTTAGAATGGTTCGGAGGGGCCTTCTGATTGAACTTCGTCGGGCATAGTGACAATCGAGCCTAGAAAACAGTTGACACTCCTGTTGGTTATCTGGTACACTAGCGCTTGGTTTAAAACATTCCTTCAAGCTTAACGGCTGGGAAGTGATTAGGTCCGTTCGGCCCAACCATCTGAGCGGAAACCCATCTACTTGCCAGGATTTGTTTTTCTACAATAATCACATTAAGGAACCCACGCGTGAAAGCATTGCTTGCAAAAAAGATCGGCATGACACAGATTTTTGATGAATCAGGTGTAATGACTCCAGTAACGGTACTGGAGGCTGGTCCGTGTGTGATTACTCAACTCAAAAGCGTGGAGCGAGATGGCTATAGTGCTGTACAGATTGGGTTTGGAGAAGCCAAGCACCAAGCTAAGCCACAGGCTGGGCACCTCAAGCCAGCCAAGGCCAATAGCCGTTTCTTGACCGAATATCGCGTCGATGGCGATCAGCCAGAAATGACCGTTGGTGATGAGCTTAAAGCCGATGTTTTTGCCGTCGGTGACAGCATAACAGTAAGTGCTGTTTCTAAGGGCAAAGGTTTCGCCGGAACAATTAAGCGTCATAACTTTGCACGTGGCCCGATGACGCATGGTAGCCATAACCATCGTGCGCCTGGCTCTATTGGCGCAGGGTATCCTCAGCACGTCTTCAAAGGCCAGAAAATGGCTGGTCAAATGGGCCATAAGGCTGTGACTGTTAAGAATCTCAAGGTTATGGAAATTGATGTTGAAAACAATATTCTTGTCGTACGAGGCGCTGTACCAGGACCGAAAAAAAGCTTAGTAATGGTAAGGGGTTAGGCTATGAAGGTTGCAACATATACATCTGCCGGCAAGAAAGCCACGACCGAAGTAACGCTCGATAAGGCAATTTTTGGACAGGAAGTAAACGCGGAGTTACTTGGTTTGGCCTACCGTCGCGCGTTAGCAAATCGCCGTACAAATAATGCCAAGACACTTACCCGTGGCTTGGTTCGTGGCGGTGGTAAGAAACCGTGGCGTCAAAAAGGTACTGGTCGAGCCCGTGTGGGTTCGAGCCGTACGCCGCTTTGGCGAACAGGTGGTATTGTTTTTGGTCCAACTGGCAACGAAAATTACAGCATCACCATGACTAAGAAAATGGTCCGTGGTGCTGTAGCCCAGGCACTGAGTGCCCAGGCTGATCGTATTAAGGTCATTGATTCATTTAAGCCTGCAGAGTCCAAGACTCGCGCCGCTGTTGATTTACTCGCTAAACTTGAAGTAGAGGGTAGAGTGTTGGTCGTCGTGAGTGCTATGACCGAAGCAGTTGCCCGCTCAGTAGCGAATTTGCCAGGCGTTGAAGCAGTAACACCGCAGCGCATTACCACATTTGACGTACTCAATGCAGATGCCATTATCATTGAACAACCAGCCCTAGAGGCCATTAAGCAATGGCTTGGAGGGACGAAATAATGTCACAGCTCATCCTAAAGCCAGTAATTTCAGAAAAGAGCATTATGCTTGCCGCAAATAAGGTGTATACCTTTGAGGTCCCAATGGCAACGAATAAGATTGAAGTTGCGCGTGCGGTAAAATCAGCATTCAACGTTGACGCAACGGATGTTCGAATTGTTATTACGAAGGGCAAGATCAAGCGATTCAAAGGCAAGTCTGGTCGTCGCGTTGACGTTAAAAAGGCTATGGTTGCCGTCAAAGAGGGTCAGAGTATATCAATCTTTGAGGCTGAAGCTGACAGCAAGGAAGTTAAGAAGGCTGATAAGAAGCAGGCTAAAGACGAAGCCAAAAAGCCAGCTACTAAAGCTGCCAAGGAGGCCAAATAATGCCAGTACGAGTTTATAAGCCGAATACAGCTGCCCGACGTAATATGAGCGTGAGTGATTTTGCTGAGATTACGAAGAAGTCTCCAGAAAAGTCATTGATTCTAAAACGCAAACAGAAGGCTGGTCGTAACAACCAGGGTAAAATTACGACCCGACACCGTGGTGGTGGTGCAAAACGCGCTATCCGTATCGTTGATTTTAAGCTCGTAGGAGTTGAAGGTGCCAAGGTGGTAGCCATCGAATACGACCCAGGTAGAAGTGCTCGTATCGCCCTGTTGCAACTCAAAGAAGGCGGCAAGGCGTATGTGGTGGCAAATGCTGGCTTGAAGGTAGGTCAGACTATCACAAGTGGTAAAGACGCAGAGATTAAAGTAGGCAACCGCCTACCTCTATCTGCGATACCAGTAGGTTCTGTCATCTCTAATATCGAGCTAACTCCTGGCCGTGGTGGGCAGATGGCACGTTCTGCAGGCGCGCGCGCTCAGCTGGCTGCAAAAGAAGGCGTTTATGTGCAGGTTAAGTTGCCATCGGGTGAAGTCCGACTTGTACACCAGACATGTATGGCTACCCTAGGCGCAATTGGTAATGCCGAACACCAGAATATCAAAGTCGGTAATGCCGGTCGCAAACGGCACATGGGCTTCCGTCCAACCGTACGTGGTAAGGCGATGAACCCGGTTGATCACCCACACGGTGGTGGTGAAGGCGGTACTGATATTGGTATGCCATTCCAGAAAACCCCATGGGGCAAACATGCAATTGGTAAGCGAACACGCCGTCGCAAAAAGGGCATTGATATGATTATACGCCGACGCGGAAAGGGAAATAGGTAGGTTATTATGAGTAGATCTCTCAAAAAAGGTCCATACGTAGACGCAAAGCTCTTGAAGAAAGTCATGGCGCTAGGTCCGAATGACAAGACGGTTATTAAGACCTGGGCCCGTTCCAGTAGCATCTCTCCGGAAATGGTTGGTAAAACAATTGCTGTTCATAATGGCAAGCAACACTTACCAGTGTTTGTGACAGAGAATATGGTTGGTCATAAGCTCGGTGAATTTTCGCCTACCAGAAAATTCCGTGGTCACGGTGGTAAACTCGCAAAGGCGCAAGGTAAATAGTATGAAAGTTCAAGCCAAGACACGTCAATTACCAATATCTGCTCGGAAGCTGCGACTTGTAGCCGATATGGTGCGTGGAAAAGACGTTGTGGCCGCCCAGCAGCTACTCCGAGTCACACACAAGAAGGCCGCCGATATGGTGTACGCAACCCTCAAAAGTGCCAGTGCCAATGCGGAGAACAACTATAACCTTAATCCTAAAGTGATGCGGATTGATGAAATCCGTGTTGATGAAGGCTCGACGCTGAAGCGTATGCGCCCACGTGCTAAAGGTGCCAGTAGTGCAATACTGCATCGTAGTTCACACCTGGTAATTACGTTGACTGACGCAAAGCCTGCCGTAACAAAACCAAAAAGTAATGCAAAGCCAGTAACGAAGGAGGCCAAATAATGGGTCAAAAAGTAAATCCAACGAGTTTCCGCCTCCAGATCAACAAAGACTGGTCGAGCAAGTGGTTCGCAACTAAGGATTTCGCTAAGAATCTTTCTGGGGACATTGCAATCCGACGCGTTATTGCACAGAACCTGACTTTCCGTGCTGGCGTGGCCGCGGTTGATATTGAGCGTTCTACTGGAGCGGTAACGGTCACGATTCATACTTCTAAACCTGGTGTCGTAATTGGCCGTAGCGGCTCAGGCATTGATGCTCTCAAGAAGGCCATAGCCAAAGTAGCTGGTCCGAATGTGAAAGTTAATATCGAAGAAGTTAAGCAGCCAGAAATGCGCGCCCAGTTGATCGCCGAAAACGTTGCTTCTCAGTTAGAGCGTCGTATCGCGTTTCGACGCGTTATTAAGATGACTGTAGACAGCGCCGTAAAGGCCGGAGCTCTTGGAGCTAAAGTTCGCGTCGCTGGTCGGTTGAACGGAGCTGAAATGGCCCGTGCTGAAGTTGCTTCTCAGGGTAGCATCCCACTCCATACCCTGCGGGCAAATATTGATTATGGTACTGCCGAAGCCAAGACGACGTACGGCATTATCGGCGTTAAAGTATGGGTTTATAAGAAGTAGGCCGAGGAAAAAGAAATGCTATTACCAAAGAAAACGAAATTCCGAAAAGCAATGAAGGGCAAGAACCGAGGCCTGGCTACTCGTGGTACCGAAATTAACTTCGGCCGCTATGGTCTGCAGGCAATGGGTAATGAACGTATTACATCGCGCCAGATTGAGGCTGCTCGTCGTGCTATGACACGTTATATCAAGCGTGGTGGTAAGATTTGGATCAGAATTTTTCCTCATACTCCTGTCACGGCCAAGCCTGCCGAAGTTCGAATGGGTAGCGGTAAGGGTGCGTTGAGTCATTATGTTGCCAAGGTTCAGGCAGGTAGAATTATGTTTGAGATGGATGGGGTAAGCGAAGAAGTAGCCAAAGAGGCAATGCGACTTGCCGCAATGAAGATGCCAGTCAAGACGAAGTTTATTGTTAAGGCATCACCAGGAGAAAGTCATGAAGGTTAAGGAAATGCGTACAAAATCAACCAAAGAGCTGGCTACGATGCTTAAGGACTTGCAGGTTAAACTAGCCCAGACGCACGTCGACATGCGTGTTAAAGAAACGCCGAATGTAAAGCAAGTAAAGGCACTCAAGCGAGATATCGCTCGAGTTATGACGCTTCAGCGCGAGGCCCAAATCAAAGATATGGAGAAAACCAATGAGTAGAGTACTAAACGGCAAAGTCGTATCAGACAAGATGGACAAGACGGTTGTGGTTGCGGTAGAGCGCCTCAAGACTCATCCATTGTACAAAAAACAGTACAAAACGACTGCTAAATTCAAAGCGCATGACGAGAACAACCAATACAAGGTTGGTGACCTCGTTGAATTGACCGAGACTCGACCTTTGAGTAAGACCAAGAAGTTTACTGTCACCAAGAAGACTGGTGAAGTTATTGTTAAGGGAGGTAAGGCATGATTCAGCCCCAAACCCGACTTAAAATAGCCGACAACACCGGTGCGAAGCAGATTATGTGCATCAAGGTGCTCGGTGGCTCACGTCGACGCTATGCTCGTGTCGGAGATATCATTGTAGCTAGTGTTAAGACTGCCACGCCAAATGGCACTGTTAAGAAGAAAGAAGTCATTCGGGCTGTAGTGGTTCGCACTGCCAAAGAAACATTGCGTGCCGATGGTTCATCGATTCGTTTTGACGAGAATGCAGCAGTTGTAATCGATAAAGCTGGTTTGCCTCGCGGCACCCGCATCTTCGGCCCGGTTACCCGCGAATTGCGTGAACGTGGCTACATGAAGATCGTATCACTCGCTCCGGAGGTACTTTAGGATGAATACCATGAAACTTAGACTTAAAGACAAGGTAATGGTAATCCGAGGTCGCGATAAAGGTAAAAAGGGTGAGATTGTTGCAGTGCTTCCTAAAGAGAACCAGGTGGTCGTGGAGGGTATTAATGTAGTTAAAAAGCACACCAAGCCAAATGCCAAGACTCCACGTGGCGGCATTGTGGAGTTGGCTAAGCCGCTTGATGCTGCAAAAGTGATGATTTTGGACCCTGCAACGGGTAAGCCAGCTCGTATTGGCTACAAAGTAGATGCCAAAGGTAATAAAGAGCGCGTTTTCAAAGTCTCTTCTTTCCAGAACAAGACCAAGCCGAAAGCAGAAGCAAAAGTTGCCAAGCCAGCCAAAGCAGAAAAGAGTGAGAAGTAACCATGAATAGACTCAAAGACCATTATAAGAATACACTTGCCAAGGAATTGGCTGCATCGTTAGGACTCAAGAACCCTAATCAAGTGCCACGCATCGAGAAGATCGTTGTTAGTGTTGGTGTCGGCCGTGCCTTGCAAGACAGTAAGCACCTTGAGCAGGCAATCGCAACCCTTACTAAAGTAACTGGTCAGAAACCAGTTATCACCAAGGCGCGCAAGAGCATCGCCACCTTTAAGCTACGTGAAGGCAACGAGATTGGCGCAACGGTTACGTTGCGAGGTGATCGCATGTATTACTTCCTCGACCAGCTGGTGAGTGTCGTGTTGCCACGCATTCGTGACTTCCATGGTGTAAAAGCTAGTGCCTTTGACCCACAGGGCAACTACAGTATTGGCATCAAAGAGCAAACCGTTTTCCCGCAGATATCCTACGAGGAAGCGCACACCACACATGGGATGCAAATTAATATAATTACAAGCGGGCATGACAAGGACGCCGCTAAGGCTTTACTAGCAGGCCTCGGCATGCCGTTTGAGAAAGGAGCGAACTAATGGCTAGAAAAGCATTATTGCAGCGCGAGCTAAAGCGCCAGAAATTAGCAGACAAGTATGCCGTTAAGCGCGCCGAGCTAAAGGCAGTAGGGGATTTAGAGGGATTGGCAAAGTTGCCGCGTAACTCTAACCCAAATCGTATGCGTAATCGTTGCGAGGTTACCGGACGATCACGTGGATATATTCGCAAATTTGGGTTATCACGTATTACATTCCGTGAGTATGCTTCCAAGGGACAGATCCCTGGTGTAACGAAATCAAGTTGGTAAAGGAAAGGAGACAAGCATGATTACTACAGATCCAATCGCAGATATGCTTACTCGCATCCGCAATGCACGTGGAGCGGGAATGGCGCAAGTCTCTATCCCTTATTCAAGAATTAAGCACCAGATTGCTGATATTCTTGCCAAATCAGGATATGTTTCACGTGTTAATGTGGTGAAGAATGGAGCCTTTCAAGTGCTCGAATTAGGTATTGATGGCCAAGGCGTGAAACGTCCTTTGCAGAAGCTTCTGCGCGTCAGTAAGCCAGGTCGACGGGTGTATGCCAAGCGAGATGAAATCCCACACGTTCTAAGCGGACGAGGTATCGTTATCGTGTCAACTTCGTCAGGCCTCATGACTGGTCAAGAGGCTCGTCAAAAAGGTCTTGGCGGCGAATTAATCTGTAAGGTATGGTAGGTGTAGCATGAGTAGAATTGGAAAAGTACCAGTTACAATACCAGCCGGCGTAACCCTTGAAGTAAAAGATGGCAACATCGTAGTTACTGGCGCAAAAGGCACTCTTAGCCAGGTTTTATTGCCAGGCTTCAAGCTTGATCAGCAGGACGGCCTCGTTACTGTAGTGCGTGAAGTTGAAAACAGCGAAACCCAGAAACAGTTTGGCCTGCTTCGTACGCTCATTGCCAATATGATCATTGGTGTCTCACAAGGGTTTGAGAAAGCCCTCGAGATTAACGGGGTTGGCTACCGTGCAGCTGCAGAAGGCCGCGGTGTTAGCTTGAGCTTAGGTTATTCGCATAAGATTAGCTATTTACCTCCTGAAGGTGTTGATTTGAAGGTAGAAGGTAATAAGATTATCGTTTCAGGCTATGATAAGCAGTTGGTCGGTGAAGCGGCAGCTAAGATCCGATCTTACCGCAAGCCAGAGCCATATAAGGGTAAAGGTATTAAATACGCCGGCGAGCACATTCGACGTAAAGCCGGTAAGACGGCGGCGAAGGGATAATATTATGAAAAGATTAACAGCCGACATTCTCAAAAAGAAACGAATACGCGCCAAGATTCATGGCACAGCCGAGCGTCCACGTTTGGCCGTCAGCGTGTCAAATCGACAGGTTACCGCGCAGCTTATTGATGATGATAGCGCAAAGACGATTGCTTACGTAACGTCAACTGGTCAACAGGAGCTAGCGAAGAAGAATATGACAGAAAAGGCCACCTGGGTAGGCGAAAAGATAGCTGAAGCCGGCAAAGCAAAGAAGGTCTCAGTGGTGATATTTGATCGCGGTATACACATTTACCACGGACGGGTTGCTGCCTTGGCTAGCGCTGCTCGCGAGAAAGGATTAAAATTCTAGATATGGTAGAAGCAGTAAAAGAATTTGAAGAAAAGATTATTGCCCTTGACCGCGTGACGCGCGTAGTAAAAGGTGGTCGACGTTTTCGCTTCCGAGCAACAGTAGTTGTTGGGAATGGCAAAGACAAAGTTGGTGTTGGTGTAGGTAAAGGACAGGATGTTCAGACTGCTATCGCTAAAGCCGTTAGCAAGGCAAAGAAAGCGATGATCACTGTAGAGCTCAAAAACAACACGATCCCTCACGAAACCCAAGTTACGTTTGGCGGAGCAACGGTATTTATGAAGCCAGCCAGTCCCGGTACCGGTGTAATTGCTGGTGGCGCTGTACGATCAGTCGTAGAGGCCGTGGGTATTAAAGACCTATTAACAAAGTCACTTGGTTCGACAAACAAGATTAACAACGCGTATGCCACTCAGGAAGCCCTCGCTACGCTTGGAAGTGTCGCGGCTTTTAGTGCTAAGCCAGTAGCCAAGGAGGCCAAATAATGAAGATCCATGAATTACCCCTCAAGTCTCATAAGGCCAAAAAGCGCCTAGGGCGTGGTATTGGTTCAGGCCAAGGTAAGACTGCTGGTCGTGGTACTAAGGGGCAGAATGCTCGTACCGGCGGTGGCGTCCGAATTGGTTTCGAAGGTGGCCAGACTCAGTTAGCCCAGCGTCTTCCAAAGGCACGAGGCTTTAAGTCGAAGAACCCTACCACCTACCAAGTGGTAAATGTGGGTGACTTGGCGCGGTACAAGGCTGGTTCAGTTGACGGTGCCAAGTTGGCTGCCGATGGATTAGTCAAAAAAGCCAATGGGCTTATCAAGCTCCTTTCAGTTGGCGAAGTAAGTGCTGCCTACACTGTAAAGGTGACTGCAGCTAGTCAGGCTGCAATCAAGAAGATCGAACAAGCTGGTGGAAAGGTTGTATTGGATACTGCTAAGCAGATTGCCGCTCCGAAAGCAGAAGTTTCCGAATCAGCTGACGCAAAGTAATCAAACGAGAGGGTAGGTAGTATGAATAGTGCAGTGCTGAGGCAGATGTATCGAAACAAAGATTTGCGCAAGCGAATCGGTGTTGTGGCTCTTGTGCTATTCGTCTACGCTCTTATATCCAACGTGCCCGTTCCGGTGCCAGACACCGTGAAGCTCCAGAGTTTTTTGTTGCGCCTGTTCCAGTCTAATCCGCTACTAGGTTTTGCAAACTTGTTCTCTGGCGGCGCAATGACGAACTTTTCAATCATCTTGATGGGGTTGGGCCCGTACATTAACGCATCCATTATTATGCAGCTTTTGACGCAGGTAGTACCAAAGTTGGATGCTTTGAGTAAAGAAGGGGAGTCAGGCCGTAATAAGATCAACTACTACACGAGGCTACTGACTGTGCCGCTGGCGTTGATCCAGTCGGTTGCAATGATATTCTTTGTGCAGACAACGTCAAAACAGATAGCAGGCGTTGACTTAATTGGTAAGCCCTCACCGTTTCAGTGGATACTTATGGTCGCTACTATTACAGCCGGTAGCATGCTACTTATGTGGTTGGGTGAGATTATTACGGATCGCGGTATAGGCAACGGTATATCTATCCTTATCGTTGCTGGTATTGTCTCGAGGCTGCCATCTACGTTGTCGCAGCAAATTAGTCTTTTGCAAGCCGATCCGTCGAAAGTTGTCAGTATTGTGGCGATTGGTATTTTGTTCCTCTTGACGGTGGTAGGCGTTGTATATATCAATGAAGGCCAGCGTAATATCCCCGTATCTTACGCGCGCCGCACAAGTGCTAATGCCGCCTATGGCTCTGTAGACACACATTTGCCGCTCAAGGTCATTATAGCTGGTGTGGTCCCAATTATCTTCTCACTAGCATTCTTGCAGGTACCAACCTTTATCGGGCAGCTGTTTAGTAAGGCCAAAACGGAGTGGGTAGCGAGCTTTGCACAGACGCTTTCGAGAGTGTTTGCCCCAACCAGCTGGGTGTATGCCGCCACCTATTTTGTGCTTGTCGTAGCATTTACATATTTTTACACCTCAATCATCTTTAAGCCAACTGACATTGCTGAAAACCTCCAAAAGCAAGGCGGCTTTATACCTGGAATTCGTCCAGGAAAAGAGACGGCAACATACTTAAAGCGGGTTGTTAACCGCATCACTCTTTTTGGAGCCATGTCGCTTGGTGTTTTGGCTATCCTGCCCTTCATCCTACAGGCAGTAATTAGTACCTCTGCCTCGTTGGCAATTGGCGGTACAAGCTTACTTATCGTGGTTGCTGTGGCAATTGAGACGATGCGCCAAATTGAAGCAAAGGCCCTGACTGCAACGTACGATCAGTATTAATCAACTTTAACCTGGAAAACCCTTTACAATGACACTCGGAACCTATATAATAACAACTTGTAGCGCGTAATCTATGGCAAATACAAAGGAAGTAATTGAAATTGACGGGACCGTACTCGAGTCTCTACCAAATGCCATGTTTAAGGTAGAACTAGAGAACGGCCATACCATCTTAGCCCACATATCTGGCAAGATGCGTATGCACTATATAAAAATTCTTCCTGGCGATAAGGTTACCGTTGAGATGACCCCATACGATCTGAGTAAGGGGCGAATAACATACCGTCACAAGTAATGCAGTAAGGGTAATATTTATGAAAGTCCGAGCCGGAGTTAAAAAAATGTGTTCCAAGTGCAAAGTCGTCGTGCGCAAGCGCGTCGTACGGGTTATTTGTGAAAATCCTAAACATAAGCAGAGGCAGGGCTAGATGGCGCGTATTGCAGGTACAAATGTTCCGAATGAAAAGCGAGCCGAAATCGGTTTGACCTACATATTTGGCATTGGCTTAACAACCAGCCAAAAGATGTTGGCCGATTTGAAAATCGATCCGAATACTCGTATCAAAGACATCTCAGAATCAGATCTCGTTAAGATTCGAGAGTATATCGACAAGAACTTACAGGTTGAAGCCGATTTGTCTCGACAGATTAGCCTCAACATCAAGCGTCTCAAGGAAATTAAGTCATATCGTGGCGTGCGCCATGGTGCTAATTTGCCAGTTCGTGGTCAGCGGACAAAAACCAATGCACGGACAAAGCGTGGACGTCGTGTGACTGTAGGTAGTGGACGTAAGAAGCCAGCGGCAAAGACATAGGATAAACGGAAGATAATAATGGCAAAAGCAGCAACCAAACCAAAACGACGCAAGATTAAGCGCAGCCTACCAAAAGGCCAGGTGCATATTAAATCTACTTTTAATAATACGATTATTTCTGTGACAGATGACAAGGGTAACGTAGTAAGTTGGGGTACGGCAGGACTGGCTGGCTTCAAGGGTTCTCGTAAGAGCACTCCATACGCTGCACAGTTAGCATCTGAAAAAGCAGTGAACGCCGCTAAGGACTTTGGCCTCGCTAAGGTTGATATCTTCGTTAAAGGCATTGGTAGTGGTCGTGAGTCAGCTATTCGAGCCCTTCAGGCTTCTGGAGTGGCAATAGCGAGCATTACTGACGTTACTGGTGTACCACATAATGGCTGTCGGCCAAGAAAGGCTCGAAGGGTATAGATTATGGCAAGAAATATCGGACCTATCGCCAAATTATCACGTCGTGAAGGTGTAGAGCTGCACCCTAAAGCCGCAAAGGCTTTAGCCCGTCGTAACTACATACCTGGCCAGCATGGTCAGTCACGCCGTTCGAAACCAAGTGACTATTCAGTTCAGCTGCGTGAAAAACAAAAAGTTAAAAGAATGTACGGCATACTTGAGAAGCAATTCCGCATTTATGTTGCACGTGCCGAGCGCATGGAAGGTGTAACCGGCGAAAACCTGTTGGCACTCCTAGAGCGTCGACTTGATAACGTCTGTTATCGTTTGGGCTTTGCGCCTTCACGTCAGGCTGCTCGACAGATGGTTAGCCACGCACATATCACCCTGAACGGCAAGAAGGTAGATATCCCATCTATCACCGTCAACCCAGGGGATGAAATCGCAGTCCGTGCTGCGAGTGTTAAGAAGCCTTTGTTTGCTTCGTTGGAAGGCAATTTGGCCGAAGCAAGCCCAGTCAGCTGGCTGAGCTTAAATGCTAAAAAGCTATCAGCCAAAGTCACAAGCCTGCCGCTTCGCAGCGAGCTTGATCAGGATATTCAAGAGCAGTTAATCATTGAGTTCTACTCAAGGTAATTAAAATAAGGAGTTATACGGTGCTAATCGACATCAACCTACCAGAATTAAAAGAAACAACAGCCACAGGCAATACAGCTACGTTTGCAGTTGAGCCTCTCCACCCAGGCTATGGTATGACACTTGGCAATTCTATGCGCCGTGTCCTACTTTCGTCACTAGCTGGTGCTGCTGTGACTGCCGTAAAGATTGAAGGCGCAAGTCATGAGTTCACTGCTCTAAAAGGCGTAAGTGAAGATATTATTGAAGTGATCTTGAATCTCAAACAGTTACGCCTGCGTTATACCGGCGACGAACCAGTCCATATTACTTTGTCAAAGACTGGATCGGGTCCTGTTACCGCTGGTGATATTAAAGCCGACAGTGAAGTCGAAGTAGTCAACAAAGACCTCGTCATCGCCCACCTCGACGGTGCTAAAGCTAAGCTTGAAATGGAAATCCGCGTAGAGCAGGGTCGTGGTTATGTGCCTGTAGAAAATCGCCCTGGCGAAAAGCTGCCTGTTGGCATGATTGCTGTCGATGCGCTCTACACACCAATTCGACGTGTTCGCTATAGTGTAGAGAACACCCGTGTTGGTCAAATGACCGATCTTGATAAGCTTGTTTTGGAAGTTGAAACCGACGGCACGATCACCCCTAAAGACGCTGTAACCCAAGCGGCAGAAATCCTGGTAGGACACTTTCAGGTGATTGCCGGCCATGATGTCGTAAGCGTTGGCGCAGATGGTATTGTCACAGCTGATGCTCGTGAACAGGCGAATCTTGCAACTGTCTTGATCGATGAGGTCAACTTTAGTCCGCGCACGACGAACGCCCTGCTAAATAACGACATTAAGACCATTAAAGACTTAAGCGAACTAAGCGATGCCGAGCTAAAAGAGCTCAAAGGTTTCGGACAGAAGGCTTATGAAGAAGTGGTTGCAAAGCTCGATGAGCTTGGCATTAAGCAGGAAGACTAAAGGAGATATTCAATGCATCGCCACGCATACAATCAGCGTAAATTATCTCTAGCAGCCGGTCCACGCCGTGCGCTCGTGCGTGGCTTGATTGATTCTCTCATTTTGTACGAACGAATTGAGACGACCGAGGCAAAGGCAAAGACAATTGCACCTAAATTTGAGCAACTTGTCACGAAAGCTAAAAAGGGCGATTTGCACAACTATCGTCAGATTATGAGTGTAACGTTGTCGCCCGTAGCTGCCCAGAAGCTTCGCTATGAACTAGCTGATAAATTCCAAAGCCGACAAGGCGGATACACACGCATCATTAAGACCGGCGCTCGTCGCGGTGATGGTGCCCCTATGGCAGTAGTCGAGCTTGTGCTTGATCAATCCAAGCCCGCCACGACAGTCGACCAAAAAGCGGTTAAAGAAGTTAAAGAGCCAGCGGCCGAGAAAGCAGGAGCGAAGAAATGAAGACATTTAGCCTAAAGCCTCAAGATGCAAAACAAGGCTGGGTTGAGATAGATGCTACCGGTAAGACCCTTGGCCGACTATCCACCGAAGTGGCTACTCGCCTCATGGGCAAGAATAAGCCAGAATATACCGCCCATGTTGTGTGCGGCGACAAGGTTATTGTGACAAACTGCGCTCATATTAAAGTGACTGGCAATAAGCTGACAGATAAGATGTACTACTCTCATAGCGGCTATCCTGGCGGTATAAAAGAAATTGCCCTCAAAGACTTGCTCATAAAAGATCCTACTCTTGTGGTGCGACATGCCGTTAAGGGGATGCTCCCAAAGAATAAGCTGGCTCCTGAGATGTTGAAGAACCTCAAGCTTTACGCAGGTGCAGAGCACAGTCATGCCGCTCAGGCCGGTACAATAACTAAGGTGGAAGTATAATATGGCAACCGAAACAACAACCAAGAAACAAGCTCACTATTACCCAGGTGTTGGACGACGCAAGGCTGCAGTAGCTACAGCACGTCTTGAAGCTGGTAAGGGCAAAATTACCGTCAATGGTAAATCTTTGGAAGAATATGCCAACAACGCCACTCTGGCAGCGATTATCGCGCAGCCACTTGAACTTGTAGGCAAGCACAAAGATGCTGATGTGAATGTACGTGTGAGCGGAGGTGGTAAGACCGGTCAAGTTGAAGCGATTCGCTTGGCAATTGCTCGCGCACTCAATGCTATGAGTGATGACTTTCATGCAACACTACGCAAAGCCGGCTTTTTAACCCGTGATGCTCGTGTAAAAGAGCGCAAAAAGTATGGACTCAAAAAGGCGCGCAAGGCTCCACAGTTTAGTAAGCGTTAGAGACCCCTCGAATTTTATCTGGATAAAATCAATAAGTACGGAGCCACTTGGCTCCGTACTTGCGTGGAATCCTATCTAGTGGTACGGGGGCTATGGGAAATGTATACTGGTGAGTAAGAGGGAATTTAGTAGCTAAGCGGAGTATTGAGAATATATGGTAGTTGATAGTGATATTGTTGGTCAGCGCCTAGATAGCGCACTAGCGCAGCTCTACAGCGATTCTTCGCGCAGCGAATGGCATGATTATATTGCGGCAGGCTTTGTGTTGATTACTGGGCGCAGTGTTAAGCCATCCTATCGACTGCAAGAAGGGGATAGTATTGATATCAATCAGGAAGCGATTAAAGGGCAGCTAGCGGGAGTAGGCGCTAACCCTCCAGTAGAGGCTCCTCAAGCGCCACCGGTGCTCTATATAGACGATACCGTCATTGTAATTAATAAGCCTGCCGGTATGGTCGTGCATGGGGGTGACGGTGTTGAGTACGCAGGTACGGTGGCAGCTTGTTTCGCAGACAAAATCCAGCAAGATGGGTCTTTGAGGGCAGGCATCGTGCATCGACTCGATAAAGACACTTCAGGCGTAATGATTCTTGGCCGAACCCAGGCCGCCTGCGAAAACCTGAAGGAGCAATTTAGATTACGTAGCGTGGATAAATATTATACAGCTCTCGTCTGGGGCCACTTGAAGCATCAGCAGGCTAGGATTGAATTGCCTTTGGCTCGACATCATTCAGTGGCCACTCAGATGGCTGTTTCTCCAGCAGGAAAAATGGCTATTACTGAATACCAGACTGAAGCAGTTTATAAGGATTATAGTTTATTGCAGATCCGGCTCATGACGGGCAGAATGCACCAAATTCGGGTTCATATGGCTCATTTGGGCAACCCGATTGTTGGTGATATTCTTTATAGTAAAAAACCAGCTCCAGGAGGTCTCAGGCGGCAGTTTTTACATGCGTCTAGGTTAGAGATTGATATACCCGATGTGGGTCGTAAGAGTTTTGAGGCTGCACTATCGGATGAGCTGCAAGATTTTCTGCAAGGACTTGAGCATGTTTCAATATAAGCTGCATCCCAACACCTTGCCGCGCTTGCAGGCGATCACTCAAGATCCTGCTCAGGGTTATGTATTTAGCGGGCCGCAGTACCATTACAAACGACGGGCAGCAGAAGATGTCGCACTCACGTTGGCAGCCGCAACTTCACTGCATGATCCGAATATTTTATTCCTCGAAGCTGAGGATCAGTCCAAAATTAAGATTGCACAGGTAAAATCAATTCTCGATAAACTAGCTAGAACGGCATATCGTCAGGGACAACAAAGGGTGGTACTTGTGATTGACGCTGATAAAATGACTGCTGATGCTGCAAATGCGTTACTTAAATCTCTTGAGGAGCCTGGGGAGAGTGTGACTTATATTTTAACCACCAGTCGGGTACATGGGTTATTGCCAACGATACGATCGCGGGTTCAGCAGGTGAATTTTTATCCGCTTGAGTCTGGCGCCCAGTATTTGCCACCTCGATTGCAGGAAGAGATTGCGGCATCTTCAGAACTAGCGAGCCGACATAGCTTGGCCCGATCGCTGGCCGAGCAGTTTATAGCAGGTGGTGTGAGTAAACGGTTTTTGGCTGCGAAGCAGGCTCATGAGTCAGGGTTGTCGCCTGAGGTGCTGTGGTACGTGGCCAATGTATTGCGCGCACAAACGCTGAGTCCGAACGCAGCGGAGTCACTTGCCGCCACGCTCAGAGCAGAGGATAATCTAAAGCATAATATTAATGACAGGGTTAGTCTTGAACTTTTGGCTCTGGAGATGACAGTATGATTGTTGAAACGATTTTAGTAGTGCTTGGTGCAGTATTCTGCTGGAGGATGGCGCGTAATGGTGAAATGGCAACGACAAGCTCGGCGCTCATGAGCTTCATGACTGGCAAGCCAGTTAGTCATGATGAGCGCATAGCACGCTTACTTAGTTTGGCCGATCGCTACTACAGCGAGCACAAATACATTCCTGCCGAACGGGCGTATTTGCGGATCTTGCGACTTGATCACCGTAACACGCACGCCTACAATCGTCTTGGCTTTATCTATACGCAGTTAAATAACGCGCCGGATGCCTTGGAATGCTTTAAAATCGTGGCAGAGCAGAAGCCGAGTGCAGCCCACTACCATAACTATGCCATGGCTCTGTTTAAAAACCGTGAGTTTAAAATTGCAGCCGAAATGCTTATAAAGGCCAATGCGGTTGAAAAAACCCAAACCCGGCTCATTAGTCTAGCGAGAATATATCGGATTTTGGGTGAATACGATAAACAGGCCGCTACGCTCGAAGAGGCATTAGAACTCCAAGGTGGTGATAGTATTGAGATTCTTCATTTGCTTGCCGAGACACATTTGCACAATAAAGACCTAACGGCTGCAAAAGCAGTTTTTAGGCGAATATTAAAGTTAGAACCGGACAACATGCGGGCGCGCCAGGTACTCAACCAGCCTCCGCAGCCTTGAATGACAACCATAAAAATGCTAAACTTAGGCCTGTTTTTAAGCTTTAGGCCCGCGTAGCTCAATTGGTCAGAGCAACGGTTTTGTAAACCGTAGGTTGGGGGTTCGATTCCTCTCGCGGGCTC
>CAZCAO010000001.1:0-159769 GCA_964496815.1 uncultured Candidatus Saccharibacteria bacterium | reverse complement strand
TTCCCCTTTGGGTCGGAACGGAATGGTTAAGGTACGAAACAGTTGATCTGCAGAGTCATATAATACAAGAATATAGCACTAAAGTCAATGTATTGTGTTTGCCTTTGCTTGAGAAAGCGAAAGCCTCCCGGGGTAAGCCGGGAGGCTGGTTGCCCTACGTAAGGGCGGGTCTTCGCTACAGGTACTGGCCGGGCAGGTCGTCCAGCTCGCGCTGCACGTCGGTCATGATCAGCGCTACGGCGGCCTGGGCCTCTCGTTCGACCGAGGGGCAGGCACCGATGCCTTCTTCGAGGATGCGCTGCAGGGCCTCGTAGTTGGTAGCCACATGCATGCCCACTGCTGGGCTGTGGCTGTGCAGAGCGCAGTAGGCCTCCTGGGTCTTGCCGACCGGAGAGGGCGTGTAGTACATCTCCACCACGACACGGGGCACGTAGATTGCCCCCTTGTGCTCGGGAACCATCACCTTGATGATGGGCAGCTGGTCACCAGCTTCGCCTGGTTCCACAAGCACTTCGAACAATTGTCCGGTAGTCATCGCTCTCCTTCTGGGTCGATTGCGAAGTTGCTCTATAATACAGGCTATTTGCTTTTATGTCAATAAAAAATGACGAATTTTATAGATAATTGGGATATTTACACAACAACACCTGGCTGGAGTGTCAAATACTATTGACAAACAAGCATAAGTAATGTACAATCCCTGAGACCGTTGTACCCTACAGACAATGAAAGGCGGTGTCCTCATGGGCATCTTCGAAGAATTGACCAAGACCGAGTGGCTGCTCGGTGGGATCGCCGTGATCCTGCTGTTGCTGCTCGTCGTCGTGCTGGCTGTGCTGCGCGAGCAGCGCTACTCCCACTGGGAGACTCGCTTCGACAGCATCGTCGATCATGGGCTGGAGCGTCTCGGTAAGGCGACCGAGATGCATGCCGAAGTGGCCGGCGCCGTCGCCTACCTGGACCAGATCCAGGCTCGTCCCGAGCTGATCGCCAACCTCGGCGAATACAGCCGGCAAGCCATAGCGGCCAGCCTGATGCAGCGTCTGGCCATCCTGGCCGACACCATCAAGACGGTGCAGAAGGAGTTGATGAACCACGAAGCCAGCCTGGCCCGCGGCTACAGAGACCACGAGACCAACGTCAAGACCTGTCGATCCCAGCTGGAGCGTCTGCTGCAAGACCAGCAGGCTCTGCAGGAGCTGGCCGACCAGCTGGCTGGCCCGAAGCTTCGCGCGGTCTGACCACCGCACAACGGCCCCACAAGGCCCGGAAAGAGTCCCAGACTCCCCTCCGGGCCTCTTTTCGTAGTTATTAGTACGAGATTAAGGGCCTCGCGTCGCCGCGAGGCCCTCGAGATCAGGTTTCGTACTTGGCACACCGAGGATCTCATTCACGGCGTGTTGCTTGGGTCTAGCCCGCCTTGCCGTCGAGCTCGGCCAACTTGCCGGCCGTGGCTCGTTCTGAGGCCATGCGGGTCAGCTCGTCCAGGTTGTCAGCCTGGTTGACGAACTGCATGGCGGCGGACAAGCGCGGATAGAGGTGCTCCAGGTCTCGGAACATCTCCAGGCACAGCCTGCGGTAGCCCGGGTGGCCCTGAGGGCTGGTGCGCAGCTCCAACATGTGGAACAGTTCCCGCAGGTTGGTGGTGAACTGGTAGCGCATCCGGTGCCCCAACAGGATGGCGTACTGCGCCTCCACCGGATGACTGGCGGCCACCTCGGCGTAGAGCAGATCCGCCACCGCGAAGGCCTGCCGAAACAGGTTTTCGCAACCTGCCTGTGTGATCAGCTCCGGTACCTCGTAGCCGAAGGCCGGGTGCAGCGGTTGCCAACGCAGGTCGTCGACCATGCGGTGGCGCTGCAGGTCTCGGAACGTGCCGTAGTCCCCGACCAGCTCCCAGCTGAAGTGGGCCCCCTCGAGAGCCCTCCCCGGCCGGTGTCGGCGGTTGAGCCTCTCCCCCATGTAGGTGGCAAGGATCTTCGCTTCAACGAGCGCGTGATCGTCTCGCTCGTTCAGAACGCCTCGGATGCTCGAGAGCGGCAAGCCGCAGAGGTCGAACAGCATCGGTGCCGCCAGCTCCAGCTCGTTCTTGGGCCAGTAGTCGGTCAAGCGAACTGCCCGTCCATCCCACTCGGGTTCGGTCGGGAGCAGGCTGGCTGCCAACTCACTCATGGCCGACTTGGTGTTGGCCAGGTAGTCGACGGTCATGCCGCCCCTGTCAGCCCTGGCGGTTCGCTCCAGGAAGGCAGGGATGATCATCTGCACCTGTTCGAGGATGTTCTGTCCCACCTGGCGAGCTTCGGGCAGATCATGGGCCAACAGCCGCATGACCAGCGCGTCGACTGCCTGGGCACTCATGCTGAAGCCAACCGTGGAGCGGGTGGCAACGGGCAAGAGCGGCCGGGCAGCATCGCAGGCTTGAGCCCTAGTAGTAGGAAGCCAGGCTTGGTAACCGATGGGGTCACTGGCCTGGTTCGGCCTGGGGTTGGTTGCCCGCACGTGCTCTGTGACGCGCCGCACGACCTCCGAGTAGAGCTCGAAGATGGTGTTCATGTCGGACTCGTAGCGAGCTCGCCCTTCGCTCTGGAGTGAATCAGGGGTGTAGAACGGATACTTGCCGTCCGGTCCCCTCTGGTCGAAGTAGATGTAGCGCGTGGATTGCTCCAAGTAGGCTGCACCGATCCGGCCCCACTCCAGCAGCTTGGTCAACAGGTTGCTTGCCCCCTCGACCACGAACTGGACGGTGATGAGCTGTTGAACCGAGTCGTCGCCGTAGCCTGTCACGACTCGTTGGATCAGCTCAGGAGCGTCAGCCGGATCTCCGGCGAACTCATCGAGCAGGGCTACGCGCATGTCTCCCGCTCGCCGGCTGAGCCGTGCCATGGCCGCAGCCACGATCACCGGGTCAGCATCTGGGGTGAAGGCATAGACCTGGCCATCGGTTGATGTCAGGATGCCCTCTAGCCACTGCTTTCCGGCCGGAGTGATGACCGTGTGGCCATCGGCTTCTTGTAGGAACTCATTTGCTGTGGACACGTTGGTCCACCTCCTTTGTGAATGAACGGATTACCTCCGCCTCTTGGTATAGATCATTATACACTACCTGTCACGGTGTGATTTAAGGATGAGAACTGAGCTGTTTAGCCGCGAATGTCGCGTTTGCGGAAGCCCAGCCAGGCAAGGCCGACAAAACCGATCGTAAGAGCCAAAAATACTGCCAAGGTGGCGTAGTTAAGACCGCTTTCTAGAACATTAGTCTTGTTGTAGTAGTAGAACATTGACGCTACACGGTAGGGTTCGAGCGACTTTACGCCGGCCGCGAGTGAGTATAAAAAGAAGCTGGCTACGGCAAGTACCGTTGGCACCGAGACTGCGAGCGAGCGTTTGCCCGTAATGGCGCCAATGGCATAGGCTAAGCTACCAAACACCAGTGCGAGTCCCATAGCCTGCAGTGTAGCGGCAAGAGTGCGGACCAGGCTAATGTCATAGTTGATTGCCTTAATCGCAGCAATCAGTCCTATCCAGCTCAGGGTTGATACGATGCCAGCAATGGTAACACCGGCGAGATATTTGTGAACCAAAACCTTGGCTCGGCTGACGGGTTGCGCCAGCAGGCTGCCTAGTGTGCCGTTGTCTTCTTCACCTGCTAAGGTGGCTGAATAAAACATTATGACGAGAATAATCAGTAGTAGCGGTAAGTTCAGGGCGAAGATCTGGCTATTGGTGTAGCCTTCGATTTTACCGAAGTTGAGTGATTGTCCAACCAAGCTTTTGAGCTCGGGCGGCATTTGGTTCAGCAGCTCGGTGTATTGACTACTATTGGCAAATGATGGGTAGAACACCATGTTGACCGCGTTCATAATAGCCAGCCCAATGCTCCAGCCGAAGATCATCCAGCGTTTGTCGTATAGGGTTTTGGTAAAAATTGAGTTAAACATTACTTTTTGCCCCCTCCGTATAAATTCATGAAGACTTCTTCGAGTTCTAGTTCGCGACTTTCTATATTGGCCACGTCGTATTTGCTAAGTACTCGAATCAGCTCATTGAGCCGACCCTTTACGCTACACGTCAGTTCCTTGCCGGTGATAACGACATCGTGAACCGAGCTAAAGCTTGCGAAGTGCGCGGGGTTTGGCGCGGCAGCGAAGGTAATGCGGTATTCTTTGGTCGCGGCCTTGCGTAGTTCGCGCACACTACTGACTTCAATCAGCTTGCCGGAACGGATAAAACCGACTCGATCGCAGATCTTCTCGACTTCGGCGAGGTTGTGCGATGACATAAAGGTCGTGCCACCACGTTTTTTGTGTTCAGCTAGTAGGTCATAGAAGACTTCTTGCATGAGTGGGTCAAGGCCGCTAGTTGGTTCATCTAGAATAAGGAGTTTGGGCTGATGGGCCAAGGCGGCGATAATGCCGATCTTTTGGCGGTTGCCACGTGATAAGTTTTTGATTTTTGGTTTGAGGTCGGCCTGAAGGACGTCGGCTAGGCGGTTGACCTCCGTCATGTCGCTTTGGCCCTGCAAGCGCATTATGTATTTGAGATAATTCCAGCCGCTTAGGCCCGTATACATAGCCATGTCGCCAGCCAGGTAGCCAACTTTGCTATGAACATCGACATAGTCCTGCACACTGTCTTTGCCATACACGTGGATGCGACCGGCAGTAGGGCTGATATGATTGAGAATCAAGCGAATCGTGGTAGTCTTGCCGGCTCCGTTTGGACCCAGGAAGCCAAATATCTCACCTTCCTTCACGTCGATACTAATACTGTCGACAGCAGTTTTTTTGCCAAACTTTTTACTCAAACGTTCAATCTTTATAGCGTTCTTCATGCCTTTATTTTACTCCTTTCCTGCCAACTCGTAACCATTGACAAAACAGTATATTTGTACTAATATAATAACCTAATTCCTGGTGTATCTATCCAGGTGGTTGGCCGCGGCTAACATCACAAAACTTAAGGAGGCCGCCATGGGCGCAGCCGAAGGAGAATCCGTCGATATGCCCGAACAGTCGGGACCCAGCCGTCACGTGCTGCTGGTCATCGGTGAGGTTCCATCGGAGCGAGTGCAGTCCTTCTGCCTCGAGAACGACCTGACACACTTCGTTCGGATGACCTACAACCAGGCTTGCCGAGATCGCTACGAGCTCGCCGACTGCATGAATGATGCGAACGGAGATGAGCGGGCCGATGCCGAGACGGTGCGGAAGTACTTCCAGATCCTGACCGGTTACCCCTACGAGGTGATCGCGATGGTGCTGGCAGATGAGCCCTCCTGGGAGGACGAGGACAACATGTTCCTCAACGGCCCAGATGCTCCGCTCGCGGACCTTCCGGCCGGCGCCTACCGTGTGCCACAGATGCTCATCGTCGGTCCCATCACGGAGCCGTGCATCGAGGCGGTTCGCACCTAGGACCGCCTTTCCGCCCACTTCCGGCGTTTCACTCGAAACGCTCACGGAGGTGGGCGTTTCGCATTGTGGTAAATTTATAGTCATTGACAAAATAGTATAATTATATTAATATAATACCCTAATTCCTGTCGCACTCTGCGATAGGTGGCTTGCTGTAAAAGGCCAGTACCATATTGCCAGCAAGGAGGTCGACATGGTCGACATTCAAGGATTGCTCCCAGCGGTGCCTAGCTCTAGTGGCCGCACCCTGCTTGTCATCGGGAATGTCCCTGACAAGGTGGCCCGCAGTTTCTGCGCGAAGGCCGGCATGACTCGATACCTGCCGATATCCATCGGCCAGGCATGCCTGGATAGGTCTACCGTGGCCAGCGTCATGCGTGGAAGCGAAGAAGACCAGCCAGCCAACGATGAGACAGTTAGGAACTACTACCTGGTCCTGAGTGGTGGCGAGTCCCCTGCAGCTATTGGTGTCATCCTGGTGGATCTGTGGTCATGGGCGGACAGCGGGAATCTGTTCACCAACAGTCCGACCGCACTGTTCGCGGATCGAACGACCGCGGTCTATCACGGACCACGATCTCGGAGGCCGCGCAAGTTTCGAGCTGCAGGCCAGGCTGAGCCATTCATCGAGGTGGTTCGCAACTAGTTCAAACCTGCCCACTTCCGTCGTTTCGTACGAAACGCTCACGGAGGTGGGCGTTTCGCTTAGCGAAATTTATTCTTTTAGCATGTTGTTGGTTCGTATCAAGTTGGCAATGAGACTTTTCCTGGCCATAGCCGCATAGGGATTGCCAAGCTCAATGGTTTCAAAAAGCTCCTGACTATGCACTCTGTCCAGATGGGCTAGCTGTTTGATATGCCGGAATGACGGCGTCTCAAGTACGAGATGATCAAGATTGATTTCGCGCAGCCCACGAGCTATAAAAAACGTCATGGCGTGTACGAGTGCCATTTCTTTATCATGCGCATCAGGCGTCATGGGAACTATATTCATACTTAGTTGTTCCCTGCAGAACCCTATGAAACCCTTTGATTTCCTAGTTAGCTCTGAGCAAACGACGAGCGTGGCACTGCCGTCACTTCGTGAGTACGTCTCGGGGCCAAATAGTGGGTGAGTTAGTAAGACCTCCTTGTGTTCAGGTAGCAGCCTGGCAATGATTTCCGCTGGCCCTAGTTTAACCGAGCACACATCAATCAGCAGAGTTGCCGGGTGTAGATGTGGTTTGAGTCTCGTTAATACATCTTCGTAGGAGCTCAGAGGTATGGCAAGTAGAATGGCGTCGCAGTGCGCAACTGTCAAGAATTGCTCTTGGTTGTCCTCCGGCCCAAACGTGTGCCGAGCGACGCCGCTGGGCACCATGCTAAGTGCCAGCGTGCCGAATGCGCCTTTGCCGATTATCCCGATAGATGTGATTGATTTACACATGGTTCTGATCTTTTCGGATTGCCTCGTGACCACGTACGACCTCGTCAATGATCAGCCTCAAGAAAGACCTTGCGAAATCTTGATTGAGGCCTTTTGCTTGGGAAAGTTCATCAATTCGAGCAAACTGCTCTGCCTCGCGTTGCAAATCGATAGCAGGCAGATGGTGCTTCGCTTTGTATTCGCCCACCCGACAAGTGAGTTCAAACCGCTCTGCCAATATATTTATCAACTGATTATCGACGGCATCGAGCTTAGTTCGCAGGGTTGTTAATGTAGTTGTTTGTGCTTTCATATTTAGATTCCTTGTAAATAAAAAACCGCCATGTGGCGGCTGGCTTATAGTTTGTTCACGAGCTTTAATACATGCTAATAGCCGCCACGAAAAGTGTCGGTGTAATAGTATGAGAATGCGCGAAGTTCGTGCTTTGACATGACATAACTATAGCATAAGTATAGGTTATAACAACCCTAATGCTTGGTCATCACAGCCCGTGGTACAATAAAGTATATGAAGCCGAAAGATAACCTTAGTCTACAAGAAGCACGCGAAATTCGCCGTAATTTCCGTATGATTGCCTTGGGCGTACTCGCCGTGTTGGCAATTGGAGTTATTTTTTATCATTTTGTGGAAGGCCTAAGCTGGCTAAATGCCACATATTTTTGCGTAGTTACACTGACTACCGTTGGATATGGCGATATTGCGCCTAAAACTGATCCTGGTAAAATCTTTACCATTTTCTACTTATTGATTGGCATTGGTATTATCGCAGCGTTCTTGAATAACTTGCTTCGCAGCACGATCGCTCGTCGTAAAATTAAAGAATCTGAAAAATCTGGCAAGCCGTAATTACATCTTGCATCTCCCGAATATTGGAGTAATATATTTCCCATGGTGACCATCGTCATCTAGGCTGCTTGCGGCCAAACTAAGAGAATCTCAGATTCTCTCCTAGCCTAAAGACCCCCACCCCTGTCCGAAGCAGCCAAATCTGGGCTCGGGTGCTGGATAAGCTAGGTAAAAGTGCCAGTAGAGGCGCAGCGGAAAGCTAAAATACTCACCCACTGCCCAGTGGAAAGACAGGGACTCACCACGATTGTGGAAGATACGCCGGGAGGCGTATCGCACCGGTGGCGGCGTACGCTACTCGGCCGAAGGGGGCGTGCTGAGCGCTGGGATGGTCTGCAGGCCCGATCCCTCCGAGTTGAGGTCGTGTGGTGGGGAGGTTCACCTCCCCACCCGCGGCTCTTTTTGTTTTTATTGATTTATATTGCGCAAAATAGTATAAATCACCTATTCGTTCCTAAACATCGAATCAAGGAGGTCGGCTGTGGCTGACGATGAAGTACCTGACGACCTCTTCGCAGCTGTCGAGGAGGTTTTTGCTACCGAGGACTCTGTGCTCGAAGTCGAGTGCGAAGCGTTCATGGCCCAGCCAGCACCGCAGGCGGATAGGCTGCGCGGAGTGATCGTTGACGAGACACACACTGATCACTTCGATTCAAGCGAGGATGAACACACGCCATTCTACGACCAGGCCGATGATCAGGTTGGCGAAGTACGCCTACGCAGTTCGCTACGCTGGTTTGCCATAGTTGGCCTGTTTATCTCGCTCGGTGGGCTCTACACCCTGTGGATGCTCGACTTGGGCGGTGGTGAAAAGTTCAGCTTTACGTTGGTCAACTCCTGGCCAGCGATCGCTTTCGGATCGTTGCTGCTTGGTTTGTGCCTTGAGCAGCTCGTGGGCTGGTGCTCGTATAAGTGCTTCAAGCTGCGGCTGTACTGGTATGAAAACTCACTGTTTTCGCGTTGGAAGTCCTGGCGCGAAGCATCCAAGTGTCAGCACAGCTACTGCAAGTGCTGGCGCTGCAAGCGGCACTGGGCTCAGCACTATTCGCACTGCCACTGTGTGAGGTGTAAGCTCAAGCGACGCTGGACGTTC
The DNA here is from genome assembly GCA_964496815.1 of uncultured Candidatus Saccharibacteria bacterium. Taxonomy (GTDB): domain Bacteria; phylum Patescibacteriota; class Saccharimonadia; order CAILAD01; family JADZBC01; genus CAYPSN01. The sequence continues at coordinate 150,989 of CAZCAO010000001.1, read as the reverse complement.
TGGCGGCGCGGCAGACGCTACCGCCACTACTAGTTCATCCGCTCACTGCGGACGGAGATTCCGTCCCTGGTGGGCGGTTCTTCGTTTAGTATTGATTTATTACACTAATTATAGTATTATAGCGAAGTTCAGCCGTCCAACCACAGAAAGAAGCGCGGCATGGCAAGCAAGAAGAAGGAGCTCAAGAAGGGCTCCAAGAAGTCCAAGCGCGACAAGCGCAAGGACAAGAAGGGTTCGGGCAAGCTGCCCAAGAAGAGCCCCAAGGTGGCGAAGCTCAAGGCCCCCGCCAAGAAGGAGCCAGGCAAGAAGCCGAAGAAGGCCAAGGCCAAGGCCGACGGCTACGTCCCTGTCGGAGAGGTCGACTTCTCCGCCGTCATGGTGGATGAGGTCTTCCGCCGCCGGGTCTGCCGTGAGCTCAACCTCACGTCGCGCGAGGCTGGCTACGTCTCCAGGGCCATCGGCTCTGTGGCGCGCACGGCTCACGGCGTCCAGCAGGATGCCATCGGCAACAGCGACCATCCACTCGTTCGGGCACAGATCGCTCCGCTGAGGACGGTCGACCTGGCCAGCCTCGAGCTGGTGGTGAACGACCAGGACGTCCAGCGGGACATCCGTCACTCCCAGAAGCGTTCCAGCTTCATGGGCCCCAAGTCGGTGAAGCTGCTCTGGCACTTCGTCGCCAAGGCCAAGAAGCTCGCGTTGGCCGATCTGAGCACCGCCGGCTGATACCGGCGCAACCAACCGCCTCACGGCAGAGAGTCGCCTCTCCGCTGTGAGGTGGCTTTCGTTGTTGCTCAATTATGGCGAGCATGCTATTATTTACGTCCATCTAGCGATAAGGGGGAAACGTGAAGATCACGTTTGCATTCAATGATGACGAGGGTGAACTCGTAGCCATCGGCAAGTCGGCGCTCAGTGTCGATGGTCCTGTGACTGCGAGCTACCAGCCAGGTGATCACGACTACCACCGAGTGATCGAGCGTCGTCTGACGCCCTGGGGCAAGCTGGCAGTGGACATCGCCTGTGCCGAGCTGGACGACCAGCTGACGATCCGGGTGACCTCGGATGATGGACTGGTGTTCTGCCCGTCCGCTCAGGATGAGGCCGCGCAACAGGCCGTGCTTGGCCAGCTGCGTGACAACCTGGCACTGGATACCGCTCAGCTGAAGCTCAAGACGAGCTGCATCTTTGGTCCGGACACGCCGGCTCCCGAGCTGTCGTTCGTCAGTGCGAACTTCCATGCCACGCATGGATAGATAGCACTTCCCGTTCATTGGGGCGAAATTCCGCCCCGATGGGCGGTTTTTCGTTTTTAGATTACGCTTCCCAGCTAAAGTCTTTGTGGCCAAAATGCCCGTACCGCGCCGTTGCCTCGAACTCAGGCTTGGTTAACCCGAGAGCGTCGATAATTCCGCGTGGTGAGAGGTCGTAGCCTGCAATGGTTTCTTGGTGGCCATCAATAATCACGCTGGCCTCGAGCGGTTGGTCGTGCCCGATGGCATATGCCAGGCGCGTATAGACCTCCTGCGCGCCACGTGCACGTAGGTAGTCCAGGGCAACTTTGCGTGCCATGTAGGCAGCTGAGCGATCAACTTTGCTGGCGTCTTTGCCACTAAAGCAACCGCCGCCAATCGGAATCCGTGGACCATAATTATCCACCACAAGCTTGCGACCGGTTAGCCCGGTGTCAGCATCGAATCCCCCCTGCTGCCACTCGCCTGCTGGATTAGCATGGATTACAGGGTTATTAACGGCAGCCTTGTCGGCGAGCCAGTTGGCAATCGATCGCTTAAGCTCATGAGTTTTTGAGTTCTGAAAGCTAGCTACTACCGCGATAATCTTATGACCCCTTAGTGTGACTTGAGTTTTGCCATCAAACGGCCATTTGGCATACAAATACTGGTTGAGCTGACGGCTTAAAACAACTTCGAGCGGCAGGGCTTCGGGCGTTTCGTTGCAAGCATATCCAATCATAATTCCTTGATCGCCTGCCCCGCCCGTATCGACTCCCTGGGCGATCTCTGGACTCTGAGCAACGATATTTGTTGTTAATCGGATATCGCCTGCAATCCGTTTGACGATTGGTGCAATATTTACGGTTGCGCTGCTGGTCGCCTCGCCCATAACGACAATCTGACCATGCCCACCCAGAGCTTCGACTGCCACGCGCGCGATTGGGTCTTGCGTTAAGTACGCATCCAAGATCGCATCGCTAATTTGATCACATAGCTTGTCGGGGTGCTTGGGGCTGACACTTTCGGCTGTGCGTAGGTTGGTTTGTTTGGTCATAAAAAATACTCCTTTCGTATCGATCCCGCCGCCGGCAGGAAAAAGGAGTTTATCGTAAATGCATACACTTATCTTTCCCGCACTGGGCTAGAAGGGGCACCGTTCTGAATATTCAGATGGTTGCCGGCAGGTCATAGAGCTAGATCTCTCGCTGCACTCTGGATACTTGGTTATGTTAATGTGTGGGGCTATTGTATGTAAGCTGGACGGGTGTCGTCAAGCACATAAAAACAAATCACCACCCCTTTGGGGCGGCGATAAGCCTCCCTAAAGGAGTGGTTGGTTGGCCTATGCGGCGGCTTGGGTGCGGCGCTTGGGCACCGGGAGCTGGCCGGAGTGGCCGCTCGCACGGATCTTCTGCTCGACTCGCTCGTCTTCGCAGAAGTAGGGCCACAGGTAGGTGTTCAGCAGCATCTCCAGCGTCTCACGCACGGTGTGGTTGAACACGCCGGTGCCGAGGCAGATGGGCTTGCCTGCGGCCAACAGCTTGCCGGTGAGATGCAGCAGGGCGGCATCCTCCTGGCCAGCGATGTAGCCCTTCACGAACCGCTTGGCGTTGGTGTCGTCTGGCTCCGTCAGGAAGGCAGCTTGTGTTCCTTCGCAGAAGAACTGCAGCCCCTCTGCAATCGGCTCTCGCGTGTACTTCGGCATACTGTCTATGCTCTGCTTTCACTCAGGTCACATAGTGACAACGATAGGTGGCCTATTATGCTATCAGAATGGTCGAGGCAAATCAAGCCTAAACAACGCAAAATAGCCTCACTAAGGAGGCTTTTGCTGACAAACGCTATGTTTTGTTTTGTAACGAACATCATTAGGGAGCTTTGGCCGATATACGTGGGCGACCCGGGCGAATTGTGCCTCAATTGGGTTGGTCCACGCTCGCTTTAACCGTTTTAGTCTTACGAGAAGCTGTTAGCTTTCACGAAGGCTTATGCTGTAAACGCACAAGCAACGTTTGTTAATGTATATACTATCATAGTTATGATATTTTGTCAAGTACTTTCGGCGACTATGGTGAGTTGCAGCGAAACCCTGCTGCTCTCGTGGATACCCTCGGCTTTGCGCACTGCAGCCTTAATAGGCAGCATATAACAGCCTGATGTACGATCTGGAAAGATTGAAGTCTTCCAACTTGTATTACCGATGGTTACGTCGACCGGCAAAGACCCCCAGCCACGTGTTAGCCCCTGGTAGGCGGCCTTAATATCAGCTGACAGGTCAGCCGGTAAGGAAATAAAGTGCCAAGCTGCCTCGCCGGGCCATAGCCAAACGTCAGCAGTGAATTCAGCGAGGGAGTTCGTTTGTTCCATATAGGCTCTTTTCACCACTTATAGCCTGGATAAGTGCGTTGCGTAGTGCCTCTTCAAGGCTCACCGTGCGCATGAGCTGGTAGCCGGTGTAGAGACCCCAAGTGTCTTTGTCATTTTCAATTTCAAGCCGCTCTCGGATTTTTCGTAATGTTGGTCCGTGCTCTTCTCCACTCTCGGCCATTTCTTGAGTTACAATCGCAGGCAACATGAGGCCACTAGAGTAGCCTAAATACTCCGTATCCTGATGAATAATACAGCACCAAGCCTCTTCATACGTGTTCCCATAACGAGTCACTAAGCCGCTTTCGAGGCCAATCGCATATATATCTGCGTGCGTCTCTGAAATCCTTCGAGCTCGGTTGACAGCTCCTAGCTTGGTTTGTTCATCCCAAGGTGTGTCGGGAACGCCAGATGCTACATCTTCGCCTCGAATACTCGGATCAACCCCCGCAATACCCTTGATTGCCCGAGCTACAGTCTCGATTTTTAGCTTACTCGTTGTTCCGATAATAACCTTCATATCACTAGTCTAGCAGAGGTTGCTTTTACCAGTCCAAATCTAGTTGTACGGGTTTGCCAACTATACTGTCTTCTGCCACCAACTTTTGCAGGAAATCGTATATTTCCACCATGGCCAGGGTATCAAGCTCGCAGTATTTATTGAGGTTGGCCAAAATATCCTGCTTTTGCTCTTGGTGCTTGCCATCTAGGACTGATTCCATCCACAGTCGCTGGGCTGCGCCGCCCTCCTGAATGTCGAGCTCCTTGTAGCTAAGGCTTGGAATGAGTGCGGGCATAACCTTCTTAATGCTAGCACTCCCGCCAAAGGCTGCATCGACGTACCATCCTTTACTAAACGGCGTCATAAGATCCATAATTCTACTATTCAGCTCTTGGTAGAACTCGGCGTATTCTGGCACGAGCTCACCGAGCGTGGTATTGCAGGACTTTTCGAACGGCATATACCAGGTTAGTACCGACCCAGTCGTACTGATTTGTGACGTAAGTGTGCGACTCAAAGCTTCTGCTGGATTGGAATTATCACTGTGCAAATAGCCACTGTGGCGTAATTCTCCGCCTGGCTGATCAATGACGTGTAGGGAGTACTGGAACGGATACTGCGCGTATGGCCGCATGCCATCGAAGTACGGCACGACGCTGGAGAGTGTTTCGTAGTCAAAAAAGTATAGAGGGTAGGTTAGGCTATCCAGGAAGTTTCGAATTTTGTCTTTGTGAATAATCGGCTTGCCGCTGCGCACGACTTCGAGCTGGATCTTTTGTTTGTCGTTTTGGATGATATCTGGTGGGATGTTTTTGAGCTCCGTGATACCTTCTTCTTCGAGCACCCCGATTAGGCTCGGGTCAATCCGAGTCAGTTCATAGATACTGCCCTTTTCTACCGTGCGCAGACCACGGTAAATGTCCATCCATTCGGGTAGGCAACCTAGACGGCAGCGCGCTGGAGACGGATCGGGCATGGTAGGCTGGGCCACAACGTGCAGGGCGGACTTAATGTCGCGCTCGGTCTGCACAAGACGCATTTTTACGTCATGCGTCACGTCGGTGGTTGCCGTAAGTTTGGCAGGGTCAATTTCGCCCTGGCGCACATAGTCGGTATTAACGTGCACTACGCTGACGTTGCGAACCTGCCAACCGCATTGCTGTAGTACATAGGCCTGAAAGGCCAAATCTAATTCATGTTCTGGTTTTACCTTGGTACTCGATTTAATTTCTGTCAGGTCAACCAGCTTGTCGCCTACTACTTGTAAGACATCACATATAAAGGTGATTTGACCGTATTCAAACCTACCCTGGAAGATCGTTTTGGCGCCGTCGGCCAAGGCCTTTTCGGTCCTTGCAGGCAGGCTAAGGTATTCTTGATAATCATTAAAACCAAGCCGCACGCCATCTGAAAACAGTTGTTCGGCATACACCTCAAAAGCATTGCCGGCATCAAACATGGCCTGTAAATTGTCGTCGGGCGGCGGGAGCTTGGACTTATCGTGTTTTTTCAGCCACAACCACGCAGGATGTTTCAAAAACATCATGTACTCGGACTTAGAAATGATCATTTGTGCCATTAGACCCATTATACCCTACTGCTGATCAGAGGGCTTGACCATAGTGGTTATGGGCGTATACTGAACCCAACCCTGCTATTCGATGCAGGCTAACACGGAGGTGGCTGAGGCCATGACCGATACCATGTCCCGGACCGGCACCCCGCCGGCAACCGACACGTACCCCGACATCACCGAACCCTTCCCGAGCGTTGACCCTGCGATCATCGCCGAGATCGACGCCATCGAAGAAGACGACGAGATCAGCGAAGGCACCCTGCCCACACCGACGCTTCAGCAGTGCATCGAGGCGATCATCTGCGAGACCAACTGCGATCGGGCCACCGCCGAGCTGGTCGACGACTTCTGGGCCACGGCCGTGTACGCCAACCGCAACCAGTCGTTCGATCACCTCGAGCTCGGCCTGTTCGACGGCGTCATCTTTCGGGGTACCTACCACCTGGGCGACAAGGACCTGCAGCTGGTCCACCCAGTGCTCGACATCATCGCTCCCGACGATCACCTCTCGGAGCGCGGCAACGGCACGGCACACGACCTGCTCGACCGCCGGCACTGCGATCCCGGTCTCGGCGAGCGTGGTCTGGTCCACAGCAAGACGGATGGCGAGATCCGCAACTGCTACGTCTACGTGGACCTCGTCGTCATCGACTAGTCCAGCAGGTTCTGCCAAGAGCCCCGAATGAGAGCCCCTTGCTCCCCTCGGGGCTCTCATTCGTTTCTGCTATAATCACTCTATGAATACATCAAAACCGCTCGAAGGAAAAAAACTAAAAGACTTTACTCCAGTTGCTAAGGTAGCCATGCTAGAAAGCATTGACTTGCGGGTTGGCAATGGCGCCGAAGTGCCAAAGGGTGCGACAATAACCGCTCACTATACCGGGGCATTGGCCAAAGACGGCACGATTTTTCAGAGTTCCCATGACTTTGGTAATCCTGCCACGTTTGGCCTACACCAAGTAATAGCCGGTTGGACCGAAGGCGTACCCGGCATGAAGATTGGTGGTACTCGCCGGCTAATTATTCCTGCTGCTCAGGCCTACGGTACTAGCTCCCCCAGTCATAACATTCCCCCAAATTCTGATCTGGTTTTCGACATTGAACTCATTGATATCAAAGCTTAAGTCGCTGTTCGCTGAGCATTGACAAAGCTTATGCTTTATGTTAATATGTTCAGGTTCGTTTTGGACAGTACGTCATGTGCAGGACGGCAGCTTGTGATGACTAAGGTATAGAGTGTGTACGATCGGGATTCCGATCACATCCTCGTTACCACAGTCGACACTCTACCTGATCGCATAGATACGAAAAAAGGGGGTGCGCATGCAACGCATCAACATGTTCATCCACTCCCACTCGATGGGAGTGGCCCATGCGGCGATCGTCGTCGCCAACGTCGTCTTCTTCGCGAAGATGCTCAAGTGACCAGGAGGTCAAAGGTGCCTATCCGGCTGTCCGAGAGGACCCTAAACATCTTGGCGACGGCCCTCGTGGTCGTCACCATCTTGGTCCTCGTAGGCGTGCTCCGAGCACGCCTGTAGGGCTGGAGGCAATCAAGCCCCGAAAAGAGCCCCAACGCTCTTCTCGGGGCTCTTTTTGTACCCGATACTCTCATTACTAGTATTGACATATTATACTTTTTTCATTATAGTAGTATGGTTCAGTTTCTGGCACCTACACGAAGGAATGGGAATTTGATTACCAAGCGACGCATTGCCGGGCTCTTGATCTTGGCCGGGCTCTTGCTGGGCCTTGTGGCCTGTTCCGGTTCGGAGCAATCGGCTACTACGCCGGCAGACACCAAGCTCGAGCGCTTGCGCAACGACCTCAGCGAAGGCGCACTGCGCAGGGAGACTGTCGTTCCTGGTGAGAAGTACAAGTTCGTCACGACCTACACGACCGACTACGACACCAAGTCGTGGCGGATCACCAAGCCGAAGACGATTCGCTTCCAGGCGCGCGTGGTGCCCACCGTGGGCGGCGAAGGCCTGGTGGCTTACATCGAACATGTCCATGTTGACATCTCGCTGCTGGGAAGCAAGCAGGGGCTCGATGGACTCCTCCAGGACTCGATGGACGACAGCCTGCATTCGGGCAACCAGCCAGGCTTTCTGGCGACCAACGGTCGGATCTACGACGAGGTCTTCTCTATCGAGGGGTTCAGCAAGACCCTGATCGACGGTTGGGGTTACCAGACACAGAGCTGGGGAGAATCGGAGATCAAGGAAAAGCGACTGACTGAACACGCTCTTCGTGAGGAGGGGGTGGAAGGCAACAAGCTGACCTTCGTCTACGACGTGATGGTGCAATACCCAGGTGACCCCGGGTTCAGCAAGCGCGTGGTGGTGGACGAGTTCCGCATCGACACAGCACGCAGCTAGCCATCCCGGCAGCACAAGTGGGCAACCAAGCCCCGAAAAGAGCCCCAACGCTCTTCTCGGGGCTCTTTTCGTACCCTCGATTTTATTAAACACAAGCGTTATACTTAGGGCTATGAAACGGCATAAAAGCAGCGGGCGGCGCGGCCTCCAGCCGACTACATTCAGCTACATACTTATCGGTTTGCAAATCGTGTTGATGGTAGCGGTCTTGTACTACCCTGGCCGGCGTGATGGCGGGGCGCAGATTTTGCTAGCTAATATGATGAGGGTTGTCGGCGTTGGCGTGGTGTCGCTTGCACTCTGGCAACTCCGAAGCTATTCGCTCTCTGCCCTACCCGAGCCGATCAAAGGCGCAAAGCTGTTGACACGGGGGCTTTACAAGCGCGTAAGGCATCCGGTTTATAGCGGCATTATGCTCTGGGGGCTCGGCACACTGATTATTCGCCCGAGTATTGCTCGCGCAACGCTCTACGGCTCACTCGTCGCTCTGTTTATATTTAAGTCTGCCCGCGAAGAACGGATGCTCGAGGCTGCCTTCGGATCTCGCTACGCACGTTATAAGCTCAATACGCCACGTTTTATCCCCCGACGCAAATGTACTTAACCTTGTAATTTACGTGTATTTAGTTTATAGTCTGCTTACTTCGTACCTACTATTGCTCTAGGAGGCAGTATGCTTAAGTGCAAGACTAGGCTGCCTCGATTCTGGGTAGCGGATGACCAGCTTGAGGCTGAGTTGCACTATGCCAGTCAGCTCGATAATACCCGTTATATGCTGGATATCGCGAATGATATCGTTGCGGACTTAAACGCTTATTTGCTTAAGTCGGCTCTTTGGCAAGCTAGCCCGGAGCCAGCTGAACATGTAGCGTGGGCACAAACACAACGCAATGCCGTAATGGAGGTCCAGGCAGGTTGCGTAGCGCTCGAAAGGGCTCAGCGTAACCTACTCAGCACATACGTGCGGTGCACTAGACGCATCTATCGGGTTCGTGCTATGTGCTTGGCCATCTGGCTTGTGGTGGTGTTTTGCGGCTTTGTCGGCGCCATCAATGGCATGAAGCCTGTTGTTGTCGCCAGTATGTTCCTGGCTGCACTGCTAGTAATTGTTATTGACATGGTGCACACGCTGATCTGTCGTCGTATGCTGCGCAACAGTGAGCGTGCGGTTACCGAGTGCACCACCGAAATCCAAGATGCTCATAGTCGCTACCAAACAGCTAAAAGAGAGGGTCCACACCCCTGACAGAGGCCCCCGGCTTAGGTCGGGGGTTCTTCTGTTGATAATAGCTTAATCGTGCGTATGAGGCATGAGTGCAGAAAGCGCCCAGCCGACCAGAACGTACAGACCAATAGCAATTGGTATGACGATATTAAAACCGCTCGGCAGGGCCTTAGGCAAGCTAATGTACTGATCAAGCCAGCCTACCGGTATGAGTAATACATTACTCCAGCTATATAGTATAGTGGCGAGCTTGCCCTCTGGGCTGCGACCATGGAGGTCGTACGCGAAGCGCAGGAGTAATGTAGCTACAGAACTAGCTACAAAGATCCAAATAATTCCTCCTAGGATTCCGCTATTCGCACGTCGCTTCATGATCTTAGTATAGCAGGCACGGCGAAATATAACCCATTATAAAAGCTTATGGTTGTGTAAAATATCTGAAGCGATATACTCAAACTACTTGTACCCGACAATATTGGAGCCCGTCATGACGGCAGATGCAGTAGAACAGTCCCGCCGTGAGTGGGCTGCACAGCAAGAGCCTCCGCTCGCAACACTTACTCAGATTGCTGAGATGCTTGGTCACAAGAAAGCCACGCAAGTTCGCAAGGTCATGTGGAAGTACGGCGTAGATGCAGTCTACCCGCCAGGTGATTCGAGGCCAGGAGTGCCCTATTACAGCTATGGAGACGCTGCCAGAGCGGTCAGCCGCTACCAGGCAGACAAGACAGAGGCAGCCGAGTATTCCAGGTCTGCCGCGAGGTTGTCTGAAGCCAAGAAGAAGCCGGTTCGGCTCGCTGGCGTGGCAGTTATTCAGCCCGTTAGCTCTGGATGGGGGCAGCATGAGCTCGAAGCGGCCTGGCAAGATCAGCCAGATGCGTTGAGTGCTGTTGCGCTGTTGTTCCGACGCTGCCCGTCGTTCCCGCGCTTCAGCTTTATAGAGGCCAAGGCTTTCGTAGCGGTTCTGTCTGGCCACTTGCATCAGATGGACAAGATCCGTTTTGACCGCGATCAGTTCATCGGCGAACTGCGAAAGCTCACGACGAGCCCCAAGGAGCGAGCTGCTGCCGAGCGAGCAGTCACGACCTACTACGGATCTACAGCTAACTTCAGCCGCCTCAATCCAGCAATTTCGGCTGCAGTCATTCTGGAGCTAGTCCGTACTGCTCCTGCTCGATAGGTTGATATAAGGGTTCATATATAATGCCCCTGGCGAATCTCCGCCAGGGGATTCGTTTTCTGTAAAACAAAAGCACCTCCCCGCAGGCAGGTGCTAATGTCCCGCCCCCGAAGAGGTGTGGTGCCGGCTAGGCCGGCTGGCTTGCGAGAGGCTCGTCGTCGAAGTGGTACGTGGCATCCGCCACGATGAACCCGAGTTCGCATGCCAGAAAGGCTTCGAGTCCGTACACGCCAGGATGTGGGACCAGCTTGCGCTGATGCCCCTCGTCTTGGGAGGCTACGAATGCCTCCCTCAACACCTCCAGCATGCTGCGCTGCATGCCTTCGACGATGAATCGCGCCGCTGCATGAGGCACCATCCGGTCCCCGTTGGAATCGATCATCGCGAGGATCTTCAGCAGGATGTCGACCACGCCCGACGTGTAAGTCCCCCAAGTCTGATCTCGGAAGTTCTCTGTGATGATCCGAAAAGCCGCAGCCTTATTGTTTGCGCTCATGCTGGAGCTGATGACCCTCAGGCCAAGGGCGAGGGCGTTGTAGTCGATGGACAGTTCAGGCGCCTTGTGGGGCGCCGTGGTTGCTGTGGTCAAAATGATCCTTTCCAGAATCATAGTCGGTTTTAAACTGTATTATATTAACATAAAAAAGTATGATATTCAAGCAATCATAGGTCTATTGGGGCGATATATAGGTAGGCATGTAATGCCCCTGGCGAATCTCCGCCAGGGGATTCGTTTGTATTTAATTTGCCCTCACCTCGCCCACATTCATATGGGTCGGTACAACAATGACTTCGGACTAGTACTGCTACATCGCTAGTTCATGGGTCTATTCGGAGTAATGAAACGCTGCACAATCTCTGCCATTTGTGACGGGGCAATAGAGCTACCGGCATTGCGTGGGCTGCCACCAATGGTGTCTCCCCCACCCCAGCAATCTTCGCCGGTAAGGCCCTCGAGGTCATTAAGGTAAGCATACAGGCTATTCAGGTCAAAAGGAATGTAGGGAGAGAGCCTGCCAACGCTATATTTGTATCGGCCATTCGGTAGTTCGCTTACGCTCGTAAATGCCTGTATACCATCTGATAACATACCGACTTTTGCGTGCTGACCGGTTTCTTCTACCATTGTCCATATACCTTGCTGCGCGAGCTTAGTGTAGCGTGTATCGAGCTCGATAGACCCGCCTTGGCCGGTAATATGCTGCTCAATTCGTTCGCCCACCGCGTCTATAACCGCCTGATATTCGTCTGGGTTTTGTCGGCTCAATCCGCCAGAATTACGGAACTCATGGTATGGCTGGTATACCCAGAAGAATTCCGCCAGGCTTGGGTAGCTCTGGGGCCATGGATAGAACCCACCGGTTACGTCCATAATCCCTTCCATTTCGACTAATCGGTTCAAAGCTGGGTTGTCTATCTTGGCCGAGAATTCAGGGTGCCGCAGGATGAACACTGTGGTGCAGACATCTTCATCACAATCATTCATGCATATTTTTGCCTTAAATTCACCGTCTTGCTGCAGTGCGCCAAATAAGCCGCGACGGATCTCAAAAAGTGCCTGCTGACAGGTTGCAAGCGTAGATGAACGATCAACTCGTTCGTGATGGTTTAGATTTATAACCTTGCGCTGCAAATCACGCTGAATCGGCCCTTCGACATAACCGTCTATTGCTATAGTATGCGGCTCAGCATGAACGCGAAACTCGTCCCAATACCGTGTCACGCCAGGCTCGATCACACACTCAACGTGTTCGCTTAAGGAATTGCGAATTTCTACCTGGTTCGCCAGTGGAATGACATTTTGTTCGGAACTGGTATTCAGGCGTGGCGTAGGGTCTTGCATGAATAGATAGTATCACAATACTAAGAAATGATGACCGAAGAAATACCTCGCTAAGAGATAGAGCAATCAGCACAACGCTGAGCAGCAAACTCGTGTATAATTGCCCTATGTTCCACTACCCCAAGACCCGCAAAGAGTATAAAAAACATCTTCGCCCTGCCTCGTGTCCGTTCTGCAATGTTGAAGAGCTGAAAAAACGTAAGTTTATCGAGACAGATCACGCCTACATTGTACCAAACAAGACCTCGTACGATTTATGGGAAGCTCGTGATGTGAAGGATCACTTATTAGTTCTGCCTAAACGTCATGTCCTTAAGCTTTCGGAGCTAACAGCTAATGAGGCTGCTGACCTGATGAAGATATTCGCGGAGTATGAAGCAAAGGGCTATAACGTCTATGCGCGAGGAGTGAACAGTACTATGCGCTCTGTGCCCCATCAGCACACTCACCTTATCAAGACGAGTCCCAAAGAACATCATGGGACTGTGTTTATGCGTAAACCATACATCTTCTTCAAGTTCTAGAACGAAATAAGCGACTCGAGATATTTCTCAAGTCGCTCTGGGGTGGGCCCTGTTGCCACTTCACCCCTCCGCATTTTTGACGGCCTCAATCGCCCAATGCTCCCTCGAGCCCCCTACTTGAGCCAGACTTGGAGGCCGCTGACGTGGTAGAGGAAGGTAAAGAAGGCGGGAACCAGTGGGAGAAGCCCGAGCTTGTACCACGGACGATGAGTCCATGGATTGAACCATCCCCGCCAGAAGTTGGTCTTGTAGGTGAAGAGGGCGACGAGGAGACACGCAGCCGTTATCCCCAGCAGAACATAGACCGCAACTAATCCTGGACTCACGATGTTCATTCCCTTGATAGACGAACCGAGGACAGATCAATTATACCCCAATCTAGAAATTTTAAAGCTGAAATACAAAAAGACTCCTTTCGGAGTCTTCGTTGATAATGCTTATGATTGATGAACCATACGATATCGAATTGGAACACTCTGCTCAGCGAGATGATGAGTTGGTGGGGACAAGAAATAGGCTTTGGGGTAAAATGAGCTTCTATGACAATAGTACACATACACGTTGAAAAGACTGGTGGGGTCACACTGCAGAAGCTATATGAAGATAAGTATGGCGGCTCTCATATGGCGCATTTTCTTATCAGAGACGGAATCTTTGCTCCATACAGTATCCACACAGCCAATTACACAAAGAACTGGCAGTTAAAGCTATATAAAGCCATTACGACATGGCTACCCAATATAAAGCGGATGTTAGTTACGAGACGTAATAATCGGCGGCGAAAGCAAGCTATATCTCCTGAAGACCTCAAGAAAATGAAAGTAGTCATCGGCCATGTTGCGACGGCTCAAATGATTCCATACTTACCTGTGGCTGAGCACCAGTATAGAACGATTGTCAGAGAGCCATTAGATAGAATGTGGTCCCACTATCGCTATTGGAGGGGACACAAGGGGGATGTGGGCCATCGATTCGCTCCGCCCTATGATGCGAAGATGACTTTCGAGGAGTTTGCTCTATTACCAGCATTAGCTAATTACCAGACTCAAGCCACGGGTACTGACCCCTCTATATACGAAGCGATAGGGACTACAGAGAAACTGTCTGCGTTCGCGAGAAAAACTGACCTTATAACTCAAGATAAGCATGCCCCCATTCTCAACCACTTCGATACTGAGATACTACCTGAATTGAGCGACGAGTTTATCAAGAAGTTTGAGCAGTTACACGCAGACGACTATGTGTTTTACGAATATGCAAAGAGTCTCTAAGGCAAAGCTTGCTAGATAACCTTGTGCTTCCCCTGCCCGACTACCGTAATAGACGCATCGACAATCACGAGACCCGTTTCGTCGTCTATTAGGTGGAGCCTGTTAGTAATGCTTTTTGCATACACTTCATTTGCCTCGTAGCTGACCCATTCAGGCGAATGCGGCGAGACCTCGAAATCAACAAGTCCAAGACCAGTTAAGTCAGTTAGGCCAACTGTGTTCTCGTCACCGTCGTCGATGGACGCAACGGCAATGCTGGGAGTAACAATAATCGAGCCCGCGCTAACCCCAACGTATACCTTATACTGTATATTACACTTCAGCCATTCTCCAAAACCAGTTCTACGAACCTCGTTAAGCAGGTGAAAAGTATTACCTCCACTAACAAAAATAGTGTCTACCGCCTCAAGCCTGCCTTTCCAGTTGGTCCCTTCTGCAGATGGGTCAATGATGTCTATCCAGTTGTAGCCATGGCTTCTAAGACTATCGTACTGACTTAGTAAGAAGTCTTTGCTTCCCTGCTCTACGTTCTCTGCAGTGGGTATGAGCCCCACTTTTGTCTCTGTAGCAGGTCTTCCAACCAATTCAGCTAGTGCGTTGGCTAAGTCTTGGTTCCTTATGCCGGCAGATGTAAGTAGTAGTTTCATGGATTGATATTACCACAATGTTCCCAGCCGGACTTCTGCTGCAAAATATTCCTCACAAAAGCGCCTGTGTCTCTTGGGTTAAGATGAACGAAGCTGAATGTTGTGTCGGGCAACTCGCTGGATATAAACGTCTGCACGTGATACGCGGTCCAGTTGCAAAACGTTCGTGAGGACCTTCGTGAAGTAACCAGGCCACCCACTCGTTCGTTGGGAACAGTCAGGTGAAGAACGTCTGGCCCGCCTTTAATCACAGTCCCATGGTGAAACTTGTTTACAGCTACGGGTTCGTATCTGCTCGTTCCCCTAGACTTTGCGATACCAATGATATGCTCCGGAGCCTTCTCTATGAGTCCCTGCTTAAGCTCTTCCATGTCACTACGCAGCTGATTAGAGAACACAAACACTTCCTTGGAAATGTCGTGCAGTCTTTCTTTGTCCGGGAAGCTAGCAAAAGTATATATAAACATAGCCCAATCCTAACACAAAAGACCCCTTTCGGAGTCTTCGTTGATAATGCTTATGCTTGGTGATCCCACGGGGAATCGAACCCCGGTTACCAGGATGAGAACCTGGCGTCCTAACCGCTAGACGATGGGACCGTGATGCCAAAATAACCTGACAATATTAGCACTTTTCGATAAAAAACTCAATTTGGTATTGACGAAGGTGCATGAATATTCGTATGATGTTCGTAAGTAATGTGTGTGCAAGGATTTCTAACGAAAAAACACGTGTGGTGGTGTTGACGCGAACGTAACCACTATATATAGTGTTTATCATAACAACACAAATATTTAGGAGGGTGAGAATGAGTTTTTCGCAAATAAAAAAACGCAATGGGTCGGTTGTAGAATTCGACGCCACCAGAATAGAAGTCGCCATTGGCAAAGCCAGTCAAGCCGCCGGCGGCGAAGTACCGAGTGAGGACGTCGCGCTCTTGGCAGAAACGGTAGTATCCAATCTAGAAACTATGTTTGCGGACGACCTGCCAGACGTGGAGACGATTCAAGACCTGGTCGAACAAGAACTCATGCGCAGCGGGCATTATCAAACTGCCCGTACCTATATCGTTTATCGCGATACCCGACAAGCAGCGCGCGAAGCTGCGGAGCGAGATAGTTCCCACAAACTCGAGCACAGTGAACTCCGCATCATTAGCAAAGATGGTAGCGAAAATATGTTTAGCTATGCACGATTGGTGAAAGATCTACTCATTGCCGCTGATGGGCTAGATAAGGACGTTGATGTGGATGAGCTGGCTCAAGCCGTCAAAACGAACCTCTATGACGGTATGACAACAGCTGAACTTGAAGACGCCATGATTATGGCCACCAAGGCGTATATAGAGCGAGACAAGGCTTATTCCCTGCTCGCCTCTCGCCTGCTGATGCGCAAACTCTACCGCGAAGTACTAACGATCAAAAAGGGCCAGGATGCACGAGAGCAATATCGCGCCCAGTTTACTGACTTCGTAAAGAACGCCGTAGCTACCAGGCGACTTGATAAACGTATGCTCGATTTCGACCTCGAAAAATTAGGCGCAGCCCTCCAACTAGATCGCGACAACCTGCTCGACTACATGGGACTTCATGTCCTCTATGGCAATTACTTTTTGCGCACTGCAGAGCGCAAAGACGTACTTGAGCTGCCGCAGTACTTCTGGATGCGTGTCGCTATGGGCATGGCCATTCTAGAAAAGAAGGACAAAACCGACTGGGCAATTAAATTCTATGACGTGCTCTCAAGCTTGCGGTATGTGACCTCTAGCCCAACCCTGTTTAATTCAGGTACTAATTTTTCCCAGCTCAGTTCGTGCTTCCTCAATACTGTCGAAGATGATCTAAAGCATATCTACAAGGTCTACCTGGATACTGCGCTCATGTCTAAATTTTCAGGTGGTATCGCAACAGACTGGTCCAACATTCGTGCCACTGGATCGCAAATTAAGACGGTCGATGTAGCAAGCCAAGGCGTGGTGCCTTTCTTAAAAATTGCTAATGACTCAACAGTAGCGATTGCTCGAAGTGGACGACGCATTGGTGCCACGGCCGTGTATTTGGAATCGTGGCACCTAGACATCGAGGACTTTTTGGAGCTACGCAAAAACACTGGTGACGAGCGTAGACGTACGCACGACATCAATACTGCGAACTGGATTCCAGACTTGTTTATGAAGCGCGTACTCGAGGATGCTGAATGGACACTATTCTCGCCAGATGAAACACCAGACCTGCACCATATATACGGCAAGGCATTCGAGAAGCGCTACAAGGAATACGAAAAGCTAGCTGACAAAGGTGAAATTAAACTGTTCAAGCGCGTATCGGCTGCAGGACTGTGGCGAAAAATGCTCTCTATGTTGTTTGAGACTGGTCACCCCTGGATAACCTTCAAAGATCCGAGTAACCTTCGCTCACCTCAAGACCACGTCGGCGTCGTTCATAACTCCAATCTGTGTACCGAAATTACCCTTAATAACTCCAAGGATGAAACCGCCGTATGCAACTTGGGGTCCGTCAACTTAGCTCGCCACATGAAGGACGGCAAGCTCGACGCCGAACTCGTGCGTGATACTGTGTCTAACGCCGTACGTATGCTCGATAACGTCATCGATATCTGCTACTACGTCACCAAGGAAACCGAGCGCGCCAATATGAATCACCGACCAGTTGGGCTCGGCATTATGGGCCACCAAGACGCTCTCTATATGCAGAATATCGACTTCGCTTCTGAGGAAGCGGTAGCCTTTGCCGACGAAAGTATGGAAATGATTTCCTACCACGCTATTTTGGCATCGAGCGAACTTGCCAAAGAACGAGGCACCTACAAAACGTATAAGGGCTCCAAGTGGGATCGCAACATTTTTCCAGTTGACACACTTGACATCCTCGAGCGTGAACGCGGTATCAAGCTCGACATCAGCCGTAAAGGCAAACTCGACTGGAAGCCCGTTCGCGACTCAGTCAAAAAGTATGGTATGCGCAACTCAAACGTGATGGCAATTGCACCAACGGCTTCGATTGCCAACGTAGCCGGCTGTACACCATGCATTGAGCCGATCTATAAGAACCTGTATGTGAAATCAAACATGAGTGGTGACTTTACCGTCCTCAACGGCTACTTGATTGATGATCTTAAGGCCTGTGGTCTCTGGGATCAGGCAATGTTGAATAAAATTAAATACTACGATGGCAGTATTCAACAGATAGCTGAAATTCCGGCTGAAATCCGCGCCAAATACAAAGAAGTATTCGAAATTGAACCTGAGTGGCTCATCAAGGCTGCCGCCTACAGGGGTAAATGGATCGACCAGAGTCAGTCGCTGAACATATTCATGCGTGGCGTATCGGGCAAGAAACTTTCGGACGCATACGTATACGCCTGGAAGATGGGACTTAAAACAACTTACTATCTGCGTACTCTGGCTGCATCTCAGGTTGAAAAATCTACCGTCAATACGACTGAGTTCGGCGCCACTCACAAACGCGACTTTGCGTCAAAACAAACAGCTTAACGAAACGAGGACAAAACCATGCCAATCAAACAAACCAAAGAACGAATTGACATCAATAAGCGTCGCATAATTAACGGCGAAGACGCTGATGTAATGCAACTCCATCCCATGAAGCACACCTTTGCTTGGGACGCGTATAACGCTGGTAACGCCAACCATTGGTTGCCAACCGAAATAGCTATGCAAGACGACATTGAGCTATGGAAATCCAATCGCCTCAGCGAGGATGAACGCAAGGCTCTCAAAACAGTGCTTGGGTTTTTCACTACAGCCGATTCGATCGCAGCCAATAACATTGTGCTCGCCCTGTATAAGCACATCACGTCGCCAGAGTGCCGCATGTATCTACTGCGCCAAGCTTACGAGGAAGCCATCCATACGCATGCTTACCAATACATTGTAGAAAGTCTCGGGTTAGACGGTGGCGAAATATTCAATATGTACCGTGAGAATGCAGCGATTTACAGTAAGGCTTCGTTTATACTAAGCTTCAATGAAGGGATCTTTAATGACGACTTCAAGACCGGTACATTTGAATCGGATCAAAAGTTCCTAGAAAACCTCTGTGTGTTCTCATTGATTTTGGAGGGTATATTTTTCTACAGCTCTTTTGCAGTTATGTTTGGCTTCCAGCGACAGAACAAGATGACCGGGTCAGCTGAACAAATTCAGTATATTATGCGTGACGAGTCTCAACATCTGAACTTCGGGATTAATATGATTAATACCATCAAAGAAGAACAGCCCGAGCTTTGGACGCCAGAATTCCAAAAGCACATTACAGATCTCGTCAAAGATGCCGCCCGACTTGAATATACCTACGCAGCGGAGGTGTTCCCTCGTGGTATTTTCGGGATGAATGCGGCTGGGTTCAAGCAGTACATAGAGCATATTGCTGATCGTCGCCTGCAGACCGTTGGTCTTGAGCCGCAATTTAATGTTAAAAACCCCTTCCCATGGATGAGCGAGGCAGTAGACCTTACCAAAGAGAAGAACTTCTTCGAAACGCGAGTAACCGAATACCAAACTGGTGGCGCGCTGAGCTGGGATTGAATCGTATTTACCCACCGATCGTGATGTGTCTATGATAGAATAGGCTTAAAGGTTATGCTCTATGCCGAATGACTCAAGCAAACAATCTAGCTCCGTCAAAACAAAGGTTGGCCACACCAAGGGTCGTCAGGGTGGGCAAAAACTCCCGAAGGCCGACATTATTATTGACGAATCTGCTCCACAAAAGACCCATGGCAAGTGGTTCACTAAGAAACGCCTTCTCATCGGTGTAGCGATATTTGGGGTTATTGCAGTGATCGCCGCTATCGCCTGGGCCATGTTTGGCCACCCGAACAAGCCAATCATCCGCAAGGTCCTCACCAAGACAGTCAAAACCCCACCCAAACCAAAGACTACGCCAAGTCCGCTAACTGGTGTCGAAGTTGCCCCAGAGCTGGCAGAACACCCTGTCGTCTCTGTAATAATCGAGAATCTATACCCAAATGCTCGACCACAATCAGGACTGTCATCAGCTGGCGTGGTATATGAAGCACTAGCAGAGGGCGGCATTACTCGCTACCAGGCGTTCTTTGGCGATACTATGCCTTCCGACATCGGGCCGGTGCGCAGTATACGCACATACTTTGTGCGGTGGGGGCTCGAATACGGGGTGCCGGTAACCCATGCTGGTGGCAATGCCGATGCTCTGGACCTAATAGTTCCGCTAGGCATGAAAAACCTCGACCAATTTGCAAATGGTAGCTATTTTAGACGCATCAATACGCGTTACGCGCCACACAACCTCTACACCACTGGGTCACAACTCGATAAGCTTATGCAGGATCGAGGCTTTTATACCAAGCCGAGCTTTACACCATGGCTGCGAAAAAATGACAACAAAGCAACCACTCCGTCCGCTACAACTATCACGATTGATCCGTCCTATTACGACTACCGAGTAACCTTCAAATATGACCCTACCGACAATAGTTATAATCGCTTTATACGCGGTGTTGCTGACGTCGATGCTAATGGCAATACGCCGGTTAAGCCAAAAAACATAATCGTACTCAAAGCCGCCACAAGCACCGGAACTACCCGAGCTGGCGAGCAGACTGTTATTATTCAAACTGTAGGCTCCGGTACTGGAGTTGCTTTTCTGGATGGCGTCGCTACAAACATAACTTGGAGCAAGCCAAGTGACAAGGCGCGTACGCAATTCCTCGATGCCAGTGGCAAAGAAATATCTCTCAATCGCGGCCAAACCTGGGTGACAGTAATACCACTAGAGAAAACTGTCAGCTACCAGTAGTCAAACAAACTACGACAACAAGTCTACAGCTGACTTGAGCCGATGAGCGGATTCGCTGATACCTAAAACGGCTATGGTTTCAAAAAGGCCTGGCGCAGCAGCGCGGCCGGTAATTGCAATTCGAACGGCATAGAATAACTTTCCTGTGTGGATATCACCTTGTTCGGACAATCCTCGCAAAGCCTGCTCGATGGCCTCTTCTGACCCGTCCGTATTTTTGAGCACCTCGACTGCAGCACTAAGCCAAGTTGTTATCTCACTGGCATCTGATTTTGCAGTCAAAAGTTGGCGCTGCTCAGCATTCCACTCTGGAGGAACAAAAAAGAACGCTACTAAATCGGGTACTTCGCTGAAAATCTTTACTCGCTCGCGATCTAGTAATAGTACGCGGTCGACATAATCATCCGCATGACCACCTAGATCATACTTTGCCTGCGCTAGAGCCCGCTTAGCGATAGTAAGATATTCCTGCTCTGAGAGAACGTTGCGAATGTATTCACCATTCATCCATTTAAGACGTTCGGCATCAAACTGGGCTGGACTTTTCTGGATCCGATCGAGGGAGAACTTTTTAGTTAATTCATCTAGGCTGAATATCTCTTGTGTACTGCCATCATTCCAGCCAAGCAGAGCAAGGAAATTTAGGACTGCTGCTGGCAGAAAACCGTTATTGCGGTATTCTAACGCGTCGACATCCCCATCGCGTTTAGAGAGCTTCTTTTTACCATCTGGGCCCAAGATCGTCGGGCAATGAGCAAAGATTGGACGATCCCAGCCAAAATAATCGTAAAGCAAGGCGTGTTTTGGCGTGGAGGCCAAAAATTCAGGACCACGAACGACGTGGCTAATTTTCATAACGTGATCATCGATCACATTAGCAAAGTTATACATTGGGAAGCCATCTGCCTTCATAATAATGAAGTCCTCGATAATATCATGGTTTACGTTAAATTCTCCATGCACGGCATCCTGCCAATTTACCGTTCCAGGGGCGATCTTCAGCCTAATAGGCAAGCCTTTTGTTTCGCTCGGCGCCGGTGGCTCCATTGATTGCCTATACACAAATGGCTTCTTTTCTGCAATTGCTTGGGCTTTGAGGTTGGCGAAGTCTTCGGGCGTAATGGCTGAATAGTAAGCTTTGCCCTCTGCTACAAGCTGTTGGGCAAACTTCTCATACACTCCCTGCTGTTTACGTTCTGATTGTATATATGGACCGTACGGCTGTTTGCTTGTATTCGGGCCTTCGTCAGGATTGAGGCCAAGCCAGGCAAGGCTCTCTAGAATCTGCTCCACTCCCCCCTCCACCAGACGCTCACGGTCAGTATCCTCAATACGAACCACGAAGTCTCCCCCAAAGTGCCGAGCTAATAGATAACTAAACAGCGCTGTGCGAACGCCGCCGATATGAAGTAGTCCTGTAGGACTAGGGGCAAAGCGAGTACGCACGCGATTAGAATTTGGCTGGGCTGTCATGCCCTAATTATAGCCTAGTCCAGGTAGGCGATGCTAGTGCAGAAGGTCTTCTGGCGATATCTCGACCGCTTCCTGGCCTTCGAGGCGATAAAACACTACCTTATGACTAAGCTCCTGCGGGTCATAAACAACATGAGTACTCGTCGCCACACCGGTTTTATTGTACGTGGTCTTTCTGTCGATAATAGCAGGGGCCGTAATACGCTCAACGCGATAAGGTTGCCCACCGCGCACAAAATCAATGCGATCAACCGTGCTCGTCAATTCACGCTCGCCTTCGATCGGCTGTTCAAACTTCTTTGAAGCAGTGATACCAAAGTTAACGTCGATGCGGTCGATCAGGTCTTCCCAGGCCCGATCACTCATAGGCTGGTTGCTAGTTTGATTATTTGATCCTGACTAAGCCCGTGATCACCACCCTCTATGCGGTACCATGTCCCATTATTGACCCAACTTGCTTGGTTGCCATCATACAGGTAGATTGTGAGGCCTTGTGCCTGCAGCGCCAAGTAATTATCTGATTTAGGTGCAACGTAGTTTTCTGCCAAAGCCTGTGAGTCCCAGCTTGTCTTTGACTCACTAACTTGAATAGCCTTGCGAGACTTAACATCGGCAATATTATAACTGATGTTACCTGGAGAGGACTGGATATTTCCACTCAGCTTCCAACCGCTCGGCACATAGCCTGGGAAATTCGCACTAATACCAGCCTTACTACCGGCGACCTTGAGTGCTAGGTTCGGGTAATTAACTTGCCAAACGTAACCACCTAGCAAAAGTAGGCCTACGAGGCTCAGAGCCACGCTGCTGGCCTTGAGTCCCTTATTGGCGACGGCAGGTTGGCTCGCGGCTATAGGTGTACTCATATCCGCTACAGAGGCCACAGCGGGTATAGGTGCAGCTGTTGGCTGGGCCATGGTATTTGTGACTGGATTTGCTACCGCTGGAGCGACTTGTGTTGCTGAGATGTTGGCTGCAGGGGCTGCCATCGCCGGAGCGGCTACTATGGGCGCAGCTGTTGGCATTACAGGGGTAGTAGGTGGTTTCACTGCAGCAGGTTGACTCATGGCTTGACCAGGTCGAATGTCACTCACAGCCTTAGGTAAGGTACTTGAGGCAGCCTGTGTAAGGTCAAGTTTATAGGTAGACTGCTTCGGAGCTTGCTCTAGCGGCGGTTCACTTGGAAGGACATTAGGCATTGGATCATCTGCCGGCGTCTTTGCAAGTGCATCTAACGTCTCATCGCTCATTACTGATTCACCGGCTTTGTCATCTAGCGAATCAATTTCGTTGACTTTGCCGCCTTGGTCGCTGGCCGGTTCAGTCGGTGTATCATCACTAAACTTAGCAATTGAAGGACTTTGGCTGGTGGAAATAGCGCTATGAAGCTGATCGGCTTTCAATCGAGTTTGTACAGTATCAGTAGCTGGCTCTGCCGCGGGACTGGCTTGTGCTGCTTGACCAACAGCTGGCATTTTTTCTGATGGCTGAGCATTGGCTGTAGAAGCCGAGTTCGCACTAGTCTGCACTATGTTGCTGTCATGCGGCGCGACCGACAAGTTCGGTGTAGCGCTGGCCGCCTGACCTGTGACTGCTGGTGCTTGAGTAGTCGTATTCGAAGTTTGTGGTGTACCACAATTTGCACAGAATGTTTTTCCGGCAATAGTAATAGTGTCTTGCTCATTACAATTCGTGCAATTCTGTGTCGTGTCTGCTGTTTGATTCACTCCGTCACCCATTCTGCTTATCCTAAGGCCATTCTACACGAGACAAGCATGAGCGTAAAGAGGAAACTAGCCTTTTTTCGACCAATTCTGCCTGGCCTGGCGATGTACGGCCAGAATAAAACGCGGAATGGCCAACTGTCTAAGTATACGACTAGGCTGACGCAATAGTCGCCATAGCCACTCAAGCCCAAGTTTCCTCATCCATACTGGTGCTCGTCTAATAGCGCCCCCCATTTCTTGGTAGTCAAAACTTCCGCCTTCACCAATCAACACCTTAGCAAGCCCCTGGTCTCTCATTGCGTCCATGAACATCTCTTGACGCGGAAAGCCCATACCTACACAGAGGATATCGAGCTTCTGCTGCTTGATTTGCCCTATGGTAGCGGAAAAAGCAGTATCATCTTGCCATGCGCTGAAGTCCATAGAACGTGAAACATGGTTAAAGCCACTCCATACTCCGCCGAGCTGCAACTTTGGCCAGCGCTGCAATAACTCCTTAGTGATAACTGCCGGCGGATTCAGTCCACCGATTACTCCAATCCGCCAGGCTTTTTGTTCTGCCTGGTCAAACAATCGCAGCGTATGCGTGATGCCGGCGAATTTCTCTGGCAAAATTTGCTCACGCCAATTAGCTCGTTGTATCCAACCCAGTAAGCTGCGCCCAAGTTTTAGTACAGTCGGCTTACTGGCTGGTTTGCCGTAGAGGTAGCTGGCAGCCCACTGTAAGGAAACACCATCCGCTACCGATAAGTCAGCTCGGTTTAACAGCGCTTCGACTGTAGGGTTGGCCTTACTCTGCATAGCAAATTCAACGTAAGGCTTAATAACCACAAAGCTTTTCGCCCCTGTCCCCCGATCAATCTGCTGCGAGATAATTTGCAGCGATTCATCGATCGTAACAGCGTCGACGCGCATCCCTAGAATGTCGGTGTGAAGGTATGAATCGCGCGCCTTCATGTCGCCATCACCTTAGCTTCATAATCTTGCAGGTTTTTTGCAAAGCGCTCTTTGGAAAAACGTTCTGCCTCAGCCTGAATTCGTTTACGCTGCCAGGTTGTCTTTTCAGCTGCGGCGATAGCTTTACCTAAGTCATCTTCATTGGCTTGGTCAAAAAACACGCCGGACACCCCTTCTTCAACTGTTTCCATTAAACCGCCGCCACGCAAGGCAATCACAGGAGTGCCAAATGACATGGCTTCAACTGGAGTCATGCCAAAATCTTCAATGCTTGGGAATATAAAGCCTTCGGCAGCTGCTAATAGTTCGTCGCGACGCTGATTGCTAACGCGGCCTTCAAAGACAATATTTTTGGCATTACCGGCTAATTTCGTAAGGCGATCAAAGTCTGGGCCAACGCCAGCGATGATAAGGTTCTTGCCGTTTCCCCTGAATGCGTTAATGACAAGATCGATGTTCTTGTATCGACTCAGTACAGAGACGACAAGATAGTAAGGCTCTTGGCTAGGCATACGGTCGCGAGCTGGTGCATCAACCGGCGGATACAGTACCGGAGCATCATCAATCCGGTAAAATTTATTTATCCGACGGGATATATATTGGCTGTTTCCGACAATCAAATCGATCTCACGAGTCGCATAGTAGTCCCATAGTCGCAGTTTTGAAGCCAGGCTGGTTATGATAAAACGCTGCACTGCTGCAATGAATGACACCCCGGAAACCTTGGTCGCCATATAGCTCGGCCAACTATCCCACAGCATCCGAGCCGGCGAATGGCAGTACGAAAGGTGCTTCACGCCGGCAGGCACGCGAATATTCTTCGCCCAGGCTGTTGAGTTCGAAATCACCAAGTCGTAACCAGAGAAATCAAATGAACGAACCGCACGTCGTACAAACGGTAATAAATAGTGTGGTCTCTTTTTTAGAAAAGACGGCATCCGCTGCAGAAAAGTAGTGCGGACATGCCGCATGCCGAGATATGGACGAAACAGCTTTTGATTATATGTAAGGGCAAACACGTCTGCGTCAGGGTGTTGTTGAACGAGTTCGAAAAGCACGTGTTCGGCACCGCCTACTTTCTGATTCAGCCAGTCGTGAACGATGGCGACCTTCATGATTTATCTACCTTCGCAAGGCCAAGCAAACTAAAAATCATAATGCCGAGGGTACTGTCTGCCCAAGCGTGCAAAAACAGATTGGTCACCAGTAGACCGCAAACCACCGCTGCCAGAGCTTGCCACAACACATTCTGCGAGCGAATCAAGCCAATAATGTTTGCTCCAAAAAAAATCAAAAACAGCACTACGCCAATCACACCGATTTCTATAGCGATTTGAAGGTACCAGTTTTCTGTAATAAATGGTTTATCTGACCGGAAGCTGGCTGGGCCTGCCGTACCAAGGCCATTACCCCAAGGGTGGTCGGCAATGGCGCTTGTAGCTCGGTTCAATGATTGTAAGCGACCGAAGTCAGACCCTTCAATTTCTTGAGTCTGGCTATACCGCCCATGTAAGAGAAAATATTGGATTTGTGTGTTCTGCAGTCGAGCTGGCAGACTTGAGCCAAGAGCCAGGATTGCAATGGCGGCAATAGACACAGCTACAGCGACGAGCATTCTAACCATTCTGTTACCATAAATAACGATAGCTGCTACTCCTGCGACACTCAGGCCTAGCCAGGCACTTCTGGAGAATGAAACGACTACAGCGGCGAATGTCAGAAGGGCTCCAAGGGCGTAGTAAATCCGGCGCTTCTTGATTGCTAGCACCAAACCAAGCAGCGTTGGCAGAATCATGTAGGCGCCTAACTGATTTGGCCCACCTAAAGTCGCGAAAGCGCGAATGCTTTGCACCGCCGGATCAACCAGTTGCAGCGGTCGAATGGTAGCTTCGCCATAACCAATAAAGCTCCACCAACTTAGTGGAATAATAAACTCTTGCAAGATTGCAATAACCGCCACAATGTAGGCAGGCCAAAGGATTGCTTTGGTCAGAAACTCTTTATCGAAGCGAACTCTAGCGAGCTGAACGGTGCCAAATAACACCAACGGTAGAACCACAACTTTCACGCCAAAAAGCGCCTGCACCAGTGGAACGCGAGCCGAGAGCGTTAGGAGTACTCCAAATACAATTAGAATACAGGCACTAATATTTGCGGTATCAAATACATAATTACGCCGCCTAGACTGCAAAAAAACATAGACTGACAAGCCGATAAGACCAAGGCTCAGAACTTCTTTCCAAGCCTGCCAGATCTGTTGACCGCCAATAAAGTTGCCGAGCGCAATCACAGCAAAAGCGTGAAACGGCATGGCAATCAGCAGCGCAGCTATCCCCCAATGCATAATCTTTGCTGGAAGGGGTAGGTTCTTTTGCATTATCGATTACTGATTACACTGCGCATATAGTCGTCCAAATTTTCCAGAGCAATGCCGGTACCTTTGGCAACACATAATAGTGGCTCTTCAGCCACATAACTCGGTACACCTGTGACTTTGGTCATAAGTTTATCGATGTTGCGCAGCAAAGCTCCACCGCCCGTCATCACCATGCCACGATCAATAATGTCGCTTGAAAGCTCTGGGGGTGTTTGTTCCAATACGGCTCGCACAGCTAAGATTATTTCATCTAATGCGTCACTCATGGCGTCTGTAATCTCGGTAGAGTTTAGCGTAATGGTCTTCGGCAGTCCCGCCACCATATCTCGACCACGGATTTGCATGGTCATTGGCTTATCAAGCGGCAAGGCGCTACCAATTTCCTTTTTGATATCTTCGGCTGTCTGATCGCCCACGACGAGACTGTATTTTTTACGAATATAGTCAGCTATTGCTTGATCGATCTTGTCCCCACCCACACGTACGCTGTTTTGAGCAACAATGCCACCAAGAGAAATAATCGCCACCTCAGTAGTGCCGCCCCCGATATCAACGACCAGGTTCCCAGCCGGTGCTGCGATCGGCACGCCTGCACCAATAGCTGCAGCGACGGGCTCACGGATAATATAGGTTCGCTTAGCTCCGGCTGCCGAGGCGGCGTCAATAACGGCCCGTCGCTCCGTAGAAGTTACCCCAGCCGGTACGCTTATCATCAACTCTGGTCGCCCAAGCCTAAAGCTGCCACTGACTTTATCAATGAAGTGACGCAACATAGCCTGGGTAATGCGATAGTCGGCTATTACACCGTCCTTCAGTGGTTTGGATGCAGTGATAATGTCAGGCGTACGACCCAGCATTTCGCGCGCCTCGTTGCCTATGGCGACAATACGATTGTCATCTACACTAACAGCCACTACAGAAGGCTCGTTAGCAACTATACCTTTCTTCGGGACGTAAACAAGCGTGTTGGCTGTGCCTAGATCAATGGCAATACGTTTTTTAAACATGCACTTATTTTAGCAAGGGAATGGAGGCAAGGCCAGCTAATCAACCCGATGCATCCGAGCACCAAGACTATTAAGGCGCTGATCAATGAACTCATAGCCACGATCAATATGCTCAACTCGATCAATTACCGTCGTACCCTTAGCGATCATGGCTGCCAATAATATCGTGGCTCCGGCCCGAATATCAAAACTAACCACATCGGTGCCATGCAATTTACTCGGGCCCTCCACAAATCCAACATGAGGATCACGAATCCCGACTTCGGCACCCATTCTCTGTAACTCAAAGAGGTAATTGAGTCTACCCTCGTACATGATTTCGAATATTTCTGACCTGCCCTCGGCCTGCGTCATAAGCACTGCAAAAGGCGCTTGTAAATCGCTAGGGAAACCAGGGTATGGCTGGGTTTGTATGTTGACAGCACGAAGTCTATCAGCGGGTCGTACATGGATTGTTCTACGGTCGGGCAATGTGTAGCGTACCCCCATTTCGTCAAATTTTAGAAGCAACATATCATGATCATCGGCTACGAATTCTTCGATAATAACGTCGCCATGGCTGGCAGCAGCAGCAATCGCTAACGTGCCTGCCTCGAGCTGGTCAGGAATTATTGTGCCTTCCCCGCCATGCAATACCGTAACTCCCTCAATATCCAACACAAACCCCCCGATGCCATCAATCTTTGCCCCCAAACTATTGAGGAATTCACAGAGCGAGACCACGTGGGGCTCCAAGGCGGCCAAACGTATTTGGCGACGACCTCTGCCAAGCACAGCAGCGAGAATGGCATTTTCAGTCGGCGTAACGGTTCTTTCGGCATTTACTACCTTGTCACCTTCGACCTTACCAGAAACCTTTACTCCTTGCTCATCTTGAGTAATCTTTAGGCCGAGGGCCTCGAAAACGCGACCGTGTACTCCGAGCGAACGAGCACCGATAATGTCTCCACCAGGCTCGGCTATAGTAATAGTGCCTAGCCGGCCAACTGCCCCACCTAGCACCAACAGCGAAGCCCGCATCTTCTTGGCATCCTGTAAATATTCTCTATTCGGATGCAGCTTAGTTGCGTCAATGGTAAGGGTTGTATCCTGGCGAGCGACGGTTACACCGAGTTCAGCAAAGATTGCCGACATAACATCGACGTCAGATATATGGGGTACATTGTGCAGTTTGGTAACACCATCCACAAGCAAACATGCCGCCATCATTGGCAATACGTGATTTTTATTACCTGCCACTCTAATTCTACCCTGCAGTGTTGATGGGCCTTCTACAATTAATTTAGACACATTATCTCCCAATTTGATGTTAAGCCATTGTATCAAGCTTGCTCGACCCACACCAATATAGTATTCATGTTAACAAAACCAACTATTCGGACTATAATTTAGACAATCTAATGATATCGAAGCAAACGCAAAAAGCCATCACCTATATCTTTGCCATCCTCGCGATGGTCTTGGGTAGTATATTTTTAGTTTCATTTGCCCAGGGTTACCGGTACGATTTTCTAACGGGACAGATTAAGGAGTCTGGACTGGTCCTGATTGATTCGACCCCCAGTGGGGCAGATATTTACATAAATGGCAAAAGAAACAAAAATACTGCACCCTATCGTCTCACCAACGCACCTCTCGGGAGTATGAACATTGAACTTGTCCGACCAGAATTCAGAGTTTGGAAGAAAACATTAACCGTAGCAGCTCGCCAAGTAAGTTTTGCTAATTATGCCCTACTCCTCCCACAAAAGCTAAGCTACAAAAGCCTCCTACCCGAGTTTAACTTTTCTCAAATCGTACAGTCAGGAAACAAACGACGCTCATTTGCCATTACTACTAAACCAGAAGTGGCGGTCTGGCAGCTTAATGATTCCGACACGCCAACACGACTTTATGCCCCACCGCTTAATAGCGGCCAAGTCACCATAAGCAACCTGCAGGCCAATGCGGATGGTTCAAAACTCATTTTTACACAGAACGCTAATGACGTAACCCAACAAATTGTATTATCCGGCAAAGACACATCACTTAATCTTACGACGAATCTACAAATTAATGGCGGGGTGTTTAGTTTTAATCCCTCCAATAGTAATGAGGTCTATTGGCTCAGCACCGACAAGACGTTGCGAAAAATTGATATTGGCACACAAACACTTGGGCCGGTGCTAGCTCAAAACGTCCTCGGCATGACCCCTGATGGTAATAATATTTATGCCGTCCTTGGCCCTAGTGCTGGGCTGGCCAAGAACACAATCTGGCGCATCAATGGTTCAAACGGAGAAAAAACACAGCGTCCTGTTATTATCCCCCAAGATCAAGCCTATACCATCGTGGCCGAGCGCGATCGTACCGGTGACTACTTAGCTCTTCTTACCTCCACGACTAAGGAGCTTGTGATTATCCGCGAACCGATGAGTGATAAGCCGTTGACCGGAGTTCTTTCGAAGTCCGCGAGTTCGTTTACGATCAGTAATAACGGGCAAAGAATCCTATATAATGCAGCCGACAAACTCAAAGCCTATGATCTCGAGCAGGCCGAGCGGTTTGATTTTGGCGTCAGTCTAGTTAACTTGCAGGCCTGGTCCTGGTACGACGATAACCACATCATTGTCACGGCTAACGGTCAATTGCGATTGATTGATTATGACGGACAAAACGACCAGATCATTAGTGACCGCGGCGATGTAGTCAGCTTTAGTGCCTTTAAGCCTGCTGACGACATTATTTTCTATACGAACGCCGGCTCGTTTAAACAAGTTAAACTTACCCAGAACTAATTCTAATCAGATGTCTTTATCTCTCTAGCTCACGTCAGGTAATCGTGGTTGACTACCTGGCTGATTCTGAACGTCGGGCTGAGTGTCTTTAGGCTTTGGTGTAAAGAATGCTACCACATCACTCCATATACTTGTTAGCTGATCTCCAAGACTGGGTGCATTACTCGGCAAAGAAGCTGCCTTTGTCGTGGTGGCGACATCCTGATTGGCTGGCTTTTGCGCAGCTGCGACCTGATCGATAGGCGTCGTAGTTGGTCGTGGTTGAATCTGCTTAGCAACAACAATCAATCGCTGCCATGAAGTTCCTGGGGGCGTACAGGTAATAAGTGTCAAGATTGGGCTTGGTGTTTGGTTAAGAACCGATACTTCAGACGGCTGAACAACCTTTTTTTCAGTTACTTCATACACGTACTTACGTGATGAATAATTCACCTGGACTTGGTCGCCTACTTCAAGTTTACCTAGTAGGGCAAACACAAACTTATAGTTTCCAGACTCCCACCAATCGTTTGATGAATGCCCGAAGATCACTGCGTTACCATTCTCGCCAGGCTTTGCGGTGTTGGCGTAGTGGACCACACCGCTCTCGAGATCCTTCATGACTTCGTCTTCAGCCACCGAGTCAGCATATACAATTGGGGCGCTGACATTAATCTTGGGGATGATAATAAGACTCTCAGGAGGAACAATACTTGCATTCGACGTAATTGCATTCGGATCCTGCAGAGCCAAGTTAGCCGCCGGTTTTGGTGGGTTTAGAAAATACCCGATCTGCTGGGCGATAAGCTGAAAGTTAAATAATACGATAAATAGTAAGAATGCACCGACACTATAGCTAATAGGACGAAGTTTGTGTCGATGTTTCTGAGCCACTTGACCGATCCTGCCCACTGCGCTCGCTGGAGCCTGTATATTCATTGGCTCAGCCGGCTTGCTCGCTGCCATACTTGTATTACTTGGGCTAGTCGGCGCTTGCGAAGCGTTAGGCTGATTGATATATGTTGGTAGGCCCGGCTGAATTTGACTAGCCAAAGCGTCGGTCTGTGCCTCATTCGACACACCCTGAGCATAATCAGATTGTGGCTGGTGAGGGTTGGCGGTATTATTAGGAACTGAAACAGACTGACCCTGGGTCAGTTCTTCGATGCTAAGAGTATAGTTGGGCTTCTGTTCAGTCATAGACAATATTTGTACTCATCCATTATAATACAGAGGCTTTATGAATGGCGAACATTATGAAGTACTTTGCCAGAGTGGTGGAATTGGTATACACGCACGACTCAAAATCGTGTGCCGCAAGGCTTGTGGGTTCGAGTCCCACCTCTGGCACCAGAATTCATTTTTTTCGATTTTACATACAGGTGCTTGGTGAGCCTACGCGAGCTCAGCCTGAACGGTCGATGTGATTAGTTGGTCGACAGAGCGGGATTGATCGTCAGCCTGTTGCGCATGCAGGATTTTGCGCAACAAATACCCGCTCGTAATGACCTTTTGGATGGCTTGATTAAAGCCAGGTTGCATTTGTGCTAGTAAACCAGCCAGCAGCCCTATAAACAGACCTGGGCTTGATAATGCATTGGCACCATCCAAATGTATAACCCCATAGCGCGAGGACACTTCAGTCATATCGCTCACAACAATCAAGTCATCGTCGTAGCAAATAAAGCGTGCTGCCACGACTTTTTGCAGGGCGGCGATGTGTGCCAAAATGTTATAAATCCCGCGGCTAGGTCGGTCAGAGATATGGATGCCAAGAGAACGCTCCAGCCGTTTCAACCCGCCAAGACTCAAGGCAAACATGGTGTTTTGTCTTGAGAGTATGGTAGTGGGCAAGTTGTCATAAAGCGGGAGAGCTTCATCAGTAATAATAACCGGAACGCTACACTCGGTCAGGACTTTTTCACACAAGATCTGAACGCTACTGTTCATATGACCGCCAGGACACAAAACGGCTAGATTCGCTCGCTGAGCCATATCGATAACAGATGCGGTCTCAACAATTACCTGAGTTTTCTTATCAACGTGGAGTTTTAGCGTGTCGATAGGGAGATACTCGTTCACGGTTGGGTTGTCGAGTGCTATACACTCGGGGGAAAGCCCAAGTGCCAAAAGCGCCGTATAGGCTTGATTCAGTGTGTTGAGTTGCGCAACATCACCGCCGATGAGCATGATATGCAGGCGATTCAAACCAGAGATTGGACGATTAAACAGAACCTCTGGATAAATAAGCACGTCGTGCTGATGAATCAGCTCGATTTTATCCATTACCCCCTCGGCGCTTGCACGTAGAAACGACCGAGATCTTTAGGTAAAACCAAGCTGATCTTCAAATCGACGTCCCTGGCAACGATCGTGCGGATCGCTCCAAAGTACGCCCCGAGCAGAACCTCGGCCTCATGCGGGTCTGTTAACTGCAAACGTGCCAATAATTGCTCAAAAACTGACTTGTTACTCACTGGTTTTTGCCAATTGCCAATTGAAGTAAAAAAGCTCTGCTTTGAAGGACGTAGGTACGCCGGTGTGGCCGCAAAAAACTTATTTGCCTGCGCGGGCGTCAAGCTTGTATTAAGAGCCTGACTGATAGCGCGCACTACCCTTGCCGTCTGCTGGTCATTAAGTAAGCCGGCTTTCTGTTTCATAAGGGCAATAAAATAGTCTGGTATATTGGAATACATAACCATACTCTACCACATTTAGCTGTGATTGTCTATGTCGCTACTTGCTAAAATCTTGTTTCAGTTGCTGGACTGTGTTCTCGGCTTCAGTAAGGTAATCCTTGAGCTGTTGAGCCAACTTTGAACCACGCTCAAAACGTGCAATTGCTTCATTCAAATCCACGTCAGCTTGTTCTAGATATGTTGTTATCTCTTCAAGTTCCTTCATAGAAGCGGCGAAGTCAAAATCTTCCTGCTTGCGAGTCTCATCGGTTTTAGTCATTTTTACTCCTTACTAATAACGCTCCTTCGTGCAATTGTAGCATGACTGTATCCTGAGGACCCACATCTTGCGCGCGTTTAAGGACATTGCCATTAAGTGTGGCAATGCTGTAGCCTCGACTTAGGATCACGCGCGGGTCAAGGCTTGCAACGGTTCGCGCATGTGCGTCAATCAGCTGGCGGGCATGATGCATGTTTTTCTCAACCCCATAGGTCATGCGGCTCGCGCAGTCATAGATATGGCGCGAAGTGTTTTGTAGCAACTGTAAAAAGCTGTTATTCATTTGTTCAACGGCACGCTTAGCTCCTTGAATCCTGCCAACTATGTTCTCGGAGGCCTTCTCGATTCGAAAATCCAAGCTTGCGATCATATCTTTCTTATCTGGCACAACCAGACGAGCTGCATCAGTTGGCGTAGCCGCTCTGAGATCAGCAACAAGCTCCGCCAAGCTAATGTCGTCCTCATGACCAATCCCGACAATGGTTGGTATTTTACAGGCATAAACCGCACGCACGACATTTTCGGCATTAAAGGATTGTAAGTCCTCCGCACTACCTCCGCCACGAATAATAACCACAACATCATAGTGTTCAGCACGTTGATTAAAGTATTCAATAGCCCGCACAATTTGTGCCGGAGCATCTGCCCCTTGTACTTGTACCTGAGCCTGATCAATTTCAACCCCTGCCCATCGATCCTGCAAAATCGTCAGGAAGTCATTATAGGCCGCCGCCTGACGTGAGGTAATAAGGCCTATCTTCTTCGGAAAGGCTGGCAAGGGCCTTTTGCGTTCCTGAGCGAATAAACCTTCAGCATCGAGCTTGGCCTTAAGGAGCTCAAAGGCCTTTTTAACCGGCCCTTCACCGGCCAACTCTACCGCACGAACCGTCAGACTGAATTTGCCCCATTTTGTCAGGTTTGGCGATGAGACTGCTCGAATCTTCATACCGTCCTGAAGCTGGACCTTTAATTGGTAGATGGGCATAAAGCAGCCAATTGTAGATTCTTCATCTTTGAGATCAAAAAACACCCACTTACCCTGGTTGACCTTAAAGCTACTCACTTCACCCTCAACAACCACCAGCGGATAAGCAAACTGTAGGGTTTGGTTAATAAAGGCGTTTAGTTCGGAAACGCTAAGGACTTCATGCTCCATCGATAGTTTCTCGCTTATAAAAGTACAGGCCAACAGGCAAGAAGAGCCACAAAGCAATGGTGCGATAGACCAACGTAACAGACAGGCTTAATCCCAATGGCTGACCCAAGGCTACAAAGGTTGCCACCATGGTAGCTTCGTACACGCCTACGCCTGCGGTGAAAAACGAAGCCATAGAGAACAGAAGTGCCAAGCTATATCCTGCTATAACAACCCCAGGATTTACGAACTGCCCAAATGCGACGAATACGATGTATACGGATGCAACCTCAAAAAATAATCCGGCGAATGTCCACATTATTGGCTTTAACACACTTCCTCTATTCGCTCTCATGTGCGATATCGAGCCATAAAAGTCATCAAAGAACCTCTGTAATCTCTCTCGACTGAGGGCATCACGCTTGATGACGTGCAACACAGCATTTATAGGCCGTGTCGCCCAGTACATGAGCCTTTCGGTCGTATTGCGCTGAAACAACACAACTGAAGCAGCAATACCTAGTCCAAGCACCGCCAGGATGAAAAGCAGTATTACCTTCGATCCAATCCGGTCGGTTGATGAAGTAATAAACAGACTTAAAAAAGCTATTACTAAAAATATGAAGTAGCCCGCAATGGTAAAGGCCTGCCAAAATACTTGAGCAATAGCCGTGGTATGGCTATCGACTTTTGGTTTGAGTGCATTGGCAATATACGAAACCCCAGAGATCCCCCCAGTAGGAAACACTGTATTTACAAAGTTCATTGTCACCACACTACGGAAGAGTTTTTGTTCGCCAACTCGGTGTCCGAACATTTTCAAAAAACTCACGAAGTAGCGGGTGTTACTGTAATAACTCAGGTAGCGAATTGGTAGTATGAGCAACAACACCCAGAGGTTAACATCACGCAGGGTCGCAATAAACTGACTAAATTTATCCGTGTTATTGAGCGCAATGTAGCCGACCCCAAGTATGCCTAGGAGAAAAAAGATATATCGATAGCGTCCCTTCATAGATCTTATTGTACCCTACTCTGACGTAACTACTAAAGTAGCGTATACTTAAGCATATGAAAACATTGGCGATTTTAGGGCGCGAACTCCTCCTCTGTCGAGCAGAATTAGAGGCGCAGTTCAAGCAAACGACGTTCTTGGCACCATCGGCTATGCTCATTGATGATGAAAAGCCAGATATTGTCCGTCTCGGCGGTAGCATTAAATTGGCTACCGTCCTTGAAACAAACGAGGGAAGTAAGAACCATGATGAGCTTGCGAATCAGCTTTCCGCCCTACTGCTCGCTTCACCACAGGCCGCCACGGGTAGCAAAATCAGCTTTGCGCTCAGCGGCTACGGCAAGGGCTTTATAGGCCCTCGTGAACTCCGCATGGTTGGCGTAAAGGTGAAAAAACTGCTTACTCAGCAAGGTAGATCGGCTCGCTACATCCAGCCAAAGACAGGCTCAGCCCTATCTGCAGCCCAGCTCAAATACAACCAGCTCACCACCAAAGGCGTCGAAATTGTTTTGTACCTCAGTGGCAAATCGCTCTATATCGCCCAAACCTACGCCTACCAAGATATAGACAGCTATAGCAAACGTGACTGGGATAGGCCGGTACGTGACAGCAAAGTCGGTATGTTGCCGCCAAAGTTAGCACAAATTATGCTCAACCTAGCCCAACTTAAATGTGATCAGGCTGTTTACGACCCCTTTTGCGGCAACGGAGTTATCTTGCAAGAGGCGTTGCTCATGGGGCACGACGCATTTGGTAGCGATGTAAGCGACGCAATGGTTAGCGCCAGCCAGCGAAACCTTGACTGGTTGGCAAATAACTATCCCTTACAGACAGATTATAAGGTCTGGCAGGCAGATGCCACGACGCTTGCCGAACTGCCCGCGAATGCGACAATTGTAACCGAAGGCTTTCTCGGTACGCCGATTCATGCCCCCATACGGAGTAACCAGAAGGACGCGATTGTGACACCTACTAACTCCCTCTATCAGCTCTACTTACGACATTTGCGTACACTGCTCAAGCCAAAACAGCGGCTCGTGATCAGCTTCCCTACGTGGCAAACAAGCAGCGGACTTTTACACCTGCCAGTTATTGACCAAATCACTCAATTAGGGTATACTTTTGAACAGTGTAGCGGGCATGACAGTTTGGTTTATCGCAGAGAAAATCAATTTGTTGGCCGCGAGATAGCAGTATTAATAGCTAAGTGAGATAACGATATGTCAAAGACAAAAGCCGGCGGCTCTACAAAAAACGGTCGCGATTCCCAATCCAAACGACTCGGCGTAAAACTTTTTGGTGGTCAAGAAGTAAAAGCCGGTAATATTATCATTCGCCAACGTGGCACCAAGTATGGTGCTGGTGAAAACACCCGTATGGGCAAAGATTACACGATCTTCGCTACTACTCCGGGCAAGATTGAGTTCACACAGGCACGCAAAACCCTCTTTAGCGGCCGAGCACAGCGTAAAACCCTCGTGCACGTCAAAGCACAATAAGCGTTTAGCTATCTGGTATAAAGCCGCCCTTAAGGCGGTTTTTTGTTTAGATTAGATATGATAAAATCCAGCCATGACTGATGTTAAGTTTCCCAGCCCATTTTATCGGGTAGCAGCCAAAGCGATTATTCGTAACCAGCAAAACGAGGTTCTCCTCGTGAAAGAAAGGTCGGATCTCTGGAGTATTCCTGGTGGTGGGTTAGAACATGGCGAAGACCTCTATGATGCAGTCCGTAGGGAGGTAGCGGAAGAGCTCGGTATTGAAACAAAAGCCATCTCCAGCCAGCCCTGCTTTAGCTTCAGCGCCCTCAATACAAAGTATGGAGTATGGTGCTTAGCAGTCTGCTATGAGGTCAGCGTCGATCCTGATGCGAAATTTGTTCTCGGCGACGGTTCAACCGAAGCTCGCTACTTCTCCGTAGAACAGATCAAGCACAAAGTCCAGCTCGAGCCAGCCGACAGGCCACTCTCTGCATTTCTCTAAAGCATCCGCCTCGGGCATACTGGGGCGGATGTACTACTTATGAGTCGATGTGGGCTTTAATCCTTACAACAACATCGGCAATTGTCGACTGTGCTTTAACGATATACTCATCAGCACCAAGCTCGGTAGCCTTGGCAATATCTGATGGCTGCGACAAAGCACTTATCACAACGACTTTGATATTCTTTGTTTCTGGAGTATTGCGTAAAATATCGAGAACATCAAAACCAGATATTCGCGGCATCATGATGTCGAGCAAGATGATATCGGGTTTAAACGAAATTGTTTGAGCTAAAGCATCTTCACCATTTTCCGTCCAGTGCGTACTAAAACCTTCGGCATCGAATCGAACTCTATATGCTTCAGCAAGCTCTTTATCGTCCTCTACAAGTAGAATCTTAGGCTGTTTCATGTCCCTCCTGGCTTACTACCTTCATCATACCCTCACTACCCTCCTGTTGACTAGTACTTTGCTTCCAAGCAGCGGCAATAAAATCTCTGAAAAGTGGGTGTGGACTATCTGGTCGAGACTTAAATTCAGGATGAGCCTGCGAGGCAATGAAAAATGGATGGTCTTTGACCTCAATGATCTCTACTAGATTACGGTCTGGCGACTCAGCGGCAATGATCATACCGGCAGATTCGAGCTGCTTACGATAACTGTTATTAAATTCATAACGGTGCCGGTGCCTCTCATGTACTTCGGCCAAACCATACGCCAAATAACTCCGTGAGCGTGGGTTTAGTACTGCCTGATAGTTCCCTAATCTCATCGTACCCCCGAGTTTTACACCAACTTGGTCGTGCATAATATCTATAACCGGGTGCTTCGTTTTGGAATTCATCTCGGTGCTATGTGCCGACCTAAGCCCAACGACATTACGAGCAAACTCAATCACCGCCACCTGCATACCCAGACATAAACCTAAGTATGGCACCTTGTTCTCGCGTGCGTACTGGGCGGCCAGAATCTTTCCCTCAACCCCACGCGAACCAAACCCGCCAGGCACCAATATGCCATCGAGATTTCTTAGGGGGGCTATGTCAGCCTCCAATTCCTCTGCATTAATCCATTCAATCTCCACCTTATGCCCATGGTGCCAACCAGCTGCCTTGAGAGCTTCGAATACGCTGGCATACGTATCTAGGTTGCTGAGGTACTTCGCAACTACGCCTATCTTTACACTCGATTGCGTATTTTGGATTCGTGCGACCATAGCCCGCCACGAATCAAGGTCTGCCTTACGCCCAGGCAAACCAAGACGCCCTACGATATAATCTCCGATCCCGCATTCTTCCATAGTGAGCGGAACCTGATAAACTGACTTGGCCGTCACGAGGGGCACGATGGCTTCGGGCGCCACATCACAATACAAACTCAGCTTATCTTTTTCTTCCACGCCAATCTCGTGATCACTGCGCACACACAATACATCGGCCATAATGCCTAGCCCACGAAGTTCACGCACGCTATTTTGGGCTGGTTTAGTCTTAAGCTCATTTGAAGCCACTAAATACGGTGCAAACACTACATGCACATAGAGCGTGTTTTCTGCACCAACACGCCTCTTAAACTGTCGTATGGCCTCGACAAAGGCCATAGCTTCATAGTCCCCAATACTTCCTCCTATCTCAACGAAGTGCACATCGCTATCCCGTCCAGCGCGCTCAATCTGTGATTGAATTTCACCTGTGATGTGTGGGATCATTTGTACCGTTTTGCCAAGAAACTTACCCGCGCGTTCGTCTGCAAAAACCTTACTAAAGACGGCGCCACTCATCATCGAGCTGAGCTTACTCATTTCGATACCCGTAAACCGCTCGTAATGACCCAGGTCTAAGTCTGTCTCTGCGCCATCAGCAGTCACAAATACCTCCCCATGCTCGGCTGGGTTAAGCGTTCCAGCATCGACGTTAAGATACTGATCACACTTCTGCATAGAAACAGAAAAGCCTCGTGCCTTAAGTAGTTTGGCTAACGAAGCTGCGGTGATCCCTTTACCGAGACCAGAGACCACGCCCCCGGTCACAAAGATATACTTTGTCTGTTTTGTTTTTTTCATTTCTCCCCTCCTCTAGGATTTATAATAATCCTTGTGCTTAGAAGTGGTCAAGAGTTTTATCGATATTTAGTGTGTTGTGGAATAATTACAACACCATATGAGCTGTCAGGCTACTGGGCAGCCTTTTGGCTTATGAGTTCAAGTGCTTTAGCATACTGGGGGTCTCGGCTGGCATTATAATCATCAGTTGTGAGCTTAACCTCCACGTCGGGCTTAATGCCCTCTTTACCGATATTAACGCCTTTTGGTGTAAACCAGTGAGCAATTGTGACCTTAAGGCTAGCGCCATTCTTTAGGTCGATTACTTGCTGAACGCTGCCCTTGCCAAAAGTTTTTTCTCCTACTAAAGTAGCTCGTTTCGCATCATGGAGAGCTCCAGCTGTAATCTCTGATGCCGAAGCGCTACCACCATTAATAAGCATTACAACTGGAAGATCCAGAAATCTACCACCTGGCAAAGCGTTGAACGTACGGTTCTCGCTATGCTTACTACGCTCCTCTACAATAGTGCCACTGCCAACGAACTGGCTGCTAACCTCTACCGCTGAGTCCAGATACCCCCCAGGGTTGTCGCGAACATCAAGTACAATACCCTTAATACCCTGGGCTTTAAAGGTTGCTGCGGCATTTGTAATAAGGTCATTCGTTTCTTCGGCAAATCTGCGAATGCGAATATAGCCAACGTTACCATTGCGTACCTCTGTGGTAACACTAGCCACTGTAATCAGGTCGCGGGTAATCTCGATTTCCTTCGGCGGTTCACTACCGCGTACTATTGTTAGCTTGACTGTAGTGCCCTTTTCACCTCGAATTTTACTGACTGCCTCATCGAGAGTGTACCCAGAGCTATCTACTCCGTTGATAACAGCGATATAGTCACCGCTGCGCAAGCCGGCTTTGGCAGCTGGCGTACCGTCAATAGGGGCGATCACGGTAAGTTTACCGTTCTTAAGCCCGACCTCCACGCCTATTCCGCTGAGCTCGCCATTTAAATCATCGCTCAAAGCTTTATTCTGTTCAGGAGTTAAATATGTAGTGTAAGGATCGCCTAGGGCTGCAACCATCCCCGCTGTAGCGCCCTCGCTTTGCTTCTCGGGATTAATAGTGCCATCAAACTTGGCCTTGAGGATCTTATCTACTTGATTAAAGGTAGATAGATCGATATTCGAGCCAGCCGCCTGACGCGGCGCTCCCAAGTAAACTTTGGCGCCAACTGCATTAAAACTAAAGCCGACAGCAAAACATAGAAATCCAACAACAATAAGACTTAGAATGTTTTTTCGCCGACTCTGAGTTGGTTTCTGTGGGTCTATAGGCTCCATACAATATTAAAAGTGAATGAACACCAATCCTGCTATGCTAACGTCTGCCTCTGAGTACCGACCGTCAAACGCTGCATTATATTGACTAACACGAATAGTACCGTTACCATTCACGCGCTCCACGTACATAACGTGCCCATAGGTGCCGGAATTAAGCACCGCAATGTCGCCTACCCTAGGGCTACTATCCACTGGGATGCCGGCGGCGCGAGCATTATCATCCCATTGATTAGCATTCCCACGACCACCCCAATACGGCATGTTCCTGCCAGTAGTTGCCACCTTCCAGGCAGTATAGGATACGCACTGACGTGCGTACATTCCCCAGGTGTCAATTACAAAACTAGGGAAAGGATTGACATTGGCCCACGGATATCCGCCCGTACCGCCATAGCTAACATTCGATGATTGAGCGGCAATAATTGCTGCTTGCTGACGCTTTAGTTCAGTGATCTTTTTACTGTCTTCCTCGGCTACCTTACGATAATTTGCCTCTTCACCCTGTGTTCGGGCCAATATGCTAGCTTGCTCGGCGCGACGCGCGGCAATTTGGTCATATGTTACTTTTTGCTGTTCAGCTAACGCATTGAGCTGGCCCTGCTTAATACTCAATTCACGCTTAAGGTCGTCGATCTTACGAAGATTTTGGTTGATCTTATTCTTGATAGCATTCAAGTACTGCGACTGGGCGACAAAATCACTCAAGTTCTTGCTTGAGGCAATCAGCTCTAATGGGCTTATTTCGCCCTGTTTGTAGACTAATCGAAGGTTATCTTTTAGAATTTCTTTCTGGCGATCAAGGTCGCGATTAGCCTGGTCGATTTCAGCCTGCGTACCGCGAATTTCAGAGTTTGTTAGATTAAGCGCAGCTTGGGCTGCATAGATTTCGGCGTCAATACTGGCGAGCTTACCTTTGAGTGTACTAGCTTCAGCTGCTTTCTGGGCAGCTTGCGCCTGTGTATCACGCACTTTTGATCGAAGAGCGTCGATCTGCTCTTGAAGCTGATCCGCCTTGACAGGGCTTGCCATAATTGCAAAACCAACCAGCACAACAGAGGCCATCGTCAGAGCCACAACTACTTTTGTTTTGATGTTTTTCAAGCCTAGCACCCTCCTAAGTATTGACCCAATTATAGCATAGTCCCCCTTCATACAACAGTGTGGTCAGCGTTATTTAAGCCGCAAATAACGCGAGATAGCGAACCAACTACTCACGGCACCGATAAATATTCCTAAACTATAGATCATGATGACCGCCAGGCCAAAGTGTGTAGTAAAGTAATCAATTGCGGCGCCGGCATTAAGCCGCTGGGTAATAAATGGCCCAATGGCCCTGGAAATCGGTATTAGTAGCAGCAGAGCAACACTGCCGCCGAACACACCATAGAGTGAACCTTCGACGATAAACGGACCACGAATAAACCAGTTAGTCGCACCAACCAAGCGCATGATTTCAATTTCTTCCCGACGGGTAAAAATCGCCATTCGGATCGTATTGAATATAACCAGCAGAGCAATAGCTAGGAATAAAAAGCTCAAAACAGCCCCTACTCGAGCCACACCGCTACTGATCTTAATGATATTCTCCACAATACCTTGTCGGTTCTCATCTCGCTTATCAAGGCTAGATTCACTAATTATTTTGGCTGTATCGAGCTTCTTGAGATTCTCGTTGGCTTGCTTGATCGTGTCGAGGTCTTTTACCTTGACCTCAAATGAAGCTGGTAGTGGATTGCCGATCTCCTTAGCTGACTCAGCTAGTTTTTTGCCATCGGCGCTACTTGCAGCAAGCTTGGTCAAGGCGTCTTCCTTGCTGACATACTCCACAGATTTAACTTCGGGTTGGGCTATCAATTTTGCCTGTAGTTCTTTAATGCTATCCTGTGTGGCTTCATCGGCAATGAAAAGACTAAGATCAATCTTACTCTTTACTTCAGCCAACTGGTTGTTTACAAATACAGCCGAAAAACCAAAAAACGTTACCACCAACAGAGTAATCACCATGATGGCAGTAGCTGCAGTGGACAACCAGGCATTACGAAATATATTGCGAAAGCCCGTTTTGAAAATTCGCCAAAGTGTAATCATACGACGTACCGTCCTACCTTCTCATCCTTCGTGACTCGTCCGCGATTAATCGTAATGACTCGCTTTTTAAGCGCATTGACGATCTCTTTGTTGTGCGTAGTGAGCAACACTGTTGTACCAAACTTATTAATCTTGAGCAGCAACTCAATGATATCCCAAGAGTTTTTTGGATCAAGATTCCCAGTGGGTTCGTCGGCAATCAGGATCTTAGGATTACGAACGAGAGCCCGTGCTATGGCCGTACGTTGCTTTTCGCCACCTGATATCTCGCTTGGGTAATCCCCTGCCTTTTCACTCAAACCAACCAATTGTAGGATTTTAGGTACAGCGCGTTTGATTTCGCGTGTCTTCACGCCTGACACTTCGAGGGCAAAGGCGACATTTTCATAAACGGTTAGATTCGGTAGGAGCTTAAAGTCCTGAAATACTACACCGATACGACGACGCAAGTGAGGGATGTTTGAC
Organism: uncultured Candidatus Saccharibacteria bacterium; assembly: GCA_964496815.1. Lineage (GTDB taxonomy): Bacteria > Patescibacteriota > Saccharimonadia > CAILAD01 > JADZBC01 > CAYPSN01. The sequence goes on along the minus strand of CAZCAO010000001.1, from coordinate 107,093 downwards.
TTGTCGATGGTGTCATAATCAACACTTCCGACGACGATTTTGCCCGAGGTAGGCACCTCTTCTTTAATAAGTAAACGTATCAGAGTGGATTTACCTGCACCACTCGAACCAACGATCGTTACGAACTCTTTAGGGGCAATATGAAGCGAGACGCCCGACAAGGCAACCGTTTTGTTCGGGTACATAACTGATACGCGATCTAGTAAAATCATATGCATTCATTGTAGCGTAATGACGCTTACGAATAAAGGCTAGTTAGCGGAATTATCGCCAACAGCTTGCGTCAAATATGCGTCGATAAATGGTTCGATGTTCCCGCTGAGCACGCCGCTAACATCACTGGTCTCAAAGTCGGTTCGGTGATCCTTGACCTTAGTATAGGGTTGCATTACATAGGAGCGTATCTGGGCGCCCCAATCAGCACTCTTTACGTTACCTCGGATCTGCGCGATATCCTCGAGCTGCTGTTCGCGAGCAATTTCAGCCAGTCGTGAGACCAAAATACTCATGGCCTTTTCTTTGTTCTTGAGCTGGGAGCGCTCATTTTGGATACTCACCACGGTGTTGGTAGGCAAATGCGTTATGCGCACGGCGCTATCAGTTGTATTCACACTCTGACCGCCGTGTCCGCCAGAGCGAAACACATCGATCCGCAAATCATCCGGATTAATGTGAACGCTCTCAACAGGAATCTCCGGGATCACGTCTACCAGCGCAAATGATGTCTGGCGCAAGTTCTGAGCATTAAATGGGCTCAGACGGACTAGCCTATGCACACCCTTTTCACACTTTAATTTACCATAAGCGTATCTACCCGTTACTTCCAAAGTAGCACTCTTAATACCAGCTTCTTCGCCGTAGGACACATCTACCAACTCGGTTCTAAATCCAGCCTTATCGCAATAGCGCACGTACATATTCATAAGCATTTGGGCCCAATCTTGTGCATCAGTTCCGCCCACGCCAGCAGAAATTTGAACAACTGCGGGGCCAGTATCAAACTCACCACTTAGCTTGAGCTCAACCATGAGTGCGTCATAACGCGCCACTAGTCTCGCTAGCTGCGACTCGAATTCATCCAGTTGCGTATCATCACTTAACTCGGCTAGCTCTAGTGTAGTACTTAAATCGGCCTCTAATTCACGCCAGCTGGTGATGTACTTACGTTGACTAGCAGCTTCACTACTAACCTTTTCGGCCAACGTTGGATTATCCCAAAAACCACCCTCACTCATAGCGACTTCCTTTTGCTCCAGCTCAGCCTCCTGAGCTGGCAGGTCGATTTGCGTGATTGCGCTTCTGACTCCGGCAAGCATGTTTGATAATTGGTCAATCAGTTGTTTCATGCTCCTATTCTACCCCCTTGGGGGCATTCTTACCAAAACTAAAAAGACCCTTGGCCGCGGGCGAACCCGCGAGGGTCTTTTTAGGTGTAGGGCTTCGAGTCTAAACTCTCAGCTTACTTTCGAACGTTTCGCAGAGCGTTAGCAAGATTCTTCTTGCTTCGGATGTACGAGGTTACTGCGTAACTCATGCCTCCCATACCGGCTAGCCCGGCGATCGGAGCTTCCACACCTGTCTCAGGTAACGTAGTTACTGGGGGGGTTGTTTTACACTCTGGTCGCTCTGGGTTGGTAGTACAGTTCTGTACTGGAGGAGTCTTACACTGCGGTTGTTCTGGATTTGTCTTACAATCAATTGTTACCTTGAAAGTAGCCGTATCACAGATGTCCTTACGAGTTTCGTCAGAACCAACACAGGCAGTATTTACTCCAGTAAAGCTTGTTTTCAACGTGCTTTTAACTTTTACCTTAAACTGCACGTTACCACCGGCATTTACAGCGTGGTCTGATACGTTAATACCTTCATTGAAGAAAGATGTGTCATTGAGTTGTTTTCCATCCGGGTGAAGTGGGTTATACAACTTGACTGTACCAGGCACTACATCTACGTTTGCAGGTAGTTTGTCAGTCAAAACCACATTGTGGGCTACTGCGTTACCTTTGTTTTCGTAGTGTACGTTGTAGCTAAGGGTGTCGCCCGGTTTTGCAGCAACTTCCTTTTCCCACTTTCCGCTTCCAGGAATACCAATTTGCTTGGTGATCTGGAGCTTTGGTGCGACTACTTTGGCTTTAAATACCACGACTGAGCCATATTGAAAACATCCGGGCACATTACCATCAGCTTTATCATAGCCGATTGGCGCGCCGTCTTTAACAATGTCGTCAGACAGCTTGATACCGGGGGTGCCTGCGGTTGCATTGGTATGCATCAGTGCAGACCCTGGGATATACTCTAGACTGAAAGGCGTATCGCCAATCAGCTTTGTACTGTCAGAAACTTCGCCAGGCTGAGCGTTCGTAGCCGAAATAAAGCTAATACTTCGCAAAGCGGTATCATTTCCAGTTGGCAACAGGACTTTTACTTTTGTATTTCGAGCGATACCTGCGTAGTTATGCGCAGCATCATTGAGGCTAGAATCAGCCCCGTTATGTACGTAGGTGCGGAACAAAAGTTCCTGCCCTGGCTGAACGTTGAGTTCATCCGAGAAACCACCTTGGTTTGTGTTCGAAGCATCTTTTACATCGTAAAACATACGTTCGTCGCCATAGTTTTTTGTACCAGTGAACGAGTTGAAGGTAACATGGTCGAAACCAGGTACGCCTTCATAATATTCTTTGGTAGGTCGATCGGGACCCCAGCTAGCATATGCAGCGACAGGAAGTATTACACTTACTGCAGCTACGGCTAGGCCGAGTCCAATCTTTTTGAGTCGACTAATTTGCATAGGTCTTCTCCTTTGTAGATTAAAGGACATTTAATATAACGAATTGCCTGTTGGGAGATTGAGTTTTCAACGAACGAATTACTTAGTGATGATATCATGTTTTAATACTTATGTCAACACTTTTTGCTTATGTTTTACTCCTGGATTTATTCGATAGTGATAATCACCCATACATTTACAGCTTAAGCTTTTTATGCGGCTATACAATGTATTGGAATATATGTCCATAACGTGAGGAACCCCCCTCCGCGAGGGAGGGGGGTTCGGGTGTAGCGCATCCAGTGCGCTTGGTCTTGGGCCTACGGTCCGGGGACCGTGGTGGACGCCGTGGGGGCCGGAACCGTCACCGGTGTGGTCTCGACCGTGCTCGGCGGAACCGGCCGGGTCGTGGTTGGGGTTCCTCCCGTGCACCCACCGTGACACCCCGTGGACCCACTGGACCCGTGATGGGTGCCATCGGGGTCCTCCGTGTCCGGAGTGGTGTCGGTGTTCCCCGCCTGGGGTCCACCGGCGCCGCCCGGGAGGGGGTTTCCGACGGGATGGTTGTCCACCTTGCCGCCCTGTGGGGTGGTAGGCGTCGTACCCGGAGGGGGCGTGTAGCCACCGCTCGGAGGCGGTGAACTCGGTCCGCCCGGAGGCGGCCCCACCGGAACCCCTGGGAACTCCTCGGGCGAGACCGGCTGGAAGTGGCACGACAACTTGAAGAGCTTCTTCGCTCCGTTCGCGGTCGTGACCTCCAGCATGGGCTCGGTGTGGCTGAGCGTCACCTGGGTCTGGTAGACCGACCAGGTCCCGCCGACGTTCTTGGCCGCAAGCGTCCAGTACGTCGTTCCCTTCGGAACCTGCACGATGTCCCTGCCGGTGCTATCACCGAACGCCGCACTGCGGAAGTCCGCGTAGTCCGCGGCCCTCAGCTTGGCATCCTTTGCGGCCCAGGAAGCATGCTTGTTGATCTCTGCCGCATTGCGCGGCGCCGTTGCGGTAGCGAGGTGCCAACGCGACGACTGCAGGATCAGCATGTCCTTGCAGTTCGTGTCATCGAACTGCGGCTCCACCAGGTCGATCCGATTCGGTCCACCGACGGGAGGTCCGTAGTTGTCCGGAGCGGTCTTGCCAGCGTCGGCTGCGAAGGTGTGCAACGACTGCTGCAAGCACTCCGCGGCAGACGGTGGGTTGGGCGTGGGGTCACCCTTGGCGGGCGACGTGAACTGCAGCAGAAGCAGCAGCCCACCCACGATCGCGAAGACCGCGCTCAAGCTCCCGAAGAGGAGCCTTCTCGATGCATTCATGTCAAACTCCTCTCAGGAGTCTTCGAGGCCTTTGGAACAACAACTTATCGCGAGAGGCCTATGGGCTCACGATAATGCAGTTATCACAAAGTGTAGGTACTTGTGTTGCCCCTAGGCCGAGAGAGCTGGCGCTCTCTCGGCCCAAGAAGCTTCTGCTGAGCTGCGCGCTCAGCGGTTGCCGGCCGGTGCCGGCGTGGGCGGGTTGACCGCCGGGGTGCCCATGGCGGGCGTCGGCTGCGGAGCCGGTTGCGGCTGCGGAGCCGGTTGCGGCTGCGGAGCCGGGGCAGCGACGTCGTTGTCGCTGCTGCTGAGCACGGACGCGATGGTGATCACCGTGATCAACACCAGTCCGAGGAGCCAGCCCCCGATCACGATGGGCTGGAAGCTGGGGTGGTCCCCCAGCTGCCGCCGACCGTTGTCGAGCCCCGATGCCATCCAGGCACCGAACAGCACCAAGGCCGTCCAGCCGATCACGGTGACGAGGCCGGTCAGCCAGGTGCCATCGGGGCTGGTGGCCGCCGTGATGCGCCGGTTGGCGCGGGCCGCGTCGTTGATGCTGAGCGCAGCCATGTCACGGGCCTGGGTGGCACGAATGCCAGCCAGGTCGGCCGTCTCCTGGGCCAGGGTGATGCGGGCGTCCGCATCGGCCCCCCAGACGTCGACACCGCTCTGCCAGGCGGTCACATCCGCCCGCCAGGCCGCCGAAGCGGTCTGCTCGTCGCGAACGGCGGCGAGCGTGGTGTCCGTGGCAGCAGCGTGGCGCTCCAGACCGGCGGTGCGACGGCCGATGCCGGTCAGGCCGCGGCGGGTCCGAGCGTGCTCGTCCGTCAGCCAGCTCTGCACAGCTTGCTGACGTTCGAACTCAGCCTTTTCTTCGGGTGTCATGGGCATGATTGCCCCTTTCCGCCCCACAGGGCTGTCGTTGCCCCAGACGGGGCACCAAGGGCCAAGCAGGAATGCTTGGTTGTCTTGGCACTACAGGGCCTGGGCGGTTCGCCAGGGTTGTCTGTAGTCCACCTCGTCTGGGGTGGAAGCCTGCATACGATCAACCTGGGCGGCAGATATCACGCATGCAGAATCCCACCTCAGAACCCAGGTAGATCTACAAAAAAAAGCAGGTTTGGGCCAGCTTTAGGGTAGAAATATTCATTATGAAGTAATCCGCCCGTCAAGCACCCTCCTGCTTTTTTGAGATATAAGTCTCGTCAAAATACCAACCATAACTAGACGTTATAGTTAACAAGTAGACTTTACTACATATTAAGTATTTTGTCAATGTTTTTTGACGATACTAGAAATTCGGACTTTAGCTCGTACTGTCTTGTGCCTGAAGTCTCTCTACCTCGGCAAGCACAGCGTCCTTGTTGTTGGCCAACTCGCTAATGGTGTCTTCGGCAATCTTAGCGACCATCTGATCGTAATCTGGAACGTATTGTTTAATTTTTTCTAGAAACTGATCCGGTGTGCCGTTGTCCACCATATTATCCAGCTCTGTTGATTGCTCTTCGGTCATCTTTTCACTCAACGCCAGCGCAACACGAGACTGAACGAGCTCATCGAGCTGAGCGAGAATCTGATCCTTACGAACCTGTGGTAGATCTGTGAGTGATAGCTTCTCAAATAAGTCTTGATTATCTTTATCCATAATTGTTACTCCTTTAAAGGGTTATCTTATTTTAATGCATCAACAATAGTTGCAGCTGATTGTTCTGAGAACGTACCTGCATCAAACTGCTGTCCAAACAACCGTGCTGCGGTCAATTGGTCCTTAGCGGATAAGCCAACCAATTGATCTCTCCAGGCACCATCGGCAAAGGCCTTACCAACCATTTCATGACTCGGATTTGCCTCCCACAAAAGCTTAGCTTTGCCAGGTCCAGCCTGCTGGAGTGCCGCCCAGTCTGCACGAGTACTAGGCCCGTGGTGGTCGGCAATGCCCTGGAAGAATGCATTATCAAGTTGCTTCGAAGTTGGTTCGCCAGCTGGCCGTGGTACAGGCGGACGAGCATCAAGCGCGTCCTTTATAGCTGCAATAGACGCTGCGCCTACGACTGCTGCACCTGCTGCTGCCAAGTACTTACTACGTCGTGTCCAGCGCGAATCACGTTTGAGCCTATCGAGTCGATCATCCAGGAGGGAGTCAACCACAGCCGAAGGATTGATTTCAGGACGCCTAACTGCTTCGAACAGACTATTTGGTTCAAAGAATATTTCAGAAGCATGCTGCTGCACAAACTGCTCGATAGCCACACGTTGCTCATCACTAAATGTTTCACCTGTCAGCTTGTCTTCTGTTCCAAATTGTGAAGCCCGCTGCTCGGCTATATCTCGGAGCACTGGAATATCTAGCCCTTCTAGTCCTTCTCGTGCTCCTTTCGCCTCTTCACGTTTAGATTTGAGTCCAGTTAGCGCACGTCCGGCACCCTCGACCCCCATATAGGTACCTACCGTTCCAAGCGCCTTACGGGCTGCAAAAAAGCCAATCGCCAATGGCGCAGCACCACTTGCTGTTGCGACTGCACCGGCGCCCATTAAGCCCCAACCAATTGCAGACTTAATGACTGGATGCTTCGTCCAGAGTTCACGGAATTTAGATATAAATTTGCCACCTGGTTTCTGTTTTTTGATCTCTAGTTGAGCCTGGTCAACCTTATAGCGAGCTGAGGCCATTTCCTGCACAATCATTTCGGTCGCATCACGTTCCGCAGCGAGCTTCGCATTCTGTGCCGCTTCGTATTGCCTAATGAGATCAGGCGAGACGCCATCGGCGTAGCCGAGGCTTGGATCATTTGGGTCCTTTAAGACCGTGCTTCCGAGTTCTGCCATTTTAGCTCGTGCTCGAGCATTACCTTCGTACGTAACACCTGCTATTGCACTGACATATTTGGCGAAGACGTCCTTGAGGTGCTGGCTTGCGGCATCAAGTTCGGCCTGGTCGTTGCGACCCTCCACCTTTTTATGGAATCGACTAAAAATAGAATCGCTTCGATCCTTGGCTTTAGCTAAACGCTGGATTGCATCTTCGAGCTCAGCTCTTGTCTGTTCAAAGTCAGGATAAACTGGAGCGGGCTCTCGTCCTTCAGGGGTGGCAGGATCGGTGTCCTCTGGAGGCGCTGGGGGTACTGGAGGAGTTGGATCGCCGCCGGCTGGATCATAGGCATCCCCTACGCCGGGGCCGTAAACAGGAGGACCCTCTGGGTCTTCGGGGCCACCGCCTTCGCCGCCAGGAGTGTTGCCACCACCTTCGCCACCTGGGGTACCGCCGTCGCCGTCAATACCGCCGTCATCTATGACAATCTCGCCACCTGGGGTACCGCCGTCGCCATTGTCACCACCGCCCTCGCCGCCAGGAGTGTTGCCGCCACCATTACTATTGTCACCACCACCTTCACCACCTGGCGTAGGACCACCATTATCAATACCGCCGTCATCTATAACGACTTCGCCGCCAGAAGTACGACCGCCATTGCTGTTATTACCACCTTCGCCAGAAGGGATATTGCCGCCGCCATTATTATTACCGCTGCCGCCACCCTTTACGCGCCGATCATTCCAATCAATCCAGTCGGTCGGACCTTCTTCTATCTGTTTTTCTTTCTGCTCTTCGGCACTCAACTTATCAGGGTATTTAATCGAACCAAGGCCTTTCTCACTCATGCCAACGCCGCGCGCCGCCGATAGTGCACTGTCTTTTGGATCAACATTCGTAGGGTCTTCTTTGACCACAAACAAACCTGATTCTGTTTTTGAAATTCCACGATCGGCAGTTGATTTTAGATCTGGAGTTGAAATGACTGGGCTTTTGCCCGTTTCAGTTGAAGATGACGAAGGTCCGCTTTCGGCCGGCATATTACTCACCCTTTGTTTATTTACTATTAGTAATAAGTATAGGGTCTAGATTGCCGCCTTGTCAAACTAGTTATGCTTCTTTAGCGCGACTTATGAACGCTGCTTTTTGGCGGCCCTTGCGGCAGCCCGGCGAGCAGCTCGATTGCCCGCGCTACTGCCACGTTCGCTGCGTGATGCACCACTTTCATCTGGGCCAATCGTCTGAGCCTGAGCTACACCCGACGTAATTGCTGTTTCAGGTAGGGATTCTGGCATGTCACGCTGCAAGGCTACCTTGAAGATTGTTGTCGCCACTTCAGCGTCGACCGCTCTTTGTAGCTGCTTAAATAGCCGATAAGCTTCAGACTTATACTCAACCAATGGGTCGCGCTGAGCGTAACCACGCAAACCAATGCCGTCCCGCAGATGTTCCATGGTCTCTAGGTGATTCAACCAGGCATTATCGATGATTTGTAGACTCACAATACGCTCCAAAATACGCATGCTATCTTCGCCAAACTCGTCTTCGCGCTTTTTGTATAGCTGCTCGGCCTGATCCATGAGATTCGCTACAATGTCTTGTGGTAAGCGAGACTGAAGGCTATCAGCCCAATCAGACGGCAGGGTAACTACCTGGGCAGCTGATTCCGCGACCTTTGCCAAATCGATGTCGGAGGTTTTAGTGTCAGTATTTGCAGCCACAATTGCTGAGAATTCTGCCCTAATCATATCGAGAATCTCTGCCTTCTGACTGGTAGCGTCCAGGACACGTCGACGTCGGGCATACATGATCTCACGGTGCGAGTTCATGACATCATCGTACTCTACTAGGTGCTTACGAATATCAAAGTTATGGCCCTCGACTTTCTTTTGAGCCGACTCGAGCGAACGTGAAATCATGGCATTCTCAATTGGCACATCATCAGGTAGACGTAGTGTGTTCATAATTGAGGCGATCTTTTCTGAGCCAAAGATGCGCATCAGATCATCATCGAGGCTGACGAAGAACTGGCTTGAACCAGGATCGCCCTGACGGCCGGCACGACCCCGCAACTGATTATCAATTCGACGTGACTCGTGGCGCTCAGTACCGAGTACATGCAGTCCACCTAATGACGCGACCTCTTCGCCCAAGGTAATGTCAGTACCGCGCCCTGCAATGTTTGTAGCAAGCGTAACGGCGCCTTTTTGACCAGCTCGAGCGATAATAGTAGCTTCAGCCTCGTTATTCTTAGCATTCAAGACTTCGTGCGGCACCTTAGCCTTAGTCAACATCCGACTCAGCCGCTCGTTCTTTTCGATGCTCACCGTACCAAGCAGCACTGGCTGGCCTAAGCTGTGCCGCTCTGCTACTTCGGCGACAACCGCCTCGAACTTAGCTTGCTCTGTCTTATAGATCCTATCAGGAGCGTCCTTTCGAACCATAGGCCGATGTGTCGGGATGGTCGTGACTTCGAGTTTATAAATCTTCGAGAATTCTTCTGCCTCGGTCGCAGCGGTTCCGGTCATACCAGCTAGCTTGCCATACAGCCGAAAAAGATTCTGGAACGTAACGGTAGCGAGTGTCTGGGATTCTTGCTGGATGTTGAGACCTTCCTTGGCTTCTACGGCCTGATGCAAGCCCTCGCTCCAGCGGCGACCCGGCATAAGCCTACCAGTGAACTCATCGACAATCACTATCTCACCATCATCGGTCACGACGTAGTCGCGGTCGCGCTTAAACAAAGCCGTTGCTTTAAGGCTTTGTTCGATCAGGTGGACATCTTCGATCCGACCAGCTTCATAAATGTTTTCAACGCCAAGTGCCTTTTCGATCATCGCGATACCTTCGTCGGTTAGGCTGGCTGTTTTTTGCTTTTCATCGAGGGTGTAGTGCTTTTCTGGAGATAAACTTTTAGCGATCTTAGCAAACGCATAATACCGATCAGTCGACTTTGCACCAGGCGCAGAAATTATGAGCGGGGTACGAGCTTCATCAATCAAAATTGAGTCGACTTCATCTACAATCGCATAATTCAATTCACGCTGCACCATTTGCTCAAGGTCCTGCACCATGTTGTCCCGCAAGTAATCAAAGCCAAATTCGTTATTGGTACCATAAGTAATATCGGCAGCATAGGCTTCCTTGCGACTAACTGGGCGCAAATGAGCCAAGCGCTCATCACCATGACTATCATCGGTATATTCCGGATCATAAATAAATGCCTGATCATGCATAATCACACCAGTTGATTGCCCAAGAAAATGATAAACCTGCCCCATCCAACCGGCATGCAAACGAGCAAGATAGTCATTAACCGTAATAACGTGCACGCCTTTACCCTGCAGAGCGTTGAGGTAAACTGGTGCTGTCGCGACCAATGTTTTACCTTCACCAGTCCGCATTTCAGCGATTTTGCCTTCATGAAGAACTACGCCACCCATGAGCTGAACATCAAAGTGCCGCATACCCAAAACTCGCTCCGACGCCTCACGTACTACTGCGAAGGCTTCAGGCAGCACGTCATCTAATGTCTTACCGGCGCTCAAAAGCTCTTTAAATGCAGCTGTTTTGGCCTGCAAATCAACATCCGATAAATCCTTAACAGCTTGGGTGTGGTTGTTGACGCGATCAACCACAGCACGCACACGCTTGATTTCACGCGCGTTAGGATCTCCAAAGATTTTTTTTAGTATTGGCAAGCCATACCCCTTTCTTACAACCGTCTTATGTGACTAATCGAGCTCTCGCTCACGATACGTGCTTGCTTTTGCCGCCCGACGTTCTTCTTTTTTGGCGCGGTTGAACAGTTCTTTGATTCGGAACCTACGCACTGCATGCTTTTCTTTGTATCGACGTATTTGCAGTTTAAGCTTTTCTCGTACTATATCAATTGCTGCATGCGGGTTCATGGTAGCAGTCTCAGCCACGATTTCATTTTCTGGCAGATGCAAATTAACTTTTACTTTATAACGATTGTCTTCTTTACCAGATGGATCTCTGAATATCTCTACATGCATTTGCTGAGCTTTATGCTTACGAGGAATGTATTTATCTAGACTACCAAGTCGTTTTCGCGTGTAGCGGTGTAGCTCCTCGTCAACCTCATATTTGCGTCCTGTAACCTGCAATGTGATCATAGTGTGGTTCCTCCATAATATTTTTGCAATGCCTCTGGTATACGTACTCCACCGTCTGCCTGCTGGTGGTTTTCTAAAAGCGCGATAAGCGTACGGGTCGAATTAACTGCTGTGCCATTGAGGGTGTGTACGTGCTCGAGCTTACCCTCAGCATTACGAAATCGAATGTTGAGACGGCGTGCTTGATAATCGGTACAGTTAGAGCAGCTAGTTAACTCACGATAACCATCATCAACCGGCGAGAAATACTCCAAATCATACTTCTTGTAAGCCGGGGCAGATAAGTCGCCACTTGGGGTACGAGTTACCTGGTAAGGTATTTCGAGTGCCTGAAAAATCTTTTCCTCGAGTGCAACAATCTTTTCAAGTTCAGCATCACTACTTTCGGGACGAGCAAAAATGTACATTTCAAGCTTTTCGAATTGGTGCACTCTATAGAGGCCCTTGGTGAACTTGCCGTAGGCACTGCCTTCAAGACGATAACAAGTGGAGAGCCCAGCGTACTGCTGCGGCTGATCAAGCTCAATGACTTCATTCATATGATAAGCCGTCAATGGAATCTCTGACGTGGCAATCATCACAAGACCCTGCTCTTTGTCTTGATAATTGTCAGCCTGCTCGCCCTTTGGAATATATCCCGTTCCTGCAGCTACCCTCTCGTTCACCATATGTGGTGTCATCATCAACTCAAAGCCTGCTTCATCGGTAATATCCTGAGCTAAGCGTAGTACTGCTTGCCACAGCTTCACCGCCTTGGGGCGCAAAAAGTAGAATTTATTGCCCGCCACCTTGGCGCCAGCCTCGAAGTTCACAAAGTCATGAATAGCACTCAACTCCAAGTGGTCTTTTGGCTCAAAATCAGGCTTTTGAGCTTCGCCCCACGTTCGCTCGATGCGTTTAGCCGATTCATCACCGTCAGGCGTATCCGCCGCCAACAAGTTAGGTACCTGCTCAAGCAAGTCTTGGTATTGTTGTGTTAGTTCACTGAGCTTGCTGTCAGCTTCCTCATACTGAAGCTTGAGCTGCTGCAGGCGAGCAAGTTGCTCATCGGTCGGCCTACCATCGACTTTGAGTTGAGCTCGTAAATTTTCGGTTTCACCAATCAGCCGAACGCGTGTTTGATCAATGTCTAGAAGCTCATTGAGGTCTAACTTGCTGCCGCGGCGGGCAATGCTATCTCGCACAGCATCAGGGTGTTCACGGATGTACTTAATGTCTAGCATATACCTAAATTATACGCCATTTTACTCGATAAAACGAGCAGCCTAATTACGCGGCTTCATGGTAGGAAAGTAGATGACATCGCGAATGCTGTCTTGGTCCAAAAGCGTCATCGCCAAACGATCCAAGCCGATGCCAATTCCACCTGCGGGCGGCATTCCTAGCTCCATCGCTTCCAAGAACTCTTCATCAACTTGTCCCCAAATTTCCTCGGCGCCATTTTCGGCCATCTTGACCTGACTTTCCAAAAGGGTACGTTGTAGAATTGGGTCATTCAACTCCGAATAAGCATTAGCCAGCTCTCGTCCAAGCACGAAGCTTTCGAATCGCTCAATAAGTGTCGAATCCTTGCGATTTTGCTTGCTAAATGGAGTCGACTCCTTAGGGTAATCAATCACATGAGTTGGCTGAATCAGCTTCTCCTCACAATACTCTTCAAATAGTATAAGGATGGCTTCACCGCGGCTCTTAGAGTGAAATTCCTTATCGAGCTTTGCCACTCTTGTATATAAGTCCTCATCGCTCATCGCATCAACATCTAGATCTGCCAGTTGCTTGAGCGCGTCTTTGACGCTAATTTGTTTCCAGGGACGAGCAAAGCTAATCTCCTGCCCGCCCGAAGTTATTTCAGTCGTACCAAACAACTTCAAGCAAACATGCTCAACCAGCCGCTCGAGAAGATCTATCATCGCCGTATAGTCTACGTATGCTCGATATGCTTCCATCATAGTAAATTCTGGGTTGTGAGTCCGATCAATATTTTCATTACGAAAGTTCTTACCAATTTCAAACACAGCCGTCATTCCGCCCGCAAGGAGTTTTTTAAGGTTTTGCTCGGGTGCAACCCGCAAGAACATATCCATATCAAGCTTATGGTGATGTGTCGTAAACGGCTTAGCAGCAGCCCCACCGTACACAACCTGGGTAATCGGCGTCTCAACTTCCAGATAATCATCCTGCGCCATAAATTCACGGATAGCTTGGGTCATAAGAAAGCGCTTGCGCAGGACTTCGCGACTATCCGGGTTCATTACCATATCGAGGCTGCGATTTCTATATCGCAATTCAACATCTTTAAGACCATGATACTTATCGGCAATACCAGTAACGGACTTAGCGAGAATCTCGAAACTTTCTACCCAAATCGAGAGTTCTCCGAGCTTTGTCTTAAATACAAAGCCCTGAACACCGACAATATCACCGAGGTCAATTTGCTGAGCAAGCTTAAAGTCATCAGCAAGTTGGTTTTTTTGAAAAAATAATTGCATGCGGCCTGACTCATCGAGAATGTCCATAAACAAAACCCCGCCCATGCCACGTTTAAGCATAATACGGCCTGCTAAACCGACTCTATGTTCTGTCTTGTCCTCGGCCTTCAGCTGAGCATCATGTTTATCCCGCACCTCTGCGATGCGGGCATTCACTTCGTAGCCGTACGGATACAGCTCAAGACCAGCGTCCCGCATTTCGGTGATTTTGCGAATTTTTTCTTGACGAATATCGTCGTTTTCTATAATCATAGGTTTATTATACGCACTTAAGCGCAATCACACTACTTAACGTCAATAATCTTGTAAGTCATCGTACCTGCTGGAACTTCAACTTCTACTTCTTCGCCCTTCTTTTTGCCAAGCAAGGCCCGGCCGATTGGAGATTCATTTGAAATCAGGCCCTGACCTGGATCTGCCTCGGTAGAGCCAACAATTCGAAATTGCTGCTTGCCGCTTTCAAGCTCAACGTGCACAGTTGAACCAATATCAACAGCACCACCGCTTGTCTTCTTGATCATCTTGGCCTGCTTGAGGATCGAATCGATTTCAGCTATACGGCCTTCGATAAACACCTGGCGCTCTTTGGCATCATCCCAGCCGGCGTTTTCACTCAAATCGCCAAGCTCCTTGGCGTCCTTGAGCGCCTTGGCAATCTCTTTGCGACCCTTCGAGGTTAGCTCGGCTAATTCAGCTTGGAGTTTTTTAACTCCGTCTTCGGTCAAATAGAATTCACGTTTTTTATTCATAGGTTATTTCCCCCCTTGCTACTTTCTAAAATTTAACTATCTTTAGTCCGCCCTAATACTCGTAAAAAAGAAAAGGACCTCTGTCCCTATAGCGCGTTGGTATGTAAATGTTGATACCACAACGTCATCCGAAAACGAGCGTTTGTTTTAATTCTCGCATGAGCGTCAATATGTGTCAAGACTCTATGGGCGGCCGCCAAAGTACCATTTTAGGGTCTCACGCGTGACTGGAGCAGCATACTCTGCCCCCTCCCCGGCATACTCAATCAGGACAACCATAGCGATCTCTGGATTTTCGGCTGGGGCGTAGGATGTAAACCAGGCATGCGGCTTGGTACGGGTGTTTTTGCCATCCTGACCGGCCGATGACGTTTCGGCTGTACCAGTTTTGCCGGCTACGCTAACAGGCACTTCCGACTTCATGCGACAGCAGGCCGTTCCACTCAAGACCACCTCGCGCATGCCCTGTTGAACAACTGCTAGGTTTTTGGGGTTAATAAAGTTAGTAGCGACCACTTCTGGTTTGATTTCGCGAACTCGCTCGCCTTGCTGGTTAACAACTTCTTTTGCCAAGCGTGGCTTGTATAGCGTTCCGCCATTGCCAATCGCAGCGGTAGCAGTAACAAGCTGCAATGGGGTAGCTTGCAAATTTCCCTGACCAATTGAAATGTTGTAAGTGTCACCCACATACCAGGGCTCACCAGTCTGAGCCTTTTTATCACTTGGGTTCGGCAAATAGCCAGCTGACTCATTGGCTAAATCAATACCTGTCTTAGACCCCAGGCCGAACTTCTTATACCAGCTCAGAAGCTTGTCTACGCCCAGACCACGGAAATTCTCAAAGCCACCGCCGACTATGTAATAAAACACGTCAGAACTCTTCGCAATAGCTTTTACGACATTAACGGGGCCGAGCCCAGCGGCTTCCCAACCACGATAGGTGTAGACAATTGAGGAGTTGTATTTATTAACGACGTCAATCTTGCCTTCGTCTTTAATTGTTGTGCTTTCATTGATAATCTGCTCTTCGAGAGCCGCGACCGACACAAAAGGCTTAATAGTCGACGCGACCGGGTAGCGACCGCCGGCGACCTTATTAAACAACGGGTTCCCCGGGTCATTTAATAGCTTTTGATAATCGGCTGTGCTAATTCCTTTAGCAAAAAGGTTGTTATCATAGCTGGGCCAGTTAACTGCGGCCAGAATCTGACCATTTCGGGGATCCATCGCTACTGCTGCGGCACGTTTGGCACCGGCGCGCTCGGCGCCTGCCTGCAGCTCCTGTGCAAGCTTCTTTTCTAACCCACTGTCAACCGACAATACCAAGCTGTTGCCAGGTTCGGCCGGGACAGCAGCGAGTTCGCGAATCTGCCTGCCCTGTGCATCAACCTCTACTTGCTTTTTCCCATCCTTACCCTTCAGCTCGGCCTCATAGGCCTGTTCGAGACCGTTTTTGCCGATGTAATCAGTCGGCTGGTATGAAGGATTAGAACGCCATTCTTCGGCCGAGATTCTGCCGGTGTAACCGAGAAAATGAGCAAAGGAACCAGAATCAAGGTACTCTCGAGACGGATTAATGTCTATATTAAAGCCTGTCATCTGACGCGACTTTTCTTCAATGTTGAGTGCAGTCTCTCGGTCTAGGTTGCTTGCTATGAGGATGTTCTGAGTAAAGTTTTTGCCTTTTGCTTCGGCTTTTTTCTGAACCTCCTCTACAGACTGACCGACGAGACTAGCAACGACGCTATAAACCTGTCCTCGCTCAGCCTTGTCACGTGGCATTTGCGAAGGATTAACTACTAAATCAAAGCTGGCAAGATTGCGTGCCAGAATTTGCTTATTTCGATCATATATCGCCCCGCGTGGTGCCCGCACAGTTGTTTGTCGAATTCTATTACCGTTTGCTAAGACTAGGTTTTGCTGGCCGCGTGTAATTTGTACATAAAATAGCTGTACAGCCAAAATAGCCATCGCAACAGCCCCTGACAGCAAAAAGAATCGCAGATAGCGCCCCGACAAAGGCTGCTCTAGTTTTCCCGCTTGCTCGCTACCAGTTAATACAGCTGCCGACCAGTCTTCGCTATGTACGACTTGCTGCTCGTGACGAGACTGCTTATAGCTATATGCGCGATTATAGAAATCACCAAATATATTCACACGCCCCCTTCCTGCCTTCAGCTACTAATAATACCACGTTGTCGCAACTGAATCACGCTTATGGATACAGCTACGAGCAGTGAGTTATAGGCGGCCTCGACTAACAATCGCGTCACAATATATCGCCACTGCGCGATGTACTGCGGCGCCAAAAAGGCCACATAAGCAACTGCATAATACAGCAAAGTAAAGACAAGCGTCGCCAACAATAATGATGCGGACTGCAAGTTCCCTTTATCTAGCTTCCAGACGAATTTAAGCACCAAAGCTAAGAGAATATAGAAAGCCATATGAAAGCCAAATTGCTGGGCACCCATCATGTCAAACAAAAATCCACCGATAAATCCAAACCAAACGAGCCGACGTGCTTCAACGTAGACACTGAGCAGAATTATACAAACCAAAAATAGGTTTGGTGTAACGCCATACCATAATTTGGAAGGCGGCCACATAAGCTGCAAGACAACCGCAGCAACGCCCCATAATGCGATCCAGCGCGTCTTCACTACTTTTGACCTTTAACCACAAACACAAGTTCTAATTTACTCAAATTGATTGCAGGACGGATATTGGCTAGTTGAAAAACGGCGTTATCTGAAGTCTCAACTGATTCGACGGTACCGATCAAAAGCCCCTTTGGCACCACGCCCGATCCAGCCGTAATAACACTCTCGCCCTTCTTTATGGTCTCACCCTGAATAATCTTGTCCATACTATAACCGCTACCAATTTGGCCAGACACTATACCGTTAGCTCGGTTATCCTGACCCAGGGCTCGGATTCGAAAATCAACATCGCTAACGAGAAAAACTCGCGAACTAAAATCATATACTTTATCTATTGTACCCACGAGCGCTCCGTTGGAAACCACTGCCATGCCGACCTCCACGCCACTATTCTTGCCGGCATCAATCGTTAAAAATTCTCGCACATTATCAGGGGCATAGCCTGCCACGCGTGCAGGTTCGAGCTGTAAGGCTTGCCGTGAATTAAAGCCTAACTGACCGCGCAACAACTCGTTCTCTCGCGTCACCTCGCGCATAGCAGTAAGCTGTCGACGTAAATCCGCGACTTCGCTTTCTAGCTGTTTGTTCTTCTCCCCTAATGAGCCTAGTGAAGCGAGTGTACCTACTTGATTAGAGATGCCGTTTCCAATACCCGACACAACTCGACGAAATGGCAAGAAGACTTGATCAAGTACAATCTCAACTGGGCGCAAAAAACCGATGCCCTGCAACAGAGTCAAGACGATCGCCAAGCCAACCACGAACACTACTGTAGTGCGCAGTGCTTTGCTCGATGGAGGGGTGTTAACGCGGAGCTTTTTCATACTGAGTAGATACAAGTACGTCACGCAGCAGGTCAAGATCTTCGAGCACTAAGCCAGTACCCCGCACAACTGAAGTAAGCGGGTCATCAGCAATATGTACAGGCATCTTTGTTTGCTGTTCGAGCAACTTGTCCAAACCACGTAACAAAGCACCCCCTCCCGCTAAATAAATGCCTTTATCCATAATGTCAGCCAAAAGCTCAGGTGGTGTCTCCTCGATAGTCTGCTTTACTGCGTCCACGATTGCCCGAACACTCTTTGAGAGTGCCACACGGGCCTGATCAGATGTAATAATCACTTCCTTAGGTAAGCCCGTCACAATATCGCGACCACGAATTGGCGCCTCGAGGCTCTCGCCGGTTTTACCGGCGGAACCAATGCTAATTTTGATCCGCTCTGCCGTACGCTCACCAACTTGCAGGCTAAATTCTTCTTTGGCATAGCTTATAATGTCCTCGGTCAACTCATCACCGGCGATGCGAATCGAACGTGAGGCAACTATACCGCCCAGACTAATCACTGCTACTTCGCTGGTGCCACCTCCGATATCGACCACCATACTACCTGCTGCATCGTGCACCGGCAAACCAGAACCAATCGCAGCGGCCATTGGTTCTTCGATTAAGAACGCCTGTCGTGCACCTGCATTGGTGGCAGCGTCCTCCACTGCGCGCTTCTCAACCTCTGTGACGCCTGACGGAATACCAACAACTACGCGAGGCCGTGGGAAAAGTGCAAAGCTCTCCTTATGCACTTTTTCAATAAAATACTTCAGCATCTGCTCGGTAATTTCAAAGTCACTTACCACACCATCAACCAGAGGACGGGTGGCGACAATATTGGCTGGTGTTTTACCTACCATTCGTTTGGCCTCATCGCCAATTGCAAGAATTTGCCGCGTCTTATTATTAATCGCAACTACAGAGGGCTCATTAATCATAATGCCTTTGCCACGTACATACACGAGTGTATTAGCAGTACCGAGGTCTATGCCAATATCGTGAGAAAATTTGCCAAGAAAGTTGTTCCAAAATGCCATTACTACCAGTGTAACAAGCCCAAGGTACCACCGGCAAGGTATATCGCCGGGAATCTAGCTAGCGGCTGAGTCGAATAATGTCAGCGGCTGACACGATAATCATCAATCCGATTAACGCTACGAAGCCTAGCATATGAATGATGGCCTCGGTTCGATCAGTAATCTTAAGCCCGAATCTCTGTAGCACTACGACGAGCAATCGACCGCCGTCTAATGCCGGTAGCGGCAGGGCATTAATAATTGCCAAAGACAATGAGACCGAGGCAATAAGGGCAATTACGTAACTTTTGCCATATTTGAGCACCTCACTAAATATTGCGGTTATGCCAATTGGGCCCGTGACAGTTTGCGAAACTTCTGCCCGCGTAAATAGACCAATGATCATACCCCCAAAAGCACCAAGCGTGGCCCATATCATTTGTAAAATTATCATTACACCAGCAACCGGAGCGATATACCATGGATAGCGTTGCAAGCTTTCTGGCACAGTCGAAACACCCAACAGCGCCTTGTCTGCTGTTTTCTCGGGTAACGCCACATCAAGAGTACGAGTAGTACCACCTTGCGTAATCAATATCGTCGCCGTATCTCCTGCGAGTCTATCCACGCTCGCCTTGAGCGCCTCTGGAGTACTGGCCTTATCTCCATTAACCTCGATGATACGGTCTCCGCTTTTGATGCCGGCGGTAGCAGCGACACTATTCTTCCCCACGTTCACAACCATTAACTGACTGCTGGAACTAGCTGGCTGAATACCGAGTACAACTGGGAGTTTTTGAGGTAAGAGTGGTGGCATACCTACAATTAACAGGGTAGTAATTAATACATAGGCAATCAGTAGGTTAACCGTGACGCCGGCCAAAAGTATTTTGGCCTTCACCCAGGCACGCTGTGCCCCAAAGCTGTCTTTGGCGGTTGATTCACCTTCTTCGCCCTTGAGGCGAACGAAGCCTCCGAGCGGCAGGAGGTTGATTGTGTAGAGCGTTTTGCCACGTTTCATGCCCCAGATCTTTGGCGGGAACCCAATGCCAAACTCATCGACTTGAACACCGTTGCGCCGAGCCACAATAAAGTGGCCAAATTCATGCGCGATTACAAGTACTGAGAAGGTCAAAAGGACAAATAGAATTGTCAGTACCACTAGCTGCCAAACCTTCGTTGACGATGAGCATAGTCCTCCAGAACTTTAGTGAGCTCAATCTCATCAAAATCTGGCCACATTACTTCGGGGAAAGAAAGTTCGGCGTAGGCACTGTCCCAGAGCAAAAAGTTACTTAGCCTCTGTTCTCCAGAGGTACGGACAACAAGATCAACTGGTGGTAAATCGGCGGTGTAGAGGTGATTTTTGATTATTTCGGCGTTAACCTTATGAGCCTCCACACCCGACTCAACAATTTCTTTCACTGCATGGATAATTTCATCCTGACCGCCATAGTTAAGACAGATGTTAAGTGTGCCGCCGGTGTTTTGAGAAGTCTCTTGTTGAATTTTATCTAGGCTAGCGGCAATCTTTTTGCTCAATTTATCTTTTGAACCCGATACAATAATCTTGATATTGTCGGCCATAGCATCTTTAAGCTCTACACCTGCGAGGCGCAAATATAAATCCATCAGATACTGCACCTCTTCACTTGTCCTGTTCCAATTCTCGGTTGAAAAGGCATAGATCGACATATACGGTATGCCAGCACGAAAGACCTCACGAGAAATTTGCTTCGCTGTATCGCCACCACGCTTATGGCCTTCTAAGCTAGATACACCGTTAAGCTTAGCCCATCGGCGGTTGCCGTCGGGAATGATTGCAATATGTTGCGGTAAGCTAGTTGATTCGGTCAAAGCGTGAGCGGCCATTAGACCTCCATGATTTCTTTTTGCTTGGCAGCAAGCTCTTTTTGGGCCTCCGACTGGTACTTTTCAATCAACTTATTGAGACCTTGTTCGATAGCATAAAGATCGTCTTCGGTTAGCTCTTTGTTGTTTTTCTTCTTTTTGGCTTCGTCCATACCGTCATGGCGTGCACTGCGCAATGCAATGTGGCATTCTTCGAGCTTTGCATTGAGTGATTTTGCCAATTCAGCTCGTCGCTCCTCGGTCAGAGCGGGTACGTTCAAGCGAATCACATTACCGTCGTTTGACGGGTTTAGGCCAAGACTTTGGTTTTCACGAATGGCCTTCTCGATACTAGCCATATTACCCTTATCCCAAGGCTGAATCATAATCGTACGGGCATCCGGGGTTGAAACGGTTGCTACTTGCTTTAGGGTCATTTCCTGGCCATATACTTCAACCTTCACAGAATCAACTAAACCCACTTGAGCTCGCCCACCACGTATATGGCCAAGCTCCTCGCGAAAGAAAGCTAATCCTTTTTGCATTTTTGCCTCTACGGCAGAGATTATTGTATCCATCATGTACTTGTGATTATAAAACTATTCAGCGCCCAATTCCATCCGTGCAAAGCGACGCACGACAATATTTTCGCCTAATTTACCAATCAGCTCCTTAAGCATTGTTTCAATACTGCGGTCTGGATCCTTGACGAACGGCTGCTCCATCAAGCAAACACCTGCATAATACTTATTCATTTTACCTTCCACGATCTTGGCGGCATGTTCGGCCGGTTTGCCGCCAGCCACGACTTCGTCGGTAAAGAGCTTGGCTTCCTTTTCACTAACTTCTGCAGGAACGGCGCTACGATCCAAATACAGCGGCGCGCTAGCAGCCACTTGGATGGCTAGATCATGTACAAAGCCCTTGAACTCCTCAGTGCGTGCCACGAAATCAGTCTCACAGGCAACCTCTACAAGCACGCCAATCTTACCGCCGTGTACATATGCTTCCACGAGTCCGTTTTCGGTTGCACGATCAGCTTTCTTATCGGCCTTAGCCATGCCCTTTACGCGCATTAGCTCTATTGCCTTCTCCATGTCACCCTTGGCTTCTTCGAGTACGTTTTTGGCATCCATCATGCCTGCACCGGTCATTTGACGGAGCTTTTTGATGTCATCAATACTAATTGGCACTTTCTTCCTCCTCGGTCTTATCTTTGACTTCTTCCTGCTTGGTTTTGGCATTATAGAGCGATGCCCCTTGATTCGCCGCAGCAGCAATCTTGTTGCTAATCACGCTAACCGCTCGAATAGCATCGTCATTAGCGGGTATAACGTAATCAGCTAAATCAGGGTCGGCATTCGTATCGGTTATAGCAATTACAGGGATGCCTAGCTTGCGTGCCTCTTTGATGGCTATCTCCTCACGTGGCACATCGATGACGAAAATGGCACCTGGCAATCCGTGCATCTCGCGAATTCCACCGAAGATTTTGTTCAAACGCTCGATTTCATTACTAATATCAAGTCGTTCTTTTTTAGTTAAAGACTCGAGGCTACCATCAAGCTGCTGGGCTTCAAGGCGCTTTAAGCGGTTAATACGAGTGTTAATGGTGTCTAGATTAGTCAACATACCACCCAACCAACGCTGTGTTACATACGGCATACCTGATTCCTTAGCGGCTGCCTCGATAATACCTTTGGCCTGGCGTTTAGTGCCGACAAACAAAATCTGCTTACCCTTCTGGGTAATTGATTCCACGAAGTCTACTGCAGCCTTGAGGCCTTCAGCAGTCAATGTAAGGTCTATAATGTGAACTCCGCCTCGCGCGCCAAATATATATTCACCCATTTTAGGATTCCATCGGCTTGTGCGGTGGCCAAAGTGCGCACCAGATTCAAGCAATTCCTGCAGAATTGGGTCAGTTTTTGTAGTTGCCTTTGCGGCAGTTGTTTTTTCGGTCATATTTCTCCTTATGCCTGGCACCGACGTATCACTTGCGTGACAGGATGAATGTGTCGGTGTGTGAATTAATTATTACCGAATGATTTTAACAGATTCGAGGCTAATGGTCAATTGATCCCATACCTGAAACGAAAAAGAGCCCCTCCCAGACGCCGTAGCGTCCGGAAGGGGCCTCTTCTGCACATTGTACAAAAGATTGTGTTAGTGAGCTCCGGACCGATTGTCGCGATAGCCGTCCCTCAGAAGCCGGAGCTCCTGGAGGGCCTTGCCGTCGCCTAGGGCTGCTGCCCTGTTCCGTAGTAGCTCGCACCACCCCGCTCGTGGGCAATGCTCTGGCGCTCCGTCAGCGCAGCGGTTTGCTAGGCCGCATTCTCCGAGGTACCCCCGCTGGGGTGCCACATGGCGTTTTTCCTGGATCAACCCGGACGGGGGGCTGAACTCAGACTACACTCGGGTTATACAATTTTTTATATAACCGCTCGGCGCGTAGGTGCCGTTGCCAGATTCTGCAATAAATTTACGCATCCTCTGGCCGCTTTTTTTTTGTTTAGACTCATACCCCTGCTAACCGGCGGGAGAAACCCGGGGTGCTCATGTAGGCACCAACCAAATAACCAAGTCACATTACTGAGTTTTGAGGTGCACTTGCTTTAGCTCACGGTAGCTCCTTGAGGGTTCGACCGAGAGCATTACTTTAGCACGTGATTCTCACTCTGTCAATGGCTGGGAGTCCGGGCCCAACCATCACCTTATACGCACCCGGATGCGTTCTGGCCTCAGCCGCCCGCGTGCTTGCGGAGCTTGCTGCGCCAGGTGCGGGCCTTGGAGTTGGACTCCAGGCCCCTGGTGTCGAGCGCCGCGATGGCCGCCTCGATCACCGGGATGGCCTCGCTGGCGTTGAGCACCCGCGAGAACCGCAGCTGACCGAGGTCGGGCTGCTTCCACTCCCCGACCGGGAAGTGCTCGCTCAGCCGCTCGGCAGCGGCTGTGTTGACGGGCTCGACGCGGATGCGCACGTTCCCGCACGACAGGAGGCGAACGCCGATCCTGCCGCGGTAGAGGGCTCGAGCGATCACCAGGTACTCCCCGGTGCCCTCCGTCCCCCCCATGTACCACTTCTGCTTGTCCTGCTTTCGCATGTCGGCCCCTTTCGGCCTAGTAGAGCTGCGTGTACAGCTCTGGGGTTGGTAGGTCGAGCAGTGCGAAGATGGCCTCCGCCTGTGCTCGGGACTCCACGGCATGCTCGCAGTGACGCGCGCGCACCGTGGCGATCGGGTCCTCGACGTCCGGTTCCAGCAACGCGATGAGCGAGGCCAGGAACGTACCTGTGCGACCGTGACCGGCCGTACAGTAGACGAGCACCTTCTTGCCGGCTTCGAGCCTGGGAACGACCTGCTCACGCAGCATCTGCTCCCAGTCGTGCGGCACTCCGCCAAAGTCTTGGAGGACGATGGAGAGAACCTCACCTTCGAAGTCGGTTGGCAGCTTGCCATTGAGGGGAACGATGATGTCCACCTCACGGAAAATGCCAGGTGTGCCTGCCAGGTCTTGACTGCCCCCGGCGTGCAGGGTGTATTTCCCCACGCTGACGCGTGCGCCAACGTGGGGCTGGTGGCTTCGTGGCATCATGGCTCCTTTCACCACAGTTTTGCCTTCTGACCATCTCGGTACAGACCACTCCACCAGTTGCTGCTGTCGTAGTGCTGAAACTCCGACCACATCTCCTGAATAGTGTGATGCTTCTTGAGCTCAAGCATGCGGTGCAGCTCGTGCTCCATGGTGTGAACTGTGAACATGGAGTGCTTGTTGAATAGGACCCCGCCGTTGTGACGTAGGTCGAAGACTGCATCCACGAACACGCTCGCCGGGGTTGTACCCGCGACGTAGCCATGCAGCGTTTCGGCAATCTTTGCCCATCTGGGCCCACCAAAAGCTCCGGAGTCCCAGTTGTTTCTGCCCTCCAATTTGAAGACGTGTGCCGCCAGCTCAGCGAACTGAGCTTGCTCTGCAGCACTCTTACCTTCAAGTACGGAAACGACAAGCTCCTGAGCATCCGGACGAGTGACAGACGAGAAGAACTCGTCGAGCCGGTACTCACGTCGCAGCTCAGGTGCCACCACAAACGGAGATCCACGGAAGTGGCGGATTTCTCCGCCAATCGCGAGCACCAAGTAGGTAGCGAAGTACGGGGCGATCGTGGCTACGACCGACTCGTGCAGCTTCCGCGCTCTGACTTCGAGCTCGCTACCGCGGGTCTTGTGTGCCATGGCCTCCGTCATGTAGAAGGCCGCCAGGAAGGCATTGGCAGACTGCCGCTCACTCAGCGTACTGAACACGATTTCGCGCGGGGTCTGCTGCCTGGACCACTTCTGGATTAGCCGAACCTCTTTGGAGCTTCCTCCGCCGAGAACCGGCTGCTCACCGTAGTAGACCATGCCACTAGTGCCATCTACGGAAACAACCGTACCTTCTGCGGGCTGAACGCCCACTGCGGTAAGGTGCCCGCTAGCACCAACGACTGCCGGCCGGTTAAGTCCCCGGCAGACAACCGCTGCGTGGCAGCTCATGCCGCCCCGAGCCGTCACGACTGCGACTGCAGCCAGCATACCAGGCAAATCTTCGGGTGAAGTATCTGGACGAACCAGCACCACCTTCCGACCTGCCTTAGAAAGCTCAACTGCGCGCTCAGAGCTGTACACAACTTCGCCAACAGCACATCCGTTCGAGGCGGGCATACCGGCAGCAATCAGTTGCGTAGAATCTCCTTCCATCATGGCCTGACCGTCCTCGAGCTGTTCGAGTTCGGCTTCACTGAGGCTCGTGACAGCCTCGACGTGCGTCCACCGCTGGCTCCACACTCGGCGAACCGCGAACGCAGCCGCGGCGTGGGGCGTACGGGTAGCACGACGAACCTGGAGGATGAAGAGCTTGCCGTTATCCACGGTGAACTCGACATCAACCATGCTGTCAAGATGATCAGAGAGCAGCCTGACACTGTTCAGCAGCTCCTGGTAGAGCTGCGGATTCCATGCCTGCATGCGATTGATCGACTGTGGCGTCGTGGTGCCGCTCACGATGTCTTCACCCTGGGCGCGAACAAGGAATTCTCCGGTGAGAACCTCTGCGCCGGTGTTGACGTCATGGCTAAACACCACACCAGTAGCCGACTGATCATCTCGGTTACCAAAGGCCATTGCCTGAATGGTTACCGCAGTTCCCCACCAATGCGGGATCCCCTGGTTGTCGCGATACGTGCGAGCACGCTCGCTATTCCAGGAAAGCAGGACTGCTCGGATCGCCATCATCAGCTGCTCATAGGGATCTTCGGGTACAAGACCTTCGGACTCCTTGATGAGCAACTGATCATCCTGGACTGGAAGGTCCAGAACGGCAGAACCGAACTGACGCAGGAACCGCTCGTAAGTGTCATCAGCGAACTCTCGACCGCTGGCACTTTCGAGTGAACCAAGCATCTCCCTTCGCAAGCCGACATTCAGGACGGTATCCATCATGCCGGGCATGGAAACGGGAGCGCCGGAGCGCACCGAAACCAGCAAGGGGCTCGCGGTGTCGCCAAACTTCTGACCGGTCAACTTCTCGATCACGCGCATCGACCGCCGAATCTGGCCTTCAAGCCGCTTGGGCAGCTGACCGGTTTCGGCGAATGCACGTGCAACCGAGGTAGCAATGGTGAAGCCTGGTGGAACGGGCAGCCCGAGAGCCACCATATCCGCCAAACCTGCACCCTTACCCCCACGAAACGCAGGGGTCCTGGTGGCTTCATCCCCCTCGTTGAAGAGGAAAACCACTTGACGTGATGCTGACATGGTTCCTCCTAAGGGATAGTCGAATCAGCGAGCAGTCATTCACCCTGTAGACTAATCGCTGATTCGCCTGCCCATATCAACACACTAAAGAACTATTCATCTGTCAAAACGACATTCTTCGTCGCACGATTTACCCGACAAGATAGATTTAAAAGTCGTAATAAATAGGGGTATATTTTACTATAAATATACTAATTAGTCAATATCTTTTGGGGCGTCTGCCTTCTTAGGACTTCTTCCAATAGACCTTGAACGAATCAATTTCTTCCAGAAGCTGATCAGCTGATTGTCCATCAAATCTTATTGATCGATCGTCGATATATAAATAGGCTACGGGCTTCGGGCTATCAGTCCTGACTTCTGGGTTTTCATTGTAGTAATCGACAGGAATACTATGTTGTGTACAGTATTTGCTCAGGGACTCTGCACTGCGCGTACTATAAATGAGAATTTTGTGTCCTTGATTTTTAAGTGTTTTTATTACTTCAACGGTGGCCTCAATGGGATTGCCAAAATGATCATGCCCCTTAAAGCCATCGTACTCGGCTATCACACCGTCAAAATCAAAAGCATACGTTTGAGATTTTTCTTTCATGGTTAATATTATAAGGTCTACTCTCTTCTCAGGGCAATAATCGGATTAATGCGCGCAGCACGACGTGCCGGAATATAAACGACTGCCAAGCCAACCACTATCATGAATACTACAACGGCTACAATCAGAGTTAAAGGTAACGAGAACAAACTGAATTCCTCAGTCAAGCCTTGGCGCTTAGCTAAACCGTTGAGAGCTAGATCGATAACTCCGCCGCCGCCATAGGCCATCAAAATCCCTAAAGCGCCGCCTGCAACTGACAGGATTAGAGATTCGGATACAAATAGCTTTTTTATGTCGGTCTCAGTTCCACCAAGTGACACAATCAAGCCAATTTCTTGCGTTCGCTCCAAAAGGGAAATAGTTAGGGTATTTAGCATGCCTAGAACCGCGATTAGCATACCAATACTACCAAAGCCGGCGAGAATGAAGTTAAAGAAGGTGAAAAGCTGATTGATCTGCTGCAATGTGTCTATAGGCGAGGCTGTCGCAAAACCGAGCGCCTCAATACGCTTGCGAATATCGGGAGTAGCGCTCTGTTCTTTTACTACTAGCTTAACCTGCTCGTACTCTCCTAAACTGAGGTCCTTAAAAATCCTTTGACTGATATAGACGTCAGTCCCAGCACCACTCTCCACTACTCCACGGATGACGAACTCCTGCATTACCGTCTTGCCTGCTTTAGTTTGACCCTGAACATCCGGCACGACTATGCTTATCTTAATTGCCTTACCTATTGCCTTTTGGGCAGAGCTAATGTTAAGTGGCTGCAATAAAGAGCTCCCTATAACCACATCATTCGGTCCGAGATCTTTCACGACATCACCTGCTAGTTTTTGGGGTAATACAACTTTAGTGTAAGCACTATCGATACCATACACGACACTGTCCGTAAGAGCAGCATCGGCACTGATATTGCCAGGGTAAGAATAGATTTGCGTTACGTTTAGAAACGAACCAAAGTTCCTAAACTGATCAACTGCACGATCGTTGAGCTTAACCAGCGTAGGGTCGGGTGTTGTCACCTCGATTGTCCTTACCGAATCAGAGCTGACAACTCGTTTGGTAACTAAGTTCTGTAAACCCATGCCAAGTGATACCAAGAATACGATTGATCCAATACCAATGACCACCCCTGCAACAGTCAGCGAGGTACGGAGTTTTTTGAAGCGCAAGTTACTCAATGCCATCGACAGCAAGAAACTTAGGCGCGGCTGACCTTTTTCACCCTTCCTGTTTGGCAATACACGTTTAACTCTACTCAGCATTACTGCATTTTCCTTTCGGGCCCTGCTTGGTTTCGATCAAGACGGTTGCGCATTTGGCTTACAAGTCGGCTGACATGCTCGGTGTGCATATCCCTATCTTGCTTTAGACGTCCATCCTGCATGTAATAACGCTCTTTGCTCATTGAGAGATATTCTAAGTTATGCGTAACAAGTATAATCGTACAGCCGCTTGATTTGTGGTAATTATGCAGCAGACGCATGGCCTCATCTCCTGTCTTACTATCTAAATTGCCCGTTGGCTCATCTGCTACCAGAATTGATGGCTCAGAAACCAAAGCCCTTGCCATAGCGACCCTTTGCTGCTGACCACCCGATAGCAAGCTGGGCGCATAACGTGAAAACTTGTCCATACCAACGAGCTTAAGCTTTTGCATTGCAGTAGCTTGCGCCTGAGCACGAGTCTGGCCCGCCAACATAAGTGGTAGCGCTACGTTTTGAATTACCGAAAGGCTTTTTATCCAGTACATTGACTGATAAATAGCCCCTAGATTTTTTGACCTATAGAGTGCTCGTGAACGGGCGGACTCGTTATAAATCTCTTGGCCGTCGATGCGTACAGACCCTCTCGTAGGAGGCTCTAGGCCCATCATGATGTTAAGCAATGTACTTTTGCCGCTGCCCGAAGGGCCATACACAATAACAAACGAATTCGGCTTGATGGCCAAATTGATATCATGCAATACTGGAACTTGGCGCTCTTCTACCTCAAAGCTCTTTTCTACGTTTTTAAATTCAATCAAATATTGCATAATCTTTTCCCTATTTTACAAAGCTAAATATGCTCTGTAGCGTTTTAAATACGATGTCAAAAATACTGGCTGGAGCCTTACCAACAATTGTTGTTTGATCGAGTGATTTCGCCGGATTACTACTACGATCCTTCGATAAAGCCTGAACTTGGTAGACCTTCGACGGGGTCAGGTCAGATACGATCACTAGGTGGTCGGTAACCAACTTTGCGTCTTCTGCGGTCCTTGAAGCCAACTCCCCGCCCAAAGAGCCCTGACTAAACGCCACTTGGCTGGTTGCCGGCTCATCAGTCTGCCAGCTTACAATAACTTGTCCCCGTGCATCGGCCCCGCTACCACGCACCGCACTTTTGACCACAACGCTACTTATCTTCGGCGGACGGGTGTCTAGTGCGGTACGGAATGTCTGCGTCTCACTTACTGCGGCGTTGCCCTGGCTATCTCGAGAACGTGCAACCAGGGAATATATGCTATCATCAGTCAGGCCGCGAATCACAATGCTGTGATCAAGGGTTAATTGACTGTCTAACTGTTCTTGAGATGACTGACCCTGCGCGCCGTAGCTTACCTCGGAGCTTGTCGGTACGTTGGTAGTCCACGAGACCCGCTGCGTACTTGTAGGCTCGCCTTCAACTGGCTCGAAGCGCAGGTTGCTAATACGAGGTCGGGCAGGAGTTGTAAGCGAGTAGACATTGCCTTCATACTCATTATCTTCGCTATCATAGGTGTTGAGCTTATAGTAATACTTCGTACCATCCTCTAAGTTCGATAGCACGGTCGTGTAAGTAGATTCTTGCGTGGCTGTATTAATCTCCTGCGCCCCGCCAAAACTCTCTGATTTACCATAAAGCACCTTGACCTTGGTGGCCTCCTTGGATGTAAATTGGACTGTAGCACTACCAAGTCCAATCTGTTTATTGGTTACTTCTTTGACTGTCGGTGCTGGACTGGTACTAAACATAAACTCCTCAGAAGTACCGATGTTGCCGTCCTCGTCGGTCCAGCGAGCACGAGCATAATAGGTTGTTCCCGAGGTTAAATTGTTAATCGTTATGTTGTGACTCGTGGTCTGTGCAGAGCTTGCGACTTCTGTAGCAAAGTAGTTACCAGAACTTTTGCCAAATTGAATACGGCTATCACTATCACGATCAGTCGACCAGCTCACGGTAGCTCGTCGCGTACTCACGTCAGACACGACCGGATCAGAAACCAAGCTAGCAGGGGTAGTAAATTTACCTGTTGGCTTTTGATTAACCTGCAGCGTCGTGGCGCCGCAGTTATTAGCAGAGTCGCAGGCTTTAACTTTATAGTAATACCGTATTGGAGAAAGGCCGGTGTCAACATAGCTAGCACCCGAGGTACTCGCTATCTGCGTATAGGTAATATCGTCGACAGATCGATAGACTCGATATTGAGCAACACCTGCTCCGACGTCAGTTGGCTCTTCCCAAGATACTGCCAACTTCCAATTTGATGTAGCCTTGACGCTGATGTCGGCGATATCTGCATTGAGCGGCAGTCCAGGCGCTGACGTGTTGGCCGTAAAGGTAACCGAGGCATAAGTGGCATAATTTATATTACCCGCCTCATCCTTAGCTACCACATACATCGTGTTGGCTCCTGGCTGCGTGGCATAAGCGTTGGCAATCAAATTCGTTACGCCGGCAGCCGTGAAGCTACACGTGTTAGCTGAAGGCAGAGTATTTATTGTATAACAGTACGTTAAGTTAGCCGCTGAACCGCCAAAACTAGCCGGCGCGAGCCAATCAAAGGCAAAGCTATTCGTCGTATTTGTCGTCGGTGTAGCTGATAAATTCTGGGGAACAGAAGGTGATGATGTATTTATCTTAATCACGCCAGTAACATATGCATTCGACACATTGCCCGCCGCATCCCAGGTCCTAAAGTAAACGGTATTATTACCATCCTGCAAGGTATCAAAGTCAGTTGGATCAATCGTCTGATAACTACCGTCGTTTGCCAGCAGATCAGTACTGTCTTGCGCACCGGTATGACTGTCGCCATACCAAGTACCATTGGTACCAATGCGATATTGCAAGCCTACAACCCCGGAATGCTGATCAAGCGCCGCATCTCCCCCGACGGTCGGCCAGGTAATCGTCACCTGCTTGTTGGCCACAAATTGCGACGGAGTGGAAACGAAGAGGGGGTTTGATGGGACGATTCCATCATAGCGGAATGAAAATTGCTCACTATTAGCCGCAACATTGCCAGCGTTATCAATTGCCTTAATGTTTAGATAATATGGGTTCGAAGAACTTGTCAGCACACTCGCCAACAACCCATTCGTGGCAAGATCAAGGTCCTGCCCTGAAACGGCAAATGGGCAAGTATTTGTCAGGTCAATCGGACTCGTACCGAGCAGACCTTTCGACGTCAGAGGGTCATCACTGTTTGACTGGCCCAGGTAGAGGCAATATGCCTTAATTGTCGACTGGGTGTCGATTGCGGCATCCCAACTAAAGTACGGTGTGGCCGCATTGGTCCAGGCCCCTTCGGCAACCGTCGCTCCGGTAGGAGACGTCTTCATAATGGTATTAGCCGCGTTTTGACCAGGGGCAGTTGTGTCCGCTGTGGCAGTTAGGGTAGTCGAGCTTATCGATGGACGCTGATTGCCATCGCCCTGTAACACAGCTTGCCACACAATCCCTCCCGATGTAACTCCAATCGAGGGTATATTGGCGTTAATATCGGCAATTGCGTTTGCCTGTTCTAGCCCCGCTGACGTTTGCCAAGCAAAGCCATCCCAATATCGCCAGGTTGTTCCGCCGTCTATAGAAAGTCTAAACAGCACACTGCCACCATCGGCGCTATAACTACTCGCCAAACCATCCCAACTGGCAATGCCGCTCGTATAAACTGGATTAGTGAGTCGAACACCCACCCGACTGGCAGTATAGGGTTTCGATGTAAAACTCGTTCGAACGCTATTGCTAATACGAATCTCATCTAAACTGCCGTTATAGTATGCTTGATTCCCACTCGAACCCTGCGTGCCATACGATCGCCCAATATAGAGGCTGGTATTTGTGTCGGGCATCGATAAAGAAGTTGCGCCCGAAGCATCAAGTGCGCCATTAATATACAGCTTCATCGTGCTACCGTCGTATGTCGCCGCGATATGCCGCCAAGCAGTGTCGAAACTGCTTGTAGAACCCTGCAGGAAGCCATTATTACCATACGAATAAATCAGGGCATCCGAATTCTGAGTGTCACCAAGACCCGCAAAAAGCTTACCTTTATAGACCGCTAGAGAGCGCACGCTTTCAATCGACGAACTCCAGCCGCCATTGAGACTGTCGCCGCCGACTTGCGTCCAGGTTGAACCATTATAACGCCAGAGTTCGCCATTACTGCCTGTTGAACCCAGGCCGGCATAAAGCTGGCCGTTATATACAACCATACTAGCGACACGTTCATAGGTGCTGGTCGTCCAACTGCCATTAACGTCATCGCCCCCCACCTTGGTCCAGGCAGCTCCATCCCAAGACCAAACCGAGGCATCTCCAGCGCTTAGAGAGCCTATCCCTGCATACAACTTATTACCATAAACTGCGAGCGAACCAACCTCACCATTACCTATAGAGCTGAAATTCCAACCGGAATTCAATCCATCGCCACCAATTTGAGTCCAGCTTGACCCATTCCACTTCCACACATCGGCACTATTATTGGTTGATCCATAGCTACCTACATAAAGATTTCCCTCCGAAACGACTAAAGAGTATATATTTCGGTAAGTTCCATTCCAGCTACCGTTGGCCCCTGCGCCGCCTATCCGCGTCCAGGTTGAGCCCGAATAGCGCCACACTTCACCATTGCCTCCGGTGGAACCGACCCCGGCATAAAGATTGGTACCATCTGATGCCATTGCATAAATACGTGTATAAGAACCATTCCAGCTTGAATTTATGCCATCGCCGCCTACCTGAGCCCAACTCGTGCCATTCCAACGCCACAATTCCGCATCACCATTCTGCCCGCCACTTGTGCCGATATATAGCTGTCCCCCCATTGATGTCATGGCATTAACCTCGCTAATTTGGCTCACGCCCCAGGCGGAATTAAGCCCAGGCGCACCAATAATCCGCCAAGCTGATCCTGTGTATTCAAACACGCTGGCGTTGGAATTCCCTGCAAGGCCAGCATATAACTTGCCGTTGGCAGTTGTCATAGACCGCACACTATTGAGATTAATCATTCCCCAACTACCACCATAGTACATACCACCTTCACGCGTCCAAGCAGAACCATTCCAAGAGTAAAAGACATCGCCACTGGAAGCTTGAGTCGCATCGGCATAAAGTTTTCCGTTGAACCAAGTAAGTGAATAGACGATGTATCCCTGCGTCCAACCAGAGCTTAGGGCGTCACCACCGATTTGCGACCATGTAGAACCGTTGTATTTATATACATCACCGTCATTCTGACTATTGCCAGTGCCAACATAAAGATTAGTTCCGTCGCCCGTGATACTCCATACACCCTCATACGTGGCTGCCGGGAATCCCGTTCCGCTACTAGCCAGCCTGGCCCAAGCACTACCACTCCACTTCCAAACTTCACCCAAGCTCGTGCCGGCACCCGTACCAACATACAACTGTCCGCCCTGTACAAACATACTTAACACCTGCTGATAGGTGCCCGCCGCCCAACTTGAGTTTAGTCCATCGCCGCCGAGCTGGGTCCAAATTGCGCCGTCCCATCTCCAGACATCGGCATCTCCTGCAGCAGTACCTGTGCCGGCATAAACGTACGTTCCATCATTCGCAAGGCTTACGACAGTTCCGATATTAAAACCAGAGTTAATTGAGTCGCCGCCAATCTTAGTCCAGCTCGTTCCGTTCCATTTCCATACCTCGCCGTCACCTCCACTTGCACCTAGCCCGGCGTAGAGATTACCCCCCATATATGTCATGCTAGCCACAGACTCATAGGTAGCTGCTGCCCAGCCTGAGTTTATGCCATCACCTCCAATTTTGCTCCAGCTAGAACCATTCCAACGCCACACCTCACCATCACCTGTAGTTGTACCGAGGCCAGCATATAGATATGTTCCATCTGAAGTAAGGGAGTCGACCTCCTCATACGTGTTTGCTGCCCAGCCTGAGTTTATGCCATCACCGCCAATTTTAGTCCAAGCTGAACCTGTATAGCCCCAAACTTGAGCGTAACCTGCGCCGCCTGCTGTGCCAATGTATAGATTGTTATCGTGAACGACTGATGCTTTTGTAGCGGTCGGGCCAGAGGTATTCCAACTGTTATTCTGGCCGTTACCCGCCTGCGGAGTCCAGCTTGTAGCCGACGAGTTCTCTAGCTCATAGGTTGGCTTACCAGTCTCGTGATCATAATAGAGTTTATAACTACCCTTATCCATAATCACTTGGTCGTTCTGCTGAGAATTGGCCGAAAAGCTAGAACCTAACTTTGACCAAGCCTCTAAACTATTGCTCTGCGAAAGCGAAAGCGAGCTTGAATCGGCTGCACTAACACTTTGGTTCGTGCCGTTTAGGGTAAGGGCATTGTTGAGATTCCCAGCTCCCCACGCCGGCGCATTAGCTAGCAAGCCTGTATTGTTATTACTTGAATCGTCACTTGCCGAAGTGCCATTTGATTCATCCAGATGGTACAGGGCCATGGTATTAGCGTCACTCGTATAATTCTGGGCTTTTAGGCGCACACTATTGCCGCTATATTCCAGTGCATTGGTATCTGACAGCGTGTAGTCAGACTGGCTAGAAAAGTTCCACAACTGAGTAATATCCGAAAGGGCAAAAGCCGAGCGGAATAATAAAATATTTAGAGTTCCAGCCACCAAGACGGCCGCCAAAACACCGTGATGAACATGTTTATGGTGCTTCCAGCCATGCCACTTGCTATACATCGGCACTCTAGTGACCAAGTGCGAATGGGCCCTGCCCAACGTCGCACTATGGGCGCGCCTGGCATGCGCAGCTACCACTACGCGAGCACGTTTAGCGTGATGCGGGATTTTAGTACGAACAAATACAGTACGACCACGCTCTGCTGCGCGTCGCATAGTAGTGGCCGCCTTTTGTACTAATTTCTTAGTGATATCACCCTCACTTTATTGAACAAAATATAAAAGCTTATGCTGATTATTATACCTGAGAATACGCCCCAGCAGCAATATGGATTCAGGCATAACCAAAACGGGCTGGGAGATTTCAAGCCGCTTAGGGGCATACCCCTAATGGACAGGTTTTTTATGAGCAAGATGGTTTAGGCTACTGCCGTAGTAATTAGCTAGGTAAATAACAAGAGGACTCCGAAAGGAGTCCTCTTGTAGATAATTCAAATAGGATTGACGGGATTCATCGAGATAACTACCCCGAAGGGAGCCGACTCGATGAAGAGCCCGTCTAAGAAAGGATTCTGTGTGCGATCACAGAACTGCATCCTCTCGATTGTTTTCGGGTGGTGGACAAAGCCACGCATCTCGACCCGATCGCAAAACTAGTCAGGAACATGTTCCCGACTACCAAGTGACTCGTGGGTCACTTGGAGTGAGCTTTTGACCGCGGGCTTCGAGCAGCCCTAGATCATACCTCGTGTCCGAGGACTCAGCTGAAACGTGTGTCCGAAGACCAAGCCCGCATACCGGGTCACGTCCCCTCTCCGTGAGGGTGGCCAACGACGCGCGCTGTGCGCACTGCCGATGACGTTGAATGTATAATAGCATAGTCGCTTACGCTTGTCAATAGTATTTAGGGGATTTTTATAGAATGGAGAAGCGACCCGAGATATTTCTCAAGTCGCTCTGGGGTGGAGCCACGATGCCCCAAGCAGGAATGTTCATTTTGTACCTCCGGGCACAGTTGCGGACACGAATATAATACAGCCAATTCTCAATAATAACAAAGGCTCCTCTCGGAGCCCGTTTCATAAATGACTATACTCAGATAGCCCAAAAGGGCAAAAATATCTCGCAAATCTAAAGGCTACTTAACGATCTCGAATTGTTTAAGCTTAGCCTTGGTAGCTTTGGTTGCCGCGCCAGATTGTAGCCTTAGGAGCTCTGCATAAATACCATTGCCTTTTGCCAGCTGGGCAGGTGAGCCCATCTCTACAATCTTGCCACCACGGATGCCGACTACTGCATCGACGTTAGCAATCGTGCTCAAACGGTGAGCAATAATCATTGTGGTGCGCCCCTGCATGAGCCGCTCAAGTGCTGTTTGCACTTCCCGCTCAGCCTTACTATCCAGCGAGCTCGTAGCCTCATCAAGAATAAGAATTGGGGCATCCTTGAGGATTGCCCGAGCGATGGCAATACGCTGCTTTTGACCACCCGACAGCTTCACACCACGCTCGCCTATTTGAGTATCAAAGCCATGTTCGAGTTTTTTAATAAAGCCGAGGGCGTTAGCGGCCTTCGCCGCAGCCTCTAACTTTTGTCGTGACACCTTGCCGCTACCATATGTTATGTTTTCGGCGATGGTGCCAGAAAACAAGGCAGGCTCCTGGAAAACCACGCCAATGTTCTTGCGCAGACTCGTCTGGGTAACCTGGCTAATATCCTTGTCGTCGATCAGAATCCGTCCACCATCAAGCTCGTAAAAGCGTAGCATGATGTTAGCAATCGTACTCTTACCCTCACCACTCTCGCCCACCAACGCGATCTTTTGTCCTGGCTCTATATCAAAGCTAATGTCATTCAGAACTTGCTTACCCTGGCTATAGCCAAACGAAATTGCCTGGTAACTTACCTTACCGCGGCTAACCTTCAGTGGCTTAGCATCAGCCTGATCACTAATGCTTGGCTCAAGAGCCATAACGCCAAAATAATCCTTACTTCCCGCCTTAGCGCGCTGCAGAGCGTCTACAATGAATGACGAGCCAAATAGCGGCATTTGAGCCTGTGTTACAAGCTGCAATAGCAAGGTGAATTCGCCAAGCGTAATTTCCCCTTTGAACGCCTGCCAAGTAATAAAACAGTAGATCAAAGCAAAAACGACGTTGAGCACTAGCCTACGGGCTACGTCGTATTTATGCCAAACTATAGATTGGCCTTTGGTCTGGTCTTCAATGCTGCGTCGCTTACCACGGAAGAATGCTGATTCCATAGCCTCAGTTACAAATGATTTGACAACCCTAATCTGTCCAACTGATTCAACAAAACGCCCGTTCGCCACATCTAGGTCTTGATTGATGCCCTCCTGTGCGTGCTGCCAACGCCGACTCGACAGCTGCGTAATGTAAATATAGGTAGGAAAAATCACGATGAGCAGCAGCGCAACTGGCCAGGAGTAAATACTAATAAATACTAGTGTGATAAGTGTTGTCAGGAAGAATTGGGCAAAGTTGTTGGCCATGGTCTGCATGAGCGTGCTAATCGTGCCAATCGTACGCTCTAAGCGTGCCGTGATTTTGCCGGTGATTTCATTGTCATAGTATTCAATTGGCAATGACATGAGGTGATCGTAATAGCGCTGGCTCAGCAATGTGTTGAGTTTAACAGACATCATGTCCCCCAGGTGGCCATTGATGTTCGAAATGATCGTCCCCGCTACGTCGCTCAATAAGATAAGGGCAACGATAACTATAAAGTAGCCTACCTGATAATTACCGCCGGAGCTGTTTGCCACCAAGCCGTCTACAATCATCTTGACCAAGAACGGCGAAGCCAGACCAAGCAAGGCTACTACGATGACCAAAAAAGCAATTGATAGGTAATAACGCCAGAGCTTCCAGGAGTAACGAATAATCTTAATGATGTCTCTCATATCTTACCAGTATAGCAGTACCCTGGGCGCGAAAAAAGCGTTGACACGAAACGTAAGCGGAGTAGAATAAAACCAACTCAAGCCAAACGGCCTCGTTTCACAAGCTTCTCCAAAACAGTTCGTTCGGACCAGACGCAGGAGCTGGATAAAAACCTAACCGACGAAGCTCAGAAGCTCGTGACAACCAAGCCATCTGGCTAGAGGAAACCAGGGGAAACCGCCTCAGTCGACTCAACGTAGAGTCGACAGCTGTCGGCCCGGAGCAAAGGCCCCACCCATCGATAGCGCTTTACACCCGCTGATGGGCACCAGGCCAGGCCTCCTGCTTCGGGCCCTCAGCCCCTGTCACTTCGCCCCAGAGCAGTCAGGTGTGCAAGAGGGGGACACACCTCGTCAATGCTCGCGTAGCCTGGGAGGATTCCACCCCCTCCCAGGCTACGTTGCCACCTTCATAGCCAAGGTGGTTCTTTTTTTACAAAAATTCGTCTTTTCTTT
Organism: uncultured Candidatus Saccharibacteria bacterium; assembly: GCA_964496815.1. Lineage (GTDB taxonomy): Bacteria > Patescibacteriota > Saccharimonadia > CAILAD01 > JADZBC01 > CAYPSN01. The sequence goes on along the minus strand of CAZCAO010000001.1, from coordinate 68,786 downwards.
AGGTGGTAAAAAGTGCTTCAAAATGCTTGACAAAGTGCTTACGTCATGCTAATATAGCTGCGTTCACTTGATTTTAGATATCTCTCGACCTGTTAGGATTACCTTAATACGGTCGTTTTTGTTTCTAAGCCAAGTGCGCGAATGCCCAAATTTTTAGGGCGGAGCATTAACTAGGAAAAGGACGTAGTTTAGGAGGGTATCTATACGTAGATACACATGTATAAACACATCCAATCGCTCATAGTAGCAGTACTATTTGCAACCCAGGTGGCCAACCCCCTACACATTCCCGCCACCGCTACAGCCGAGGCTGCCGCCCAAGCTGTAAGTAGACCAAAAGTAACATACAATCTAAACATCAATACAAATTCGCCTCAGGCTGTAGAGCTTGTAGCCCAGAAGCCCGACTTCGACCAAGAAGTCATGGCTCCGATCAAGGCTGCTCAAGCCGCCAAGGCTCAAGCCGAAGCTGAAGCCAAGGTTGCAGCTGCTCAGGCAGTACAGATTACACTGGCTAGTGCACAGATCGACGACCAATCGAACCGAAAAATCGGTGTTGCGACTGGTGACGTCTGGGAGCAATTGCGCCTTTGTGAAGCCGGTGGTGACTATACCCGCAACTCGGGCAACGGTTACTATGGCGCCTACCAGTACAACCTCGGTACCTGGGCCAACTATGGTGGTTACGCCTATCCGCACTTAGCACCTCCTGAAGTTCAGGACGCTAAAGCGCGCGAAACCCAAGCCGCCCGCGGCTGGAGTCCATGGCCCGCCTGTGCCCGTAAGCTTGGTTTGCTCTAAGCCCTAGGCTAAAACGCAAATACCCCTCGGATTTTCCGTAGGGGTATTTGTTTTACCTGTGATTTTTTAATCGCAAGATATGCAAACATTAAAGCTTTCGGCATCCGCCGCCTGGACACCTGCCAGAAAGTCATCTTGCTCTTGCTCGACAGCCTCAACTTTGACGCTTTCCTGCTGCTCCACTGTATCTACTACTTCGCTCACCCTCCGTACCTCCTTTTGTTTATAGTGCTTATGATACTAATGATACCACTATGGGTAGTGTATGCAAGTACTTTTCTATAATTATACCTGCTTGAGCTGACGAGCTTTCATGAAGTATAAAATTGCCAGTCCACCACTCATGAAACTCATAATAATTAGAACTTTGCCGAGGTTATTTAAGACTACGAGCGCATCAAATGACAAGTTAGGCACGACACCGCGACTGTACATCAGGATACCCACGATCACTACGATGTCCATAATTGTCCACAGCACTTGGCTAACAATTATAGGTTTGAGCTTGTGAAACAATCCATAGGACAACGACACAACCCCCAGCATAAGATACATGACCCATGATAGCAGCGACACACCCTGAGCACTCTGCTTAGAAAAGATCTCCACTACTTGCGGGGATGCACTAACTGGCCCGACAACAGAAACCATGCCCATCATCCTATCGACAATTCGACCTTCCATAGCAACGAGGCTAGCACGGGTGTTTTTCTTTTTTACCATAAGCGTATTATAATCAAGACAAGCCACTATGTCTAAAATCAACGCCAAACATGACTACAGGACGATTGCTTACATCTGCTTGATTATACAGGCTGCTCTCGTTGTCGTAGCACTCTTTATAACGCTCGTATTTCTGGCGCCAAATAACTTTAAAGCTACCTATAGCAAATATAAAGACTGTGTCAACGGCATGAAACAAGTTAATCCGGCTGCTAGCAGTGACCTTATAGAAAAGCAGTGCCCTAAGCCTATATTGAAGTAATCACCGACTGTGTAGGTAGGCCCGCACCTTGCTGCGCGCCTTATCGGTTCGTAAAAAGTTCACCCATTCCATACTCGGGTGTGCCCGCTTCTGAGTAACCACTTCTACAATATCGCCATTGTTGAGTTCTTTGTCGAACGAGGCGATTTTATGATTCACCCTAATAGTATGCGCTTGCAAACCAATATCGGAGTGTACAGCAAAAGCAAAATCGAGTGCCGTTGCTCCTTCGGGCAGGTCATAGATATCACCTTTGGGTGAGTAAGTAAAGATTCGATCTGCGAATAAATCAACTTTAAGTCGCTCGTATGCCGAGCTGTCGCCATCGAGTGAAGCAATAGCATCCTGCAAGGTCACAACCCATTGCATGTTGCGTGGCAGACGCGAAGCTTCACCTCGCACGTAGTTCTTAGCAAGCTTCTGCTCGTTATAGTGAAAGCTCGCTGCTAAACCGCGCTCAGCATGTGTGTGCATCTCCTCGGTACGAATCTGAAACTCCACCACCTGGCCCTCAGGTGTCAAAACCGTCGTGTGAAGCGACTGGTAGCCATTGGGCTTAGGCACCGATATATAGTCCTTAATCCGCGTCGGCAGGGGTTGATAGAGACTATGCAGTAGACCAAGTGCTCGGTAGCAATCCTCGACATCCTCTACGAGCACCCTGAGTGCTATGAGATCGTAAATATCATCGAAGTCACCACCGACCTTTTTGAGCTTTTTGTGCAAAGAATACACGCTTTTGATTCGCCCCTCGAGCCGTGCCTGCAAACCAGCCGAACGAAACGTCTGCTCAACTTTCAAACGCACGTTCTCGAGATTTTTGTGAGCCTGCCGCACACGTTTTTTGATAGTGGACTGAAGCTCCTTATAAGCCTCGGGCTCCAAGTAAGAAAAAGCTAATTCTTCGATCTGTACGCGCAGCCGCCCCATACCCATTCTGTCTGCTAGTGGTGCGAAGACATCGAGAGATTCGCGGGCTATCTTATGTTGCTTTTCCTCGCTCAAATAGCGCAATGTCTGTAGGTTATGTAGCCGATCGGCTAGTTTAATGATAATGACGCGCAGGTCCTGCCCTACTGCGATCAGCAGCTTACTAAGATTCTCCCTAGTTTCGGGTCGATACTCATCCATGCTACGCATGCCACTGCGTACTTTGCCAACCTTAGTAACACCATCAACCAAAAATGCCACATCGTCACCAAACTGCGCTCGCACATCTTCCATAGTTGTGGTCGTGTCTTCTACCGTATCGTGTAACACACCGGCAATAACCGAATCAATATCAAGCTTCCAATCGATCAATAATGACGCTACGTGCAACGGGTGGGTAATATAAGGCTCCCCACTCTTACGCTTTTGGCCAGCATGGGCGCGCGTTGCAAGCTCCACAGCGGCCTTAAGGCGCGCGATCTGTTCTGGGGCATAGTGATGCTCTGCCTGAGCAATGAGGGTTAGCGCTTTCATGGCAGTATTATAACAAGTCCTGGAGTCTATCGAGACTACTATTCAAGAAGATCGGCTGCATGCCGAGAATCTCATCAATAAGGGGGGAGTCCTTGGGCACAGATCCATACACGTATATCGGCTTATGGAGATAAAATGCTAACGTCATTTCCATGAGAACATTGCCGCCGATGTAGTCGGGCTTGCCGTCTTTCTCGAGATTCATGACCAACACCGCATCTGCATCAGTGATTACATCAAAATGACCGCGAATAAGTTCCGCCTTGTACTCATACTTGTCGGCTATTTGCGACCAGTCAACCGCCGCCTCTGTATTCGCCGCGCCGCGAGACTTCATAGCTTGTGCGGTAGCTGGCAAGATGACCTCAAACCCAAGCTCAGCAACCTGATCGCTTAACGGTATAGCTCTATCATATACGGCTGCGCTTGCGCAGATTGCCAGTTTGGGTTTCTTCATACAAGTATTATACAAGACCGAGCCCGGTAGTAATAAATGAGTCCTAGCGTTTGTTGTTCTGACGCTTGCGCATATTGTGATCAAGCTCGCGCTTACGAAGTCGCAAACTCTTTGGCGTGACTTCTAGCAGCTCGTCGTTCTCGATAAAGTCGATGCACTCTTCGAGACTAAAGATGACGGGCGGAGTTAGCTGCACTACACCATCACTCGAACTAGAACGCATATTGGTTAGATGCTTTTCTTTGCAAACGTTGATTTCCATATCATCAGAACGCGCGTTCAGACCAATAATCTGGCCGGCATAAACCTTCTCACCTGGACCGACAAAGCACGTACCTCGTTGCTCAACCGTCTGCAGAGCATACGGAGTAGTTGTGCCAGCTTCGAAAGCAATCAACACACCACTACGAAGCTGCTGCATAGCTGGCCCAAGCGGCTGATAGCCAATCATTAGGCTATTCATAATCACCGTTCCCTTGGTGTTGGTCAGCAGGATGTTGCGCAAACCAAGTAACACGCGGGTCGGCAATTCATACACCAACTTCGTTACACCCTTAGGACTGGCGAACTGTTCCTTCAGGGTTGCGCGACGCGCCCCAAGCTCCATCTGAACCGCACCAACGTGTTCGGCCGGCACTTCGATGATCAATTCTTCAACCGGCTCCATGGTCTGCCCATTTTCTTCCTTCGTGACAACTTGGGGGCGACCGACTTCGAGCTCAAAACCTTCACGACGTAGCGTTTCGATTAACACGCTCAAATGAAGCTCGCCACGACCAGAAACCAAGAATCCAAGCCCACCGTCTTCGACGCGCAAGCCAATGTTCGTTTCCAACTCTTTGTGCAAGCGCTCATCAATCTGTCGGCTGGTAGTAAACTCACCCTCTAGGCCCTTGAGTGGACTGGTATTGGGGCCAATGTAAATTTTCAGGGTTGGTGCTTCTACCTCGAGTACGGGCAGGGCTTCTGGCTTTTCGGCGTCAGCGATCGTTTCGCCAATCTGCACAGCGCTAATGCCGGTCAGCTGGACGATGTCACCAGCAATTCCACCAGGCACTTCGAATTTACTCACGCCATGACTCATAAACACAGCCTCGACTCTGGCTTTAGATATTTTGCCGTCTTTTTGACAGAGTGAAACCGTATCACCAGCCTTAACTGAGCCGCGGTTAATGCGCCCAACGGCGTATTTGCCCTTATAAGTATCGTGAGCCAGAGCGGTCACGAGCATCTGGAATGGTGCATCAAGCTCGACTTTTGGAGCGGGCACGTCGCTTATAATTGCATCGAAGATACACTCTAGATCACCCGCGTCAGTCGGATCGCTTGGGGCGTCCTTCCAGGCTTTACCTTCACGACCAATTGCATAATACACGGGGTAGTGAAGCTGGTCTTCGTGTACAGCAAGCTCCAAGAACAGATCCGCTAGCTCTTCTTCTACTTCTGCGATTCTACTACCTGGCTTGTCAATCTTATTAATCACCACAATTGGCTTGAGTCCACCGGCCAATGCCTTAGTAAGCACGAACTTCGTCTGTGGCATTGGGCCTTCTTGAGCATCGACGATGAGCAAGCAGCCGTCGGCCATATTGAGTGTACGTTCTACCTCGCCAGAAAAATCCGCGTGCCCCGGGGTGTCAATAATATTAATACGGTAATCACCGTGCTGCACAGCAGTGACTTTAGCGGTAATGGTAATGCCACGTTCCTTTTCCTGGTCGCCACTATCCATGATGAGCTCTTGAGCCATTTCGGCTTGGTTCTCACGGAACGTCTTGGATTGCTTAAGCAAGCCGTCGACCAAGGTTGTCTTGCCATGATCTACGTGGGCAATAATTGCGATGTTACGAATATTCTCGGTTTTTTGGGCAGCTTCCATGTAGTACCTTTCAGGGTAATTATCTTAGATTTGAGCAAAATAAATGCGCCTACATTGACACACAATGTGGCGCGTATCTTTCGCTCAATATTATAGCAGATTCGAGGCTAGTTGTCAGCCCTTTAGGCGCTTGATCACTTCCTGTATGCTCACCACCGGCTGTTCGCCCGTTGTCATATTCTTCAGCACTACTTCCCCACTCGCCAACTCATCCTCGCCGATCACGATAGCATAGGGCGCGCCAAGGCGGTCCACGTAGCGCATCATCTTGCTTGGCTGCGACTGCTCCATGTATGCTTCGACTGTGATACCAGCATTGCGAAGCTCACTAGCTACTTCGAGTGCGCGAGCAGTTGCGGCGGGGTTAAGAGGCAAGATCACCGCCTGACTGGTGGTCTTAGCTCCAGCACTCACCAGGCCAATTTCTTTAAGCTGCATAAACAGCCGAGTTAAGCCAATAGATACTCCAACTCCAGGCAGTTTGCTCTTGGTATAATAGCTCGCTAAATCGTCATAACGGCCACCAGAACACACACTGCCTACCCCTGGGAAGTCATCCAGGTTTGTTTCGTAAACAGTACCGGTGTAATAATCTAGCCCCCTAGCAATCTTTAAATCGATCACGTAGTCTTCGGCTGGCACTCCTAGGCGACGCATACCGTCAATCACACCACTCAGTTCCTCTAACCCAGCTAGATAGCGGGTGTTTTGTGTGTCTACTTGCCTAAGCTGCTCAAGCACCTCGTCCACAGTTCCTGCCGTACGTAAGAATGTCAGTAGCTTTTGGGTTGCTTGCTCTTCAACGCCGAGCTTAACGAGCTCAGAGACCACCGCAGCTTCGCCAATCTTTTCTAGCTTATCAATTACACGCAGTACTTCTGCCGAAATGTGATGTGCACCAATGCTTTCCAAGTAACCCTGTAAGATCTTTCGATTATTGATTCGAATCGTGAAGCTACCGATATTAAGCTGGCGGAATACGCTCGAAATAACAGCAGGCATTTCAGCGTCATAGAGCACATTGCTACTGCCAACGACGTCGATGTCGCATTGGTAGAACTCCTTGTATCGTCCTGCCTGACTGCGTTCGCCACGCCAGACTTTTTGCATTTGATAGCGCCTAAACGGCAAAACCAACTCACCTTCGTGCTGAGCTACATAGCGCGCCAGGGGCACAGTTAGGTCAAAGTGTAATGCCATCTCTTTGTCGTCTTTGTCCCGAGCGATTTTGTAGATTTGCTTCTCGGTCTCACCGCCTGCCTTAGCGAGCAAAACCTCTCCCAACTCGATTGCCGGTGTCTCAATCGGTGCATAGCCATAGCTTTCGTACACACTACGAATTGTATCGAACATCTTATTAAATTGGATCTGATCCTCGGGCAGAAGCTCAACAAAACCGCTGAGGATACGTGGTGTTACCCGTGCCATACTGGCTCCTTTTCTTTACAACAGTATAGCGGAAAGTAGGCTTGATATAAAACACTCAATACATTGACTATTTTTCGATTTAGTATATAATTATTTAGTCATCCACCGACCAAGGAGAACTGACATGGCTGCAACTGCAACCACGCCTGCCCTGCAGGTAGGCCTCTTGGCCACCATGCCCGACGGAAGCCTGCGCTTCACGGGTGACGATGGCCAGATCCAGACCATCGTGACCTCTGGGCGCTTCCAGATCCTTGCAGAACATGCAGTGATCAACGTCGAGGGCCGACTCCACGAGAAGCACGAGAAGCTCAGCCAGCTGCACAACCGTGTGGTCCTGATCGACGCCAAGCGGAGCGATCCGCAGGAGAAGCTCAAGGCACAGATCATCGACCACGCCCTGAGCGTGCTCAAGGAGACCGAGGTGATCCGAGCCGTCGACGTTCGAGAGCACTTCGGCCACGGAATCGGCGAGAACCTCGAGTTCGAGCAGGCGCTGACCAATGCCTTCGCCGACATCAGGCTGGTCATCACCTCCGGCTGAGCCGGCACAGCCCGACCCCTGAACGAAAAGTCCCCCGATTCGTTCGGGGGTCTTTTCGTTATTACACAAAAACCTTGTATGTATTTACTTTTATTGCATAATATGCTAATATACCCTTCAGCCTTAAATCTGAGGCCCCGAACAAGGAGGCGCCATGAGCGCAGAAGTAATCGTCGCACTGATGATGGCGGGAGTGCTCGCAGTCGCCACCGGTGTCCTGCTGATCTCCAAGAAACACTGGAAGCCAGCCATCGCCTTCGGGGTACTGGCCGTCATCTTCGTGGTCTTCGCCAATGGCATGTACCTCGTGGATGAGAGCCGGGCCAAGGAAGATGCCCGTGTCACGACGGAGGTCGAGTCGCACTACGACAAGATCCACGTGGTCGAGCTCTCGGTCTGGAAGAGGGCCGTGCGCTACACCGTGACAGACGGCTCCAAGACCAGCAAGGTCTGCGATGGCAAGCTGGTGCAGTACGACGGCGACTGGCTGATCCAGGACAATCCGTCCTGTACGGTCATCCTCGGCCGCTGAGCAAGCGGCCACCAACAATCCGACCCCCGAACGAAAGGACCCCCGATTCGTTCGGGGGTCCTTTCTTAATAAGAATATTGACTTTTTACTAATTTTGTTATATTATCTGCTAATCATCCACCGTGGATGTGCTGCGGTAGCCCCGCAGAGAACAAAAGGCCCTAGCAATGCCCGACATCGAAGGAACCGAAGTCGTACCGCACAAAGCACACGTGCAACTCGTCCTCACAGGGAGCCCCAGTGCCATACTGGAAGCCCTCGAGACCATCAGGAGACTAGAAGACACCTACTTCGGTCTCGACGTGATGGCCACCATCAAGGTCGAGGAAATACGCGTCACAACCGAGCTCGTCGGTAAAATGCGCGAGATTCTCGAGATGAGCATCGAAGACCTGCTGGATTTGAAGCATGAGGGACGCGAGTTTCCGCAGCTGCTGAGGACTCGAACGGCCGCTTGCTTGCGCAACCAATCCGGTATCAACACCGTTGGCGAGCTGATGAAGTATCGCGCCACCTTCCTGCTCAACACTACCTCTCTTGATGCAGGTAGCGTGGAGTTCATACAGGCCCAGCTGGCCGCGTTCGGCCTAGAACTGGAACTGTAGTATACACTCCGACAGCAACTATGTTTGACCCCTGAACGAAGAAGACCCCCGATTCGTTCGGGGGTCTTCTTCGTTTATACCAAGACACTATTTTTTGAAAACGCTAATGAGGGCAAAGATAGTAAAGCCTACACCCAAGCCAATCAGTGCTCCCGCCGGGATATTACCATAAGCAAAGCCCAGGCCGGTGCCCAGCAAGACACCAGCGGGTACGAACAGGCCACCGCGCTTTTGCTCTTCGAGGTCTTTCTTTTTCTTGTCATCCATAGGTATTCTCCTAATTACTTAGCCTTACTATATCCCTGAGCCACTAAATCATCAATCCCGCCAATATTCTTCACTTGGTAGCCTGCCTGTGCTAATAATCGTGCGGCTGTTCCTGCCCTGCCGCCACTACGGCAATAGAGCTTTATAGTCTCTTGCCTTGCTTCTGCCGGAATCAGCTCTACCATATCAGGGCTCAGCTCTACATTGACTGCCCCTTCCAAATGAGCCTCGGCATACTCCTCTGGTGTTCGAACGTCGATCAGCATGACCCCTCCTATTCCGTTCTTAATGCTTCAATTGGATCAAGCTTAGCGGCTTTGCGCGACGGCAACCAGCCAGCCAGTATGGAGACCAACATAAGCGCTACGACCAGTTCTACTACCTCAACTGGCTTGAATATGAGCAGATAATTACCCGATCCCAGATTCAGGCTTTTAGTGATAAACGGATTAAGCGCCGTACCGAGGGCGACAGCCAGCAACGAACCAATCATTCCTCCTAAAAAGCCAATCCAAGCTGCCTCGAAGCGAAACAGACGACCAATATCACGTTTGCGCATACCCAATGCCTTCATCAGCCCTATCTCTCGCGTGCGTTGCAGCACGCTAATGTACATCGTATTAATCACACCAAAAACAGAGGCAATAATCGCGATCATACCAAAACCCGCCACAATGCCCTGCAATACAGTAATGAAGCCAGTCAGCGTTTGCTGAGTATCTTTGACCGACTGCGCCACATAGCCCTTGGACTTCAGTTTATCCTGGACAACCTTGAGCGCCTGCGGATCGTTAGCCCCATTCGCCACCTGGGTAAATACAAACGTATATTTACGATAATTTGGGGTTCCGAAGGTAGTAATGTCTTGCAGCTCGCGTGCATCATCAAGCCCGACATACATGTACAACTCCGTTCCAGGCTGCGCCGTACTTGGCCGCTTCAGTACGGCAGCTATGGTAAAGTCTGTTAACACCGTATTGCCCTCAGTCGGCGTTGGTCGACCGCTGCCTAAGGTAGCTGGTTTAGCTACGGCCAGGGTAACTTGCTTGCCAATGGCATCCTCCGCACCGCTAAAGCCTAGGACAGACAGGTAGCCCTCGGGAAGTAGAATCTGCTTATTACTCAGTGGGTCTGGCACCTTGCCCGCCAAAACTTCTGGCTTGCTGTAGGGGCTAAAAGCCTGGGCGTTGCCGATGTACCTTTTCTGACCAGGACGAGTTACATACTGTAAATTCGCAGTGATGCTTTCGCGCACTCTCGAGACGCCATCCAGGGCCTTAATGGTCGCAATGTCATTCTCGTCGAGCTGCTTAATTTGAGTATTTGCGCCAGCCCGGCTTAAGGCAGTTGAATAGTTGGCATCGTATTCCTTGGGCTTGGAATTATCACCGCGGCCAAAGATTGCTTCATCTTTACCCACCAACAATTCAGCTGGGTCGAAGTTTTCAGAAATAATTTTGTTTATGTATTGCGTAGCCCCGTTACTAGCTGCCAAGGTTAGCGTTAGTGCAAAAGCCCCAACTGCGATGGCCAGAGCTGTAAGGAGCGTGCGTGCTTTAGCACTCTTTAGGCTCCGGCCGGAACGACGAATAATATCGCGAATAACCATTAGACACGCCTCTTAGGTTTAGCCTTTGATACAGTCGTCTTGGCCTTAGCCTGCGCCTTAGGCCCATGTACTGCACTAATCTCGCCATCCTTCATATAGATCTTCATTTGGCAGCGATCAGCCAACTCCTCGTCGTGCGTGACAATCACGAGCGTACAGCCAAGCTGTCGATTGAGCTCAAACAGCAATTTTATAATCATCTCGCCCGTCGTGCTATCTAGGTTGCCCGTTGGTTCATCGGCGAAGATTAACTTTGGCTTGTTCACAATCGCCCGCGCTATGGCCAGGCGCTGCTTCTGGCCGCCGGATAAATTGCCGGCCAAAGTGTCTCTTTTTTCACTTAAGTCCACGGCTGCCAAGGCTTCCTCTGCGCGTTTACGTCGAGTGCGTCGCGTCGCCTTGGATATTTCAAGTGGCAGCATTACGTTCTGCAGGCACGTCTGGTTGGCTTCAATAAAAAAGGCTTGGAAGATAAAGCTCATTTCAGTAGCACGGAAGGCATCCATTTGTTTGGGCTTAAGATCATGCAAATTTTTGCCGCTCACGATGACGTCGCCGCTCGTGGCGTGATCAAGCCCGCTCATGATATGCATTAGCGTCGACTTGCCAGAGCCACTTTTGCCAATTATTGCCGCCGTACTGCCCTCTGGAATAGAAACATGGACATTATATAAAGCAGTGAAGGCGCTATCGCCCTCGCCATACGTTTTGCACACGTTCTTTACTTCAATCATAACTTTATTATAGCCCGTAAAGCCACGGGCTACTAGTAAGCTGCTATAATAGCCGTAATGGTTGATTTTATATTTAGACACACCAAGCGTTTCGCAATCGGCCTGATTGGCGGCACAGTCGTCATCGTAGGCTTTATGTTTTTTGTATTACCAGGGCCGGGCTTTTTGTTTGTCATTATTGGCCTAGCAATTCTTGCTACTGAATTCGCCTGGGCTAAAGGCCTGCTTCACAAAGCCAAGCTCAAATACGACGCCGCCAAAGCCAAGGTTCTGCAGAAAAAGTCCAAAAAGACCGATACTCAAAGCTAGTGCTAAAGGCCTCCGCCGCCACCACCACCGCCGCCGCCTCCTGAGAATCCACCGCCTCCTGAGAATCCACTCGACCCAGAACTTGATGGTGGGCTAAAACTCTCCGATGAGACACTACTAAAGTCACTTACTGCATGTGAGAATGCCACGGCATTAAAAGAACCACGGCCCACATACCAATCTGGCGGCTGCGAATATAGTTCTGAGAACTGTTTTGCCCACTGTGATTCTATGCCGAATAATATAGCATAGGGCAGAAGCTTTTCATAAAGCTTAACTAATTGCGCTTTATTGGCTGGATCAATGTTAATTTTTTCTGCACCTTCGGGGCTTTGCAGCATCTTAATTCGGTCGGCCTCCGCCATCTGCATATACAGGCGCATGCCTTTTAAGTACTCGAGGCTGGCTGCCCCTTTGGCGGATCTCGCTGGCATAACCTGGGCAAAGGCAACAACCACAATGCCCGCCACCAGAAACCCGAGACTAAACCAGCCGACTCCTGGAATGAAAAAAATAATGACAGATGGAACAATCAGCCATAGGGCTTTTTTACGATATTGCTCTCGCACTTTAGAAGGATCAGCCACAAAAAGAGCCTGCTCGGTGGCTTCTTTCGCCACTGCTGTATCAATTGGCTGAAATTTCTTATATATCTCCCCCGAAAGATCGCTTAATTTAATGCGACTACCGGAATTAGTGTCACCAAACACTGCCTTCACTACTTGGCGCTGAGATTCAGTCAAAGCCATTATGTCTTTCCCTCTTAGTTCAAGCTCGTAGTCTGTTTTTTTACCAAATAGTTTTTTCTTCTCTATTTCATACAGCCTGATATAACCCTGAATGCAAAGGTCTATTAAACAGGCTGTAATTGCATTTGTCTCTAAATGCTCATGTTGCAACATATCGGCCACAAGCGGATGGACGCCTGGCTCAGGTGCATACTGTGCGATAATCACGCCACGCCCTTTTCGGTCACGTCCAAACTTTAGCCAACGTCGCAACATTACAACGAAAGCCACTAGTGGCGGCAAAATAAAAAGCAGGAATCCGCCCCCGATAATTCCCCATATCATCCATATAGGTAATTTATAAGCTGCAAATGTCGCTTTATTAAAAGCTAATACAAAACTAAGGTTTTCGCCTGCTTGGAGTGTACGTGTCGCAGCTACTTCGACTACGACCCCTTCAGTAGACGGTTTGCGAATAATCGAACAAGTTTGCTCGGTTGATCCATAGGATCCGGAAAAACACCTCTGCTGCTGTTGGAGCTCTGTGGCAAGACTAGCTGGAATATGGATACGTGCCAACACACTACCGAACTGCTGTTGCCACTGATCACCGTTGACGTCCCAATACCATTCATCGTAATCATTGTAAAACGTTATCACGTCACGGATTGTATAAGTGATAACATAGGTCTGTTCACCATGCAGGTATTCATCACTGCGGATTGAAACGACCAGATTACTGTTTTCACTACGTGTTTCATACGGCCTTGGCATGCCTTTGTCGTCAACAATCGAGACAATACGAACGTCCAGGTTGCGACCCTTGTACGACTGGGGAATCGCACGTCGCAAGCCATGATTCTGGTCGTAGCTAGGAAAAATCGGCACGAGCTTTTCTACCACTTTCAACTGTGCGACGTTCTGATCGTCGCGCGAAAGATAGTAATCAGCCTCGAAGCTCTTGAAACTAAAGTCGTCCACACTCGCGCGAGCTGGGCGGGATAAAAAAACAGCACCAACGAGAGCAGCCAGCAATACAATCCAATACATTCCCAAAAAGCGTTTGCGCATAGCTAGATTCTATCACGAGGCCTGGTCTAACATAAGTAGTTTGCCGTATACTACAAATATGCAAAAACCATGGACACTACAAGAAATTCGCGATGTCTGCAAAGCCACCGGCACAGCCGACGATGCCCGAATGTGCGAAATTACCCAAGAATTCAACGATGGCTTCCGCATGGTTGAAGACATGAATAAGGTTGTATCTTTCTTTGGGTCAAAGCAAATTAATCCAGATCACGATCTGTATAAAAAAACCCAAACACTTTCAAGCCGGCTGGTAAAAGAACTTGGCTACACCGTTGTAACAGGTGGAGGACCTGGCATTATGGAAGCAGCAAACCGCGGTGCATTTGAATCTGGAGGTCGATCAGTCGGCTTTACCATAGAGCTCGAGGCACACCACCAGGCCCCGAACCGTTTTCTAACGGATCAAATTGACTTTCATTACTTCTTCGCTCGCAAGGTAATGCTGGCATTTGCCGCACGACTATATATTGTACTCCCCGGTGGCTTTGGTACCATGGATGAGTTCTTTGAGCTTGTCACACTCAAACAAGAGCACAAAATCCCCCCTATCCCTATCGTGTGTGTTGGCTCTCATTTTTGGCGGCCGCTTGAGCGCATGATGCGGACAACTTTCTTAGAAGATTATGGCACGATTGCCGAGAGCGATCTTGAGATGTTTCACATTATGGATGATGAAGACGAGATTCTCGACCTAGCTGCAACGCTACCAAAGCGTCACACGACCTCTCACTAGATACCTTCTTGGCTACTAGGTTGATTCTACTGGAAAGTATTGCGTATCTTCTTCGCGAGTATCTCGGCGAGTGGCTGGAATCACTCGCAGACGCTTAAACAGTCTAATGATTTTAAGCTTCTCGATAAGTGGTGAAATATCAACGTATTGGCTGCCCTCAAATGGCTCGTAGTCTACGCCTGGCTCTAAGCCCATCACCTGTGATGAGTATTCAAGTGGCTTGTTGAGCAACATGCCTCCTGGAATCACAAATGCATCGGTGCCGTAACTGGTTACCGGGGCGCCACTATAACGGATGTTACCAACCCAAGTGCGGCCTTCATTATCAAAGCACATCTCAATATCTAGTGAGCCTATGTCGCCACTGCCTGTAGCTGTCCGTAAGTTTTCAAGCCAAGCTGTTGGCAATGGCACCTGATAGGTCTCACGGAATATCGGGCCAAGCAAGGTGTGGCCGTCATAATCAATTCGACGAGGTGGCCGAGCAAAAGCTGACTCAACGGCATCATCGAGCTCTGTTGAAAGCGCCGCAAAGTAGTCACGAGCCCTCGCCCCAGCTTCTGTTCGAAAGCCATAGCCCGGCAAGAAGGCACTGGTTTGATCTTCAAATTTCTGATCGGGGGCTAAAACCTGTACTTCTTTTGCCCATGTAAGCAGCTCTCGGCCCAAAACAGGACCACGATATTCAAAACTCTGCCCAGGAGAATAGGGTGTATACCATTTACTGCTATCCTCATCCAGCCTAGAAGATGCTACGACGAAGCCTTGATCTTCGAGGCCATCAAGCATAGTCGCCAACTCACCCCGAACCTGTGTGCCGTTCGTATACACCCTAGGGTCTCCACCTTTGCCTAGGTGACCATTTGGAGCAACGTATTCTGGAGCACGCCAACCACCACTCGACATTGATTTATAAAAAATACGTGGCGCAACCTGGCCAGAATCAAGCAAAGTATAGCCGAGGGCCATACTTCGTGAGCCAGCAACAAACACCTTGCTCAAGTAGAATTCCCTATCACCGACGAGTACAGAACTTACCGGGGCGTAATCTTGATCACGCAATAGTTCTCGTGTCAGATCCGGCTGGTTGGGGTTATTGATGATTTCACGAGTAAAGGCCAAACACGCTTCGTGCACGCGTTCAACATGACTGGTTATTGGACTGAAATCCGGGCCGTGCCAGGAGTTAGGACTAAAGAACTCTCTACGCATACCATCCGCATCATGTAGAAACCGTTCTTCGACACTAGAAATAGTTACTGTACTACTGCGTAATACCTCTGGGTCAGAGTCGTACACAAACGCCGGGCGAGTCCGAATATCCATTGGTTCGTGATAAGCCCTTCCCGGCCTGTGCTGTGCGTCAGAGACTTTGTCGGCCTGTGGAGTATCCTCGGCAGGAGGCACAGCATCGTTTGCGCTTTCAGTCGGACGCTCCACAGCTGATCCCTGGCCAGTAGTAGTTGGCGAAGAAGTTAAGCCCAACTTTCGTGCAGACTCCTTCCCGCGTGCCACCACATCATCCCAAGCTTTACTAGGCAGAAGCCGATCCTTCGTAGCCTCCGCACTATGATCAGCCTCGCTCGGCCTTTCAGCCTTGGGCTTATCCTTACTGACATCAGGAGAGTCGGGCTTTGTGTCAAACCCAACTGCCAATGTCGGACGGACAGTTGGCTTCCAAACCCCAGGGTGCTCTGGTCGGATAGCTTGTTGAGGCTTTGCAGGCTCACCCGCAGCCGATTCGTCCTTTGAGTTCATACCCAAATCAGACGTGATGCGCACCGTTGGCTTCCAAACCGTTTCGTTTTCTGGTTTAGTCTCGGGGTTTTCCTGCGGTGTTTCGCCACCTGGTTTGTCCTCTGGTAATGGTGTCGCGCCGGCAGTTGCTTGGGCTGCAGCCTCTAGCTTGCCAGACAAGCCCACACCTGGGTAAAAGTGCGGCTTTGGCACCTCGCTGCCGCCAGCAGTCTTTGCCTCAGCAAGCCGCCGCTGTACATCTTCGTAATATAGCTCCGCTTCAGAAGTCGGCTCGTGCCTGGCCCTTGCCTCATTGATAATCTTAGGAAGTACGGCTGCCTCACGCTCTAGCTCCGAGTGGGTTTTTGCCACATGCATAGTCTGGGCCTCTTCATCGGTTACCAAACTACCGGGTGACATTTTGCGAATATCAGAAAAATAATCTTGCCGTTTTTCTTCCTGTTCACGTTCTGATAGCTTGTCACTATACCTGTAAGACCCTCTGCCTTCGGCCATACCAACCCGTAGCGCGTCACGCTCGACCGACTTCGTTGGCCGCGCGTCACCGCTGTGATCAACTGGCAGCAACAAGCCAGAATCAGCCTTGGTAAAGCCCTCGACTGGAGCATGAGCCCTGTCGGGATCTGACTGAGAGCCTTCAAAATCTCTTTTGGGTTGGGATGTTAGTTCAGCCAGACTCATAGTCTTATTTTACCATAAGCATCATGGCTTTAAGATATTTGCTACAATGAAACCTCATGACATATACACTCTCTCAAAACCAAGCTAAAGCACTGGCGGCCATCGGCGCCTGGTATCGCGAAAAACAAGCACCGTTTTTAACGCTGGGTGGCTATGCTGGTACCGGCAAAACTACCCTTATCGCTCTCCTTCGGCAGGCACTCCACGAGTACGACAGCGATGTTAAGGTCGCCTTTTGTGCCTATACCGGTAAGGCGTCGCAGGTACTCAAGCAAAAGCTCCGAGAACAAAGGACCCTACGCCGTGGCGATAACGTATCGACGATTCACTCACTTATCTACAACAGCTCCACGACTGCCGAAGGCCACACGAGCTGGAGTCTAAAAGATGAACTCGCCTACAATATCATTATCGTAGATGAGGCGAGCATGGTCGATGAGCTGATCTGGAACGACCTTTTGAGCTTTGACATCCCGATTCTCGCCGTTGGCGATCACGGCCAGCTTCCCCCTATCAATTCAAACTTCAATCTCATGGCCGAACCGCAGCTTCGGCTCGAACAAATTTTCCGACAGGAAGCCGAGAGCCCAATTATTCAAGTTGCTCAACAAGCCAGAACAACTGGCAGTATTGCGATCAAGGACTATGGACCAGGCGTAACAAAGCTAAACAAATACGATTCAGAAACCGGTCAGATCGTCGAAGACACCTTGGCAAATTGGCGAGGAGACCTCATGGTGCTTTGCGGCTATAACCACACTCGCGTATCTCTAAATAAACATATTCGCTCGCTTCGAGACATAGAAACCGAAGAGCCGACTGTGGGCGACGTAGTGGTTTGTTTGCGCAATATGCGTAGTGAACATCTCTATAATGGACTGATTGGCACTATCGTAAGTATAGAGCCTGCTCCGGACGACGAGACAAATCAGTGGTTCTGGACCGAGATCTACTTCGATAATGAGAATATGACGTTCTCGGGCTACACCCTGCGTGAACAGTTTGGTGCGAAAGAAACTGTTCAACGACCGCCAAAAGCACCTGGTGACAACACCGGCGCATTATTCGACTTTGGTTATGCATTGACGGTGCATAAGGCACAAGGCTCGCAGTCGCCACGTGTTCTGTTATTCGAAGAGCGCTTTCCAAAGATGAGCGATGATGACTGGCGACGCTGGCTCTACACCGCAGTAACTCGCGCCGAAACAGAACTCACCATCGTTGGCACAGAATAATTGGCAGATAAGACCATAAGCTCTATAATCTATCCCATATCATAATCAAAATACTTAAAGGAGACAAAACATGGCTGACGAAACCGTAACGCCTGAAGCAAAACCAGAAAAACTAGATAAGCCAATTGAAGATCGCAACACTCTCGAAGCAATCCATCGTTTACTACCGGAAATTCGTGAAACCAAAGACAAGCTCAAGACAGTACGAGAACAGCTCAAAGACGTTGAACAGCAAAACGAAGAATATCAACAACTCAAAGATGAGATTAGTGAGCTCAGCACCAAGCGGCAAACTGCCAAAAAAATCCTGCAAGCCGACGCTGATTACCAAAAAGTCAGCGCCGATGTAGAGGACTACCGAGCAAAACTCAAGGATTTGCAAGAAATCATGAGTCATTATTTAGTCACCTACTACAACGAAACGCAAAAAACCCAGATTAAAGACAATGAGGGCGAAACTCGCCAGGTGGTATTAACTGCCAAAATGGGTAAGCCAGAAGCCGACCTCGAGGGCTAAAACCCTCAGCCTGCTAGCCCAGTAGGAGTTGACCAACTGGTCTATAAGTGATACTATAGTCAGGTTATGAAAGCAGGAATTCACCCCGACATCAAAAAAACCAAGGTTACGTGCCTTGGCTGCAAGACTACCTTCGATACAATGTCTACCGTAGAGGAGATGAATGTTGAATTATGCTCAAAATGCCATCCTTTCTATACCGGTAAACAAAAGCTGATCGATACTGCAGGGCGTGTAGACCGATTCCGTGCTAAGCAAGAGAAGGCCAATCCTGGCAAAGCCGTTAAAAAGGCCAAGGCGACTGAAGAAAAAGACGCCAAAGCCAAATTAGCAGAAATCAAAGAAGAAATCAGCGACGCGACCGTACCGACTGACGCACCTAAGCAAGACCAGTAACTCAACAACCTGACAACGCTCTTTTTGCTATAATAGCCTGAGCGTTGTTTTGTATTTAGGAGCCTAACGATGATCGACCAAGAAACCATTCAACAACTCGAAGACAGACTAGCTGAACTAAGCAAAGAGCTCAGTAACCCTACCGTATACGCATCTTCAAAATCAGCTAAGCTCGTTGCTGAGCAGCGCGAACTCCAGGCGCGACTAGAATTATTCCAGGACGTCATACATACCGAGCAGCAATTGGCTGATTCAAAAGAGCTCCTCAACGATCCAGAGATGTCCGAGTTAGCCAAACTAGAGATCCCCGAACTCGAACATAGGCTCGAGGGCCTCAAGCAACGAGTCCGTAGCGCCCTCGTACCAAAAGATCCGCACGACAGCAAAGATGCTATTCTAGAGATTCGAGCCGGGGCTGGCGGCGACGAATCAAGCCTTTTTTCGGGCGAGCTTGCGCGTATGTATGCTCGCTTTGCCGAGCGACACGGGCTTAAGCTCACCATCATGAATGACAACCCAGGCACATCGGGAGGTTATAAAGAATTTATCGCCGAAATAACTGGGCCAAATGCCTATGGCGTTATGAAATATGAATCGGGCGTGCATAGAGTACAGCGCATTCCTGCTACCGAATCGGCCGGACGGATTCACACCTCGACCGTAACTGTCGCAGTCCTGCCCGAAGCCGAGGAAAACGAAATTGAGATTGACCCAAGTGACCTGAGAGTAGATGTCTATCGTTCGAGCGGTAACGGCGGCCAAAGTGTAAACACCACAGACAGCGCCGTACGCCTAACTCACATTCCTACCAATACTGTCGTGACCTGCCAGGATGAGAAGTCTCAACTTAAAAACAAACTAAAAGCCATGAGTATTCTTCGTTCTCGGCTACTAGCAGTTCAGGAAGAACAAAAACGCAAAGAGCTTGGTGAGGCCCGTCTGTCACAAATCGGCACTGGTGACAGAAGCGAAAAAATCCGCACTTACAACTTTCCGCAAGACCGAGTGACGGACCACAGAATTGGCTACACTCGTCACAACCTGCCTGGCTTCATGGATGGCGACATCGATGACATGCTCGAACAACTGCGCGAGGCCGACATTACAAAAGCGCTTGAGCAACAAGGCCAGTACTAAATGATGATCCGAGATGCCCTGCAGGCCGCACGGAGGGAGCTTCTGGCGGCCAAGGTTAATTCGGTTCACCTCGACAGCGAGCTCCTACTCTGCCATGTCTTAGGTCGCGACAGAGTATGGCTCTTGGCGCACGACACCACCAAGTTAAACGACTCTCAACTCAAAGAATTTCAACGCCTGATTCGTGACCGTGCCACACACACGCCGGTGGTACATCTAACAAACAAACGAGAATTCTACGGCATCGAACTCTATATTAACGAGCATGTTCTCACCCCGCGAGTCGAAACGGAACAAATGGTCGAGCTTGCGATCAAGCATGCCCCGGCCAACAGTTGCCTGATCGATATTGGTACGGGCAGTGGAGCAATTGCAATCGCAATTGCACAACACCGACCAGATCTAAGGGTCTGGGCCACCGAAGTGAGTCCCGAAGCCCTGGCGGTTGCCAAAAAGAATATTTCACTCCGTCAAATAAGTATTACACTCAGGGAAGCGGACTTGTTTGATGGTATAAAAGAAAAGTTTGATGTCGTGGTGTGTAACTTGCCCTATCTGGCCGACAAAGCCGACCTGATGCCCGAGGTTCAGAAGGAGCCCGGTGTAGCCCTGTTCGGAGGCCCAGATGGCCTAGATATTTATCGTCGTTTCCTCAAAGAACTACCCTTACATCTAAATCCAGGCGGCTTACTGTTTACCGAATGTGACCCTTGGCAGCAAGAAGCTTTAGCGACCGAAGCCACAGGCATCGGCCTGAACCTAATTAAGGAAGGTTATTTCATTCTTGGATTCAAGCTAGGCTCCTAGCTGTTTACTGTGCAGGCGCCTCGGCCAATTTAGCCCGCAGGACTACTTCTTTGTTGTCGCGTAAAACGGTGATACGGATTGTGTCACCAACGCTAAATTTCGCAATAACCGAAGCGAGTGAGTTGTTTTCATCGAGTACTGTATCGTTAAGCCGGGTAATAACATCGCCTTGCTTGATGCCGGCTTTGTCAGCAGGGCTGCCCGGCAGAACGCCACTACCATCACGGCCTGCGACCAACGCGCCACCAATTGCCTTTTCCGAAATATCACTCCGCACCGCAACATCCTGCGTTACCGGGACATAGCGTACACCCAGGTAAGCGCGCGTGATCTTACCATTCGCTGCTACCGTTGCAATGTCTTTCTTGGCCTCATTAATCGGTATGGCGAAGCCGATGTTCTCGGCGCCGTTGCCAGCCACGGCTGTATTAATGCCTATAACTTCACCGGCGATGTTCACGAGGGGGCCGCCAGAATTACCAGGGTTAATCGCAGCGTCAGTCTGGAACAAGTTTTGTAGGCTCTCCGTGCCATTGCCGCCGGTGGCAGTAATTGGTCGACTTTTGCCAGATATCACACCAGTCGTTACGGTGTTCTGAAACTGACCCAGGGCGTTACCAATTGCGATAACCCTCTGACCAACTTGTACCTTCGATGAGTCACCCAAGCTAGCTGCTGTCAGGCCTTTGGCGTCAATCTTGAGAAAAGCAATGTCATTGCTCGGATCCTTTGCGACTACCTTGGCGTCTTTATATTCTTTGCCGTCGCTCGTAATCACCATAAAACTATCACCACCCTCTACCACGTGCTTGTTTGTCAAAATTAAGCCATCGGATTTGAGAATAATACCCGTTCCAGAAGATGCCTCGGTTTGATTCTGCCCAAAGAAATCAACCGAATTACTGTTAGCGGTAATACTCACGACGCTGGGCGAGACCTGTTGCGCCACATTAATAACTGCCGAATCCTCTTTAATCAAAAGGCTTTTGCGTTCCTCCACAAGTCGAGTTGTGCCACCCAGGAATCCCAGGTATAACCAGGCACCTACGAAACCAGCCACCAGACATAGCCCCACCCCGCTCAACAAGGCAACCACACGCTTTTTGGTTGTCAGGTGTTGGTCGAGACTATTACCAACCTGTCTCTCGATTGGCTTCTCCATTGCCTTTGTGTCAGCAGCCGAACGTGAGGTTTTAGGTTTTGCTTGTTGACTACTGTTCATGCTACTCCTTTGTTCAATTCTATTATCTACACCAAGCTGAAGAGTACCTTAAAGCCCACTCACCCAGCGAGTAGTTAAGAACGTTGCTAAAAATACTACTGCAAATACAGCTAGGTATTCAAAAATCAGCTGCGGTCGCAAGCGCTTACTGCTGCGATGCAAATGTATACCTCCAGTAGTATAGGCCAGGGCACCGATGATTATAGCAGCTTGAGAAATTACAATATTGAGACGGGGCAATTGATAAACCAAGACCCAATGAGAATACGCCCAGACCAGCTCAGCAGCTAATAGGGCAAAGGTCGAAGCATACAACGTTGGGGCATCTTCCGCCCGTCCAACTTCAATGATCCACCACAACGCAACATAGCCGAGAGCCACAAACAGCAAAGGCAATATCAAGAAACTTGGCACACGCCAATAAGCCATGCTGAGTAAAGCAAAATTCGCAACCAATCCAACCTGGACAAGGCTGATTATACTACTGGCCCAAACTGGAATACGTGAACGCAAGGCCGCATAACTAACAAGGCCAAAACATGTGCTAATAATGAGTGTCTGGAGTACGAAGAAAGGTATACTAACACCATAAAGCTGAACGAGTAGCACGCTATAAAGGGATGCGGTCCCTATGAATAAAAATGGCTGAAGGGACTTAGCAGCAATAACTGCTCGGTTGCCTGCAGTCAACAAGCGACGTGTCATAATGAGTGTTAATCCGGCCTGAATTGCCAATCCAGCCACCCAATAACGAGTTAGGTAGAAGAATAGAAAAACTACCAAAGCCTGAATTGGTATAAATAGTATTATAGTACGCTGTGTTTTTGTCATTCGTATAGGTTAGTCGGCTTGTAATCAGCGCCTATGATGATCACAATCTGAGGCTGTGCTGTCGTCAGCGATCCTGTGGCTGGTCGGACATTGGCTGCGGTCTGATTCTGTGTATTTGACTGTTGAGCTACAGTTTGAGCTCGTGTTGCCTTCACGCCAAATCTCTTTTCTAGGTAGCGTAAAGTGTAAGGAACCTTACCACCACTATAGTCCACGATCTGAGTTTTTGTATAGGTAGATCGATCAGCTGACACAGTATTTATAACATTGTAATTGTAACCTTTCAACATGTTGGCGGCATTCAGAGCAAGTCCAGGTCGAGCAGTGCCGTTCTGTACCTCGACTCGCGCTTTTTCCTGCTGTATGTAGCCATCGACAAATATTGACTTCACGTAACGCTGAATTTGACCGTAATTTCCAATTCCTGCTGTAGGCACAACCACGCTTGCACCGCCGATATTGGCCGTCCGCACCAAGTTCGTACCCTTATCTGCATCATTATCAAGTACAGCATTCACGATTTTGGAAGCATCGACTTTCTTACTAATATCAATCAGGCGTTGGATTTCAGCAATCTGCATATCAAGTCGAATATTGTCACCCACAGTATCAATCAGGCCTGATAGCTTAGTAGGGTCAAGCAATGTCTTCATACTGAGTGCCTTAGCTTTAAGTGCTAGGATGATTTGCTGTTGTCGCTGAGCACGTCCGAAATCGTCCCCACAATTCCCCTTACGACAACGTACATAACGCAGTGCCGTGGTACCATCCATTTTCTGAAGTCCGGCCTTCAAACGAAATCCGCATGATAAATTCTCGTTTCTCTCACATGGGTATTCCTGGTCATAGAGGGCCTGTTTGACATCAATATCTACGCCCCCCACCGAATCAACCGCCTGCTTAAAGGCCGTAAAGTCGGCTCTGAAAAAGTAATGAATCGGCACTCCTAATGTCGTACTCACTACTTTCTTGGCCATCTCTGGACCACCATCTTTCTTCAGCTGTTCGCCGTAGGCATGTGCGGCGTTAATCTTGCTATAGCCGAAGCCAGGTATATTCACCCAAAGATCCCGTGGGATCCCAAGCATAGCCACGTCGTTCGTCTGAGGGTCAATACTTAGAACCATCATCGTGTCGCTTAATTGCGCTCCCGAATGGTTACTGTCTCCAACGCCTAGAAGCAAAATGTTTACCCTGCCCTCGCCTTCGCCTTTTAGCTGCGAGAGCTGAAGTTTGCCCTTAAGCCCACTGGCGCTCACACCCGTGTTGCGTTGAATAACTTTGCCGAGCGATAAATAGCTTTTGGCGGCAAAAGCACTCCCCCCCGCTAGCAACACGAGCATCCCAATCACCAAAGCTGTCCTTAAGCCATGCTCACTCTTAACCTTGCGACGCTTTGGGTCATAAATAAAAGCCGGGTCGCCTCCTCCACTGTTACGACTCGTTGCTATACTCACCCCCCTTGTAGGTTTTTTCTGGCGCATTAGCCCTATTATACTGACTCCGCACTCTATTCGTAAAGCTTATGGCACTTTCAATCCTGGTTATGCCAAGCTATAATGATAGCTATGCAACAAGACCCCGAATCTCATCCAGTGCAGCCCCAACCAAAGCCGACTCCAACACCGGCTCAGGCCGCAGCACCTGTGCAGCCGACCAGCATGCCTCCTCACCAAAGTCCAACGCCAGCACACCAGACAAAGTTAGCTCCGCCTATCAAGCCCGCGGCCGAGCAGGCAGTCACCCAAGAAGCCGAGGATGATTTCGAGGACGAGGGAAGACCAGCCAGTGCAATCCTTGGCGTGCTTAAAACGATTTTTAGTTGGGTTGTGCTTCCAGGTCTCATTGTCTTATTCTTGCACAGTTTCGTCTTCCAGGCCTTCTATGTATCGGGGAGCAGTATGAACCCTGATTTCCAAGATGGGGATTACCTCATTATCGACAAGGTAGGTTTCACTCTTACAACTATCAAAGCAACGCTTGGCATGGATACGCGCTTAGATCTCAAACGCGGCGACGTCTTGGTGTTTCGTTACCCAAACAGCCCTGGTACGTTCTTCATTAAACGCCTTATCGGCCTACCGGGCGAGCGTGTAGTTTTGAAGGATGGTAAATTCACTATATATAACAAGGAAAATCCCGGTGGCCTCGTGCTGAATGAGCCCTATATAGACCAATCTCTAACCACACAGGGCGAGATCGACGAAGTTATCGAGGATGATAAATATTTTGTAGTTGGCGATAATCGTTCACCGAATGGTAGCTTTGATTCACGCGAATGGGGACAACTACCCAGATTTGATATCGTTGGAGTTGCCACCGCACGCTTACTACCAATTAATGAACTCGGCCCACTCAAGCACCCTACGTACTAAGTTCGAACTGCAACGGCATCCAAATAATCCCAGAACTGTGGCCAGGTCTTGGCAACACAGGCAGGATCGCTAAAGCGTGATTTTTTCACACCCAACATTGCAAGCGCCTGTACGACTCGATGGTCATGAGAATCTATTGCATCGGCTACTAAGAGCCGCTCCATTTCGGCAATACGATCGCTCTCGTGTTGCCGCAAACTCGGCCATCGCGCTTCGCCATCACTGGCAGTCATTAGGCCAAAGGCGCGCGCAAAGCAATAGTCCTCTGCCTGGATTGGCGTAAACTCCATAACTCCACTATCACAATAAAACTTATAAGCGTGTGCCTGACGCAAGATTGTGGCATCCCTACGAGGTAACCAATCCAAACCATTATCAATTCGTTCGTTCCAATGCTCCTTTGCTTTGAAGGTCATCTCTAGATGGTATGGCAGAGTTCCAGGGGGTCTCGGCGTGTCAGTAAATAGCACAGCCGCGCTAGCCCACTGCGACGTATGAGAATCAAGTTTAAGTAAATCCTTAACGGACATACCTATAACAGAGTCATCGACCGTTAGTTTTCTCTCCTGTAATGTGCCCTTGGTCTTAAAATGAACGCCCATGCCAAACTTCCAATTTGCGAACATTAAAAAGCGATACAATGTACCCGACTCTCCGACATCAATCTCTGTACCTATATGCCAAAAACGCGCTGCTCGCAGTAGTGCCTCGAGGTCGGAACCTAAAGACCTGGCCGGCGCTCTCTCTAGAACCCTAATTATCTGATCTCTACCGTTAATAATATCCAAAACACCTAAACGGATTAGCCAAGATTTATCAAAGGGAATGAAGCTGTCTACATTCATAGCTCTAGGGGCTTAGGCGGGGCCATAATCAAGCCTGGATTAGACCTCCAGTCAACACCTGGCACATCAATGTATAACTCAATTTCGTTGCCATCAGGGTCTTCAATGTACAAGCTGTGCGTCACGTTATGATCTGTTGCCCCAGCAACTTCTATTCCATTTTTACGTAATACACGGGCGACCTCTCTGAGTTCGTCATCACTGTCACCCACCTTAAGCCCAAAGTGGTACAACCCTGTTCGATAGCCACCCCTAACTCTGCCCGCAGCTTCGCCAACCTCAATTAGTAACAACTCATGATGAGTTCGACCACTTGAGAACAAAGCAACCGGCAAATCAGCTGAGCTAGACAGTCTTTCCCAGCCTAAAACCTTCTCGTAAAATTCTGAGGAGCGAATCACGTTGCGCACATAAAGCACTATGTGCCCGAGTTCATGTACTCGAATTGCCATTTTTACTCCCCTAGGATTTGATGATACAGACGACCAAGCTCCTCGTCGGAATAGAATTCAATCACCAGCTTGCCACCCTTGGCGGTCTTTTGGACATCTACTTTGGTACCAAGATACCTGCCGAGATCGGCAGTTAGTTGCGCATTGTAGGTTTGCTTTTCAACCACCTTCTTAACCGCCGCTTTACCTTCCTTTTTGAAATTACGGGCCAATTCCTCGGCCTGACGCACATTCAGTCCGCCCTTGATAATCATGTCGAGAAAGATCAGTTGATCCTCCGGATCTGTCACGGCAAGGATCTGCCTGGCATGGCCCTCGGTGATTAGGCCCTCATTGAGAGCCTTTTTGGCTTCGTGTGGCAGGTTCAGCAAGCGCATAATGTTGCCCACTGTAGAAACCGCTTTACCAACACGCTGCGATATCTGCTCGAGCGTCATGCTAAACTGATCGGCCAACTTGGCGTAGGCACTAGCGAGCTCCAAGGCATTGAGCTCACTACGCTGAATGTTTTCAATCAAAGCCACCTCGAGCTGCTCTTGCTGCGAAAAGCTACGTACTATTGCGGGCACGGTCTTTAGGCCAACGAGCTTAGCAGCACGCAATCTCCGCTCGCCAGCAATCAACTGATAGGTACTGCCGTCGCGCACCACCACGAGCGGCTGAACGATGCCATGCTCCTTAATTGATTGTGCCATTTCGCCCAGTTGCTCATCGGAAAAAGTTGAACGTGGCTGATTTGGGTTCGGCACAATATCGTTGATACCTAAGTCTTCGACTCGAGCGCCTTCTTTTATCAGCTCCTTCGGCATCGAAGGGGCGGCAAACTCATCAATATCTGTCGGTATAAGGCTCTCAAGCCCCCTACCCAGTCGATTAGTATTCTGACTATTTGCTGACACGCTGCATTACCTCCTTCGCAAGCTTCTTATAACTCTGGGCGCCTTTGGAAAACCTATCATACTGGCTTATCGGTCGGCCGTGGCTTGGCGCCTCTGCTAATCTAATATTACGTGGAATTATTGTATCAAACAATGTATCTGGAAAATGATGTTTCAATTCCTTTTGTACCTGAGCGGCTAAACTCGTTCGTGATGAATGCATTGTGATGACCACACCAAGCAGCGTGAGCTGTGGGTTAAGGCCTTGTCGCACCCTTTTTACTGTTGTTAAGAGCTGGCCGAGGCCCTCAAGGGCATAATACTCAGACTGAACAGGTATAAGCAAGTGAGTCGCCGCAACGAGCCCATTGAGCGTCAGTAGCCCGAGCGAAGGGGGGCAGTCAATCAGGATGTAGTCATAGTCTAAACCGCCGAGTGCCTTGCGCAGCTGGTATTCTCTTTGTTGCATGGTCGATAGCTCTAATTCGGCAGCTGCTAAGACGGCATTGGCCGGTAGCACATCGAGTTTTGGCACGCCAGTAGCCTGAATGGCATCGCTTGCTACAACGCCTTCGATCAGTACATTGTATGCCGTAGCCGGTAATTGATTTTTGGCAATCGCCAGGCCGCTCGAACTATTGCCTTGAGGATCCAAGTCGACAATTAATACCTTTTGGCCTTGTTTAGCCAAGTAGGCGCCCAGGTTGATACTGGTGGTAGTTTTACCTACCCCTCCTTTCTGGTTGGCAATAGCAATTATATGAGACACTCACCCTCCTTTGTCCTACCTATTTTAGCATGTACCAACAGATACGACTAGGTATTTTACTGGTGCTCAAGGCGTTTACAAACACTGCCAAATCTGCTAAGATTGTTTATTGACTAACAAAAAACGAGGAATCACATGATTGCAGTAATCGAAGCTGGCTCAAAGCAGTACATCGTCCAAAAGGGTCAAACGATCCAAACCGAACTTCTTGGCAACGAGAAGACTGTTGAGTTTAAGCCCCTAATGATCATCGACGGAGATAACGTCCAGGTTGGCAAGCCTGTACTTGAAAACGCCGTCGTCAAGGCCACAGTCGCCGAAGAAGCCGTAAAGGGCAAGAAGGTCGTTATACTAAAGTACAAAGCCAAGAAACGACAGAGCACCAAGACTGGTCACCGTCAAAAGTACTCCGAAGTGACCATTACTGACATTAAGGCCTAGGTAAAACTTCCGCCCATACATAGCAGGGCGGTTTTTGTTTGGGGTAAAATAGCACTATGCAGGCGCTTTTAATCTCATTTATGGCTACCAACATCGTCCACGGCTATTTAGTGCTACATGAACGGGGCAACGGCAGATCCACCTTGAGCGAGCGTGCCGTACAGCACCGCCTCACTTATATGGCCTATGTTTTTGCCCACATGATAGGCGGCCTGGCATTCGGAGTTTTTGCCTACAACATATTTTGGCTTCAAAACTCAAATTTAGTCCTGACAAGTCTAGCCTTTGCCGGTGTGCTGACTCAGTGGGCACAAGCGGTTGTGCCGGACAAGGGAAAGTACGGCGTTATCCATACCGCCCTGGCATTTGCCATGAGTGGCTTTATAATATTGCTGAGCATTGGTGCGATATTTGGACTACCACTACCTACAGCTACCCGTTTTCTATTACTTGGTATAGAGCTTATCATCCTCGCAGGATACCCCATGGTGACCATGCTGCCATATAAGTACTTTTGGATTCTTCAAATAATAAACATCAACCTATTCTATCTGCAAATGTTCATTGTGCTACTAACTTTTTAGGTGAGCGAGGACCTCTTCTATAGTATCTTTATGTATAACCGCGGGGTGTAAATAGAAAACCGAGAGGTGATTCATTGGCCCAATAATATAGACCTGTATCTTATTTAACAATTGATGCGCTGCGAGCGCCGCACCGAGTTCTACATACATGCCTTTACCAAGGGTAGCGTTACTACTTACCAATAGATAGACGTCAGCATCGAGTACGCCCTGAATGTCCTTCGAGGCACGCAAACCTGACTCGGCGATATTATTCAGCTTATCGACCGCTCCGCCCAAAAACGTGTCCGTCCTAGTCCAGTCGTGAGTAATTTTATGCCCCGACGCAACAATCTTTCGCATTACTTCGCGAACACTCTCTATATCATCGATTCTGCCCGAAACAAATACATTCATTGGCAACTTGAAGGCAGAGGTTGATTGGATCGAACCGCCGACATCCAGTTCATCGTGTCATTAAAACTCTGTGCCATCGTATCGTAATGCGTCGCGGTAGGATACAACTTAACACTCAAACTACCTCCGCCAATCAAGCACAGGCGTTGTCTCAAAGCCTCGGATTGGCTTGGCAGTACTACATTATCCTTCTGACCGTGGTTAATAAGCTTGGCGGTTGGTGTAGCGACCGTGCCAGCACGATTTTTGGCCAGATCACGTGCCAGATCGCTATAATTACCCGACAGATCACCTCGTGTCAGCGCGGCTAGGAACTCCGGTTGATAAATTGCTGCAGGATTTTTACCCCAATGTGGAATCACGGTATTAATACACTGCGTGGCAATATCTGTTTTGATACTCTGTTGCCACTTCGGCAGCAAGAAAGAACTTAAATTGTAATTGGTACGATAAAAGTCCTGATAAGAGGTAAGGATAAATGGCCCAAACCAGTTGATATTAGCCCCGCGGGTAATGTCAGCCAAAGTTGTCTGCACGTCGCTTACGGGGCCAAAGCCGACTAAGCCCTTCAGGTCAATTTCCGGAGCATAATTATCAGCTATCATATCGGCCCATAAAGCGGCGTGCCCACCCTGAGAATAGCCTGATACGAAGATATTCTTACTATCTATGGTGTCCTTGGTAGTTGGGAGGTTTTTGAGCGCTCGGACGCTATCAAGAACAGCTCGACCCTCCTGTGCCCCAATCATGTAATGATGCATACGATCGGGATCTCGCATGCCCTGATAGTCTGTAATGACCACGGCGTAACCCTGCGCAGCATAAGCAGCCATCAGTGAGTCATAATTGGCCCAATTCGCAACGGCTGGTTTTTCCAAACTCGCAGCACAACGGTCATCAATCCCAGTAGTCCCTGGTGCGAAGGCAAACACCGGCAAATTCTTATTTGGCGTAGGGCTGGTAGGTGTATATACACGTGCATAAACTGGCACCTCACGACCCTCTTCATCGGACGACGTGTAGCGAATCACCTGCTTACTAATGCCTGTCTGAACCGGCAGAACATAGCCTTTGTTGGCCTGGAAGATGAGCGCCTTGGTGGCATTAGTATCATAGCTAATTGCAGGCTCGGTCAACAAAATCTTGCCAAATTTTGGCTGCGGGCTCTGAGGGCTCACGAGCCTAGTGAGAATATTGCGGCTCTGTGGTGTATTGCCCCCCATTAAAACAGCGTAAGAAAAATACACGACACCCATTAAGCCGAAGGTGATACCAAACCACCCCGCCGCCTTAGCCAAACGATGACGAGACTTGGCGCGCTGACGACGTGGCATAGGTGGCATGTAGATTGGAGTGTTATGCCGAGCCGGTGATTTCTTATTTGTAGATGATTTTTTCATACCAGTGACCTCTTCATAATATACACATCTTGTCCGCCGATAAAGCCCTCAGCCAAGCGCTCGGGCTTAAAGTCATACCGTTTATAAAACTCGGCGTGATCGTAGGTTACAAGCTCTACGGCCGAAAGTTTTTTGAGCCGCAGCCAGTGGATTGCCTCTGTCAGCAAATTCGCACCAAGCCCTCGTCCGCGATGAGCGGGATCAATGTAGAGCCAGAAAATATCACCGCAATCCTGATTTGGCCGCGTACCACCAATAATGTAGCCAACGAGCTCGGTGTCATCCCATAGACCAAGAATGAGGCGACTTGAACGCATACATCCTAGCGCCAAGCGGAAGGCGCTGTTTTGACGTCGAGTTTGCTCTAAATATGAAGGACTGTAGTAAGTAAAGTCACTATCGAGCGCAAATCGAAACAGCCGAGCGAGCGTCACGCTATGATGAGGTCGAATATATTTGAGCTGGTAAGGGCCATCGAGCTGTTTAGCCATAGACCTCAATCCGATCCTTGCCGTTTTCTTTCGCCCGTCGCAAAGCCTTGTCGGCATTCGCAAGTAGCTCATCGAGCGTAGCACCAGGCTCCATTGCCGCAACCCCAAACGAAGCCGTCACCCGAAGTGCACTAATTTCTCCTGGAAACTCTAAAGCCGCGATACGGGATCGCAAATCCTCGGCAATTTTAACCGCCGCTTCCACATGAGCGCCCACCAGACCAACGACAATTTCTTCGCCACCGTACCGACCTACGACATCAATACCGCGTAGAGAGTCGCGAATAACTGTGGCTATTTCCCGAAGCACAATGTCGCCTAACCCATGCCCGTACTGATCATTGATTTGCTTGAAGTTATCCACATCGACAAACAAAATACTCAACGACTTTATGATCAGGAATTGTCTTCTATCGGGATTCTTAAGCTGAAACTCTACCTCACGAACAAAAGTGTTTAGCACCTGCATTAAGCCTCGCCGATTGAGTACGCCCATAAGCTCATCGGTCTGAACCTGCTGCTCAAGTTCCGCCACGCGTCGCTTAAGTCGTTCTATTTGTGCCTTGTACGCCTCGTCTGAAGCCATAGCTACTCTTGATCTGCAAGGTAATGTTCAACTTCGAGTGCCGCTCGGCAGCCATCACCAGCAGCGGTAATCGCTTGTCGGTATCGGGCATCAACCACATCGCCAGCTGCAAAAACACCAGGAATGTCGGTCAAAACAGAGTCTTTGGCCTTAATGTAGCCTTTTGCGTCCAACGCAAGCATTTCTTTGAACAAGCTCGTGGCCGGCGTATGACCAATCGCTACAAACATACCCTGACAGGCAAAATCTCTTTCGCTGCCATTCTGCGTGTCACGCAGCCGAACACCCTCTACAGCATCTTTGCCCAACACATCAAACACCTCAGCGTTCCAAATAAACTCGATCTTAGGATCATCCATAGCGCGCTTCTGCATAATCTTGCTCGCCCGCAACGTGTCACGACGATGCACGACGTATACTTTGCTCGCAAACTTTGTCAGCGCATGGGCCTCCTCCATAGCCACATCACCACCGCCCACTACTACAACCTCCTTGTCGCGGAAAAAGAACGCATCGCAAGTGGCACAGGCACTAATACCATGCCCCATAAGGCGCTGTTCATTGTCGAGTCCCAACCAATTAGCAGATGCGCCGGTCGAGATGATAATCGTCTTGGCTTGGTACTTCTCTTCACGCACCCAAACCGTTTTAACTTTCCCTTGAAGTTCAACCTTAGTTACGAACTCGCTTATCAGCTCAGTGCCGAATCGCTTGGCCTGCGCCTTCATCTCTTCCATCAGTGCCGGGCCACTAATGCCATCCTTAAAGCCCGGAAAGTTCTCAACGTCGCCGGTAAGGAGCAACTGACCGCCGGGGGTATCGCCTGCTATCATCAGGGTACTTAAACTCGCCCGCGCCGTATAAATCGCGGCTGTATACCCAGCTGGTCCTGCGCCAATAATAATTACGTCATGTATTATACTCATAGCTCTATTATAGCAAATAATGTCATCAGTCACCCTGTAGATTACAAGAACTGTTTAGCGACTGCGGCCGACTTCTTGAGTTACCCCATCGCCCCGAGGCGTAATACGAGAATTATTGCACTGGTACGTATTCGAAAGCGTCTGCGATGAACCAATCGGCCTAATCGAAGAGTCCGCTATTGGCTTAGAAAAACGAACCTTAGAATAAGGGATGTCATTACATGTACGAGCTGTAGAAAAGAAATTCTCAGTCCACATCACCGAATTGTTTCTGTGGCCCTTCCACGTAGCTGGTACTTTTATTCTACCAATTAGTGTTTTTGCGCCCGAGGTGGTGTCTACCACCCAACCAGACCACCAGGTCCCATTAGCTTCACGTGCGCCCATTTCTGTTCGCAGTTTATATGTCCGACCCTTAACCCAATTATAGGTGATAATACAACTTGTACCCGACCCAGGGGCGCCATCGAAAGTGTCGTAAGATATCGTACAGCCTGGCGTGTCGGTTGCAATTGCGGCTTTAAAAATAGAAAAAATAGCCGTCTTACGATACTCTCCGCTTCTTCTACCTGCGGCCCCGGTAGACTGAAGGCCAATATAACCACCATCTCCACCAACAAAGCCGAACTGGTGCGACCAGAAGTAACTCGAACCTGGCTTGTAGCTATCGACCACCAGGCTATGCTCAAAACTCTTATAACCACTGGCGGACGCATTCCAGTTCCAGCCCGAATAAACACCCCTCGGAGAAACGGAAGCTGGCACTCGAGTCGGCCACCAATTCATAGGTAAGGCGTTGACCGAGATCAATACCTCCGGTCGAATTTTTCTAGCAACCTCTGGTCTAGATATAAATAATGTGACTATTTTTGCCCAATTCTTTTCGCGCTTTGCTCTTGCAGACCAGTAATTTAAGCCGGCGGGATCAGGCTTACGACCAAGTGCGTTGAAGTACAAGTACTCTATTTTATCCTTGTCACTAGGTAGGGCTGTGAACTTTCGTTTTGCCTCTGTAGAATCGAGCATCTTAACTGCAAGCCGATACTCGGCAGGTGTAGACAGCCCACTTAGCGTGTTTGACCAAAATTTCAGGCTGTCCACATTTGGCCGCCTCCCAAAAATGGTAATAAAGTACTTACTTGCAACTCCTTCAGCACTCCCAAGGTAGCAATCTTCCGCGGTAGCATAACCCTTTCTTTCAGTACCGAGACACTCCATCCTTGTAAACGCACGAGTAGAAGCCATGCTTTGAAAAACAACGAATACACCAAATCCTACAGCAGCCAAGATAATTGGCACGGCAAGGCGTCGTGAACGGACATGGTGCTTTAATACATTAACGGGGGTGTGGCGAACAAAATTTCCATTGCGGCCACGAATAGGCTTAGTCATTATGCTCAAGCTTAACTATTTCATTGAACCACATTTCGAGTTATGGGGCAATTTAACACATCATCTTGCGGGCTGCTTTGTATCTCCACTGCACGTAGTGCTTGACCAAAAGCCCCGACCAGTTGCCTCAGCTTCGGCCTCAGCAGCCTTGTAGGTAGCCTGATACTTATAAGCCTGGCCCTGATAGGTGTACTCATGCGCGTAGCCTTCGCGGATCATCTTTTCGGCGTAGTTGGTACCATCAATCAGAAATACATAGCCGAGCAAACGATTGTATTTGTCTCGTTCACCAACTTGCACATCATACTCCAAGCGCACCACTTGTCCCTCGAGCAACCTATGAGCTTGTGCTGATGCCTCGCGCCCAAAGCACTGCACGGTCTTGCGCGGGTCAACCACCTCCGGCGTATCCATACCAATCAAGCGAATTTTTTGCATGCGACCATCAATCCGAACTTCGATCGTATCACCGTCCACGACATGCTCTACTCGGTATTGTCCGACTTCGGTGCTAGATTGCTTGGCTGATGACTGCTGCTGAAGTGTTAGTCCACGGTAGACACTCAAACAAGCCAAAAACATTGCCATTAATATCCCTAACCGCTTTTTACGACTCATGCCAATTCTCGTTTTTTGCGACGAATATAAATACTTTGGATTGTACCGACGGCAAACATTGTAACAATCATGCTTGAACCACCGGCGGAAATAAATGGCAACGGAATACCGGTAACCGGCATGATACCCAAATTCATGCCGACATTAATAAAGACATGAAACAAAAGCATACTCGTCAAGCCAACCCCCAATAAACCACCAAATTTATCAGCTGCCAACTTTGTAATCCAGTAGGCGCGTAAAACAAGCGCCAAAAACGCAGTTAAGGTCAATAGTCCGCCAAAAAAGCCTAGCTTTTCAGCGAGAACAGCAAAGATAAAGTCAGTTTGCTGCGAAGGTAAAAAGTTGCCTTGACTCTGACTGCCTGACCCGAGGCCTTGGCCAAACCAACCGCCATTACCAACCGCAATAATTGCCTGGTTTACGTTATAGCCAGTTGTGGCAGGATTAGCAGCGGGGTTAAGAAACGTCGTAATGCGCTCGCGCTGATACGGCTGGAGCCTTGGCAGGATCAAGGGTACCATAGCAGCGGCACTCACCACGAGACCCACCAAATACTGCCAACGCACTCGTGCAGCAATAGCCATAGAGAACCAAATGGCGCCAAACACCATGCCGGTGCCCAAATCTGGCTGTGCGAGAACCAGCATAAGTGGCATCACGAGATATGCCAACGAACCAAGCCAATACCTCCACTCGTTGACGTGATCATAATACTTAGAAAAATGATTAGCTAACATAATCGCCAGAATTGGCTTCGCAAACTCTGAGGGCTGGAATTGAAAAAAACCAATGTCAATCCAGCGCGTCGCACCAAGTCGTGTTGCGCCAGCAACATCGACGTACAAAAGCGAAAGAATTGAGAGGATATACAATACCACGCCGTAATTGCGCAATACCCTATAATCCAAACGCGCGAAAAACAACATGACGACAACCCCAATCCCCCCGTACAAAAACTGTCGAGTTGGATCAATCTCAGTAGCAACCTGTGCCGGCTTAATACCGGAGGAATACAACACGGTCAGCCCTATGACCAAAAGTACAAAAGTACTTACGGCCGTGACAAGATCAAGTTTGCGTAGAAAGCGTAATCCAAACATATGTCTCTATTATAGAGACTCGGCTTTGCGGAGGCTAATCGTAATTTCTACACCGTCTATCTTCGCGCTCACTACATTGCCTTCTACAGTCTTTTGTAACGTAGAGGCAAGGGTTTCGGCTTGAATTGTCTCCTTATGCTCTGCAATCGCCCGGCTAATGTCTTCGTCCTCGCAGCGCAACCCGAGCTCAATCCGATCATCGACCTCTAGGCCAGCTTGCTTACGAGCGTTCTGCACAAGACGCACCACGTCTCGCATGATCCCCTCACGACGTAACTCTGGAGTAACGACCGTATCAAGTTCTGGAGCTGCCGGGGTATTCACTAGCTTAATCTTGACTGATTTTACGTTGACCTCATCGCGAATGATATCCAGGTACTGTGCGTCAAGCTCCTGTTTAGAACTGACGAGCAGATGGGCCAGCGGTTGGCGAACTTTAATGCCTGCATCGGCACGAGCAGCCAGAGCCTCCTTAATCGTATCGCGAACGACTGCCATCTGGGCAAGTTGACTTGCATCGGGCCGACTGGCTTCGGGCCAATCACTTAAGTGAACGGAGCTTGGCATGGTCGTACCCTCGACCAGCTCTCTCCATACATAATCAGCTACGAACGGCGCCCATGGAGCAAGGAGCTGGCAAAGCCTTATCAATGTATACCACAATGTTTCATAAGCCATGGCCTTATCGCCGTCGTCCTCACTCTTCCAGAAACGTCGACGAGAGCGTCGGATATACCAATTACTCATGTCGTCTACCAGGCTAAAGATTGGTGCTATCGCGTGGGCAATTTGATAATTATCAGCTTCTTTCGTAACTTCAGTTATAGCCTCATCGACTCGGGCAAGCATCCACTGGTCGAGGACGTTGCCACTGGCTGGTCGCTCCCCAGCCCGAGCTGGCTTCCAGCTATCAATGTTAGCGTACATGGTGAAAAATCTCTGCGAATTAAGCAGGGTGCCTAGTACATTACGTTGGATGTCACGCATAGCATCACGATTAAAGCGAATGTATTCCGCCGTCTCGCTGGCTTGGTGGCTCGAGAGCAAATACAGTCTCAAGCTATCTGCCCCCTCCTGATTAAAAACCTCTTCAACCGGCGGATAGTTTTTGAGCCGCTTACTCAATTTCTCGCCGTCTGCCGCCATAATCATGCCGTTTACAATAACGTTCTTGTAGGCCGGAGCATCAAACAAGATGGTGTTAACGACGTGCTGAACGTAGAACCACAAGCGAGTTTGGTCCAAGCCTTCGATAATAAAGTCGGCGGGAAAAGCCTGCTGGAAGGCGTCTTTGTTTTCGAAAGGATAATGGTGCTGCGCTAAACTCATGGCCCCAGATTCAAACCAACAGTCAAGCACCTCTTCGACACGTCGGTAGGTCTTGCCGTTTCGTTCAATCACAACGTTGTCGATAATCGGGCGATGCACATCACGCGTATCAAGCGAATCATCGCCAGCTAGCTGGCGAAGCTCGTCATAACTTTCCACCACGATATAATCCGACTCATCCTCCGTATTTACCCATACTGGCATTGGTGCGCCCCAGTAGCGATTACGTGATATCGCCCAATCACGCGCACCCTCAATCCACTGACCAAATCGTCCTGATTTAATATGAGCAGGCGTCCAGTGAATGTCCTCAGCCGTCTTCATGAGCTGATCACGGATACTCGATACCCGAATGAACCAACTTGAAATGGCATAGTACATTAATGGAGTTTCGCAGCGCCAGCAAAATGGATAGGTATGCTCTTTAGTCTCTGCCAGATAGACCAATCCCCTCTGGGTAAGATTTTCGATAATAAGCTTGTCAGCACCTTTAAAGAACTTACCAGCAGCCTCCGGCACACCTGCCTGCGGCGTAACTTTACCACTGGCATCAATTGTTTGTAGTACAGGGATATTGTGCTGTTGGCCTAGGTTTAAATCGTCTTCGCCAAAAGCCGGTGCTACATGTAGTACTCCGGTGCCGTCTTCTATACTCACAAAGTCAGCCGACCAAACCTTGTAGAGGTTTTCAGCGCCTTCAAGCCCGTCAAGGCCATCGACTTCAAATACAGGAGCGTAGGTCTTGCCTACCAGCTCGTGACCATCGAGCTCTTTTACTACCCGATAATTATCGTGGCCAAGTGCCGCCAATCTCTTCTGGGCCAAAATAACTGTCTGGCCAGCCGATTCGTCAGTCAGCTCTACATATACATATCGCTCGCTTGGGTTTACGGCAACTGCCGCGTTACCAGGCAAACTCCATGGTGTGGTAGTCCAACCCAGCAAATATGCGTCTTCGTCCGCAAGGGGAAACATGACATACAGACTTGGGTCAGGTACGTTGTCTTTGTAGCCATCGTTGACCTCGAAATTCGATAATGGCGTCTCACAACGTGGGCAGTACGGCGTGCTCTTATAGCCTTTGTATAGTAAGCCCTTTTTATGAACCTGTGCCAAAGCCCACCAAACACTCTCGGTATAAGTGCTGTCTACTGTGGCATAGTAATTATCATACTCACTCCAGCGACCCAAGCGCTTTAATAATTCCTCCCACTCACCTTTGTATTGAAAAACCGAGTCACTACAGGCGGCATTAAACTTTTCAATACCAAGCTCGAGAATCTGTTTTTTGCCACTTACCCCGAATTCCTTTTCGATCGCAAATTCTACAGGCAGACCATGGCAATCCCAACCATTACGACGCGGCACGTAATAACCGCGCATCGTCTTATAACGTAGCATCGAATCCTTAATGCTGGTTACCAATGAGTGCCCAAAGTGCGGCAAGCCATTTGCAAATGGCGGACCGTCGTAAAAGCTATATACCGGCTGGCCTTTACGTTGCTGCATTGACTGCGCAAACGTATCTTCTTTTGTCCACAATGCCAAAATCTGCTCTTCGAGCTTGGCTTGCTGAGATTTTTCTGGCTGTTTATCGTCTACCATGGCTGTGACTCCTTATTATACAAATACCTCTCTTGGCTACTGGAATCCGCGTGCTCGCGGACGGTACCATCCAGTTTCCAAGAGAGGCATCTCTCTGGCGCTTAATTGTCAGCAGCGGGCTGATGTCCGGCAGATTCTACTGAAGGCTTGGCCTTGTTCTTTCTGCTGCTTCGCGGCTGATAACCGCTCATCTGCCCTGGAGGGGCAAAGTGCATCTTGAGGCTAATAATACCATATTGGTTCGTACCTAGCAAATGAAGATTTTCTAGCATAAGCTTTACGCACATGGGTGTTGACAGCTACAATGGAAGTCATGAAGCGCGACGCCACAACCTATAAAAAAACAAAGATCATTGCGACGATTGGTCCAGCGAGCGAAGGACACATTCCGTCACTCTTGAAGTCCGGAGTAAACGGAATTCGGCTAAACTTCTCCCATGGCAGCTATGCAACACACAAAAAGAATCTTACTATAGCCCGCCAGGCATCCCGTGAGCTAGCGCGTGGCCTAGCCATTATCCAAGACCTCTCTGGACCAAAGATCCGCCTTGGAGACCTACCCGAGGGTGGCATCACAATCAAGCGCGGTGATATGGTTGGCTTCAGTTTCGAAGATGACTACGACGAAGAAATTGGCTTACTACCTTCACAGTATGACTTTAGCCACGAAGTCAGCGTTGGTGAGCACCTTTTCTTACGTGATGGCCAAATAAAGCTTGTTATCAAATCTATCAAGGGCGGCATCGTGACTGCCAAGGCACTTAACGCGGGTACCGTCATGACGCATCACGGCATAAACCTACCGGATACCACCTTTAAGAACTCCGTCATTACCCCAAAAGATCGCGAAGACATTGCCTTTGCGCTCAAGGAGGATGTTGACTATGTCGCGCTGTCGTTTATTCAGTCCGCTGCTAACGTGAAGGAATTACGCAGACTCCTCAGGCCCGCCCCGCAACCGATCCACATCATTGCCAAGATTGAAACCAAAGCAGCCATAAATAATATCGAAGAGATCATCGAAGCTGCAGACGCGATCATGATCGCGCGTGGTGATTTAGGCATAGAAATAGGAGCCGAAAACGTTCCAATCGTAGGCCGCCGTATTATCGAGCTGGCACGATCTGCTCATAAGCCAGTTATTATGGCGACGCAAATGTTGGAGAGTATGATGACTTCTACTCAGCCCTCAAGAGCGGAGGCGAATGACGTCTCAACCGCAGTATTACTCGGAGTTGATAGCGTAATGCTGTCGGGTGAAACAGCGATAGGAAAGTTTCCTGTTGAAACAGTGCAAATGATGAAACGCATTATCCTTAAAGCAGAACAGTATGCAATCTCTGGCATGATCAATCTAAGCTTCTCATCGTCAGAGGATAGCACTTCCGAACTGCAGACCGCCTATGTCAGCAAGCCAAATTTGCAGAAAATCCACGATACGACGCGAATTGTATTCGAACAGCATCAGATTGAAGCAAACCTGAAAGAGAATACCGATCAGCGCATTGCCGCCAGCGTTTCACTCGCAGCAATTACCTTGGCTGAACAGATTCCAGCTAAGCTTATTCTTGCCGAAACCCTAACGGGTCATACCGCCTATAGTATTTCAAGCCTACGACCAAGTGCCCCGATCATCATGGCTAGTCCAGATCGCCATGTCTGCAATAAACTTGCAATCGTATGGGGTGGCAAGCCAACCTTAGTGCCCCGTCAGCAAGCCGTTAGCGAGCTCGTTCTAGCGGAATACAAAGAGCGTGGTAGTATTCGCAAAGGCGACTATGTCGTCAGCGCTTTTGGCAAGCATCATGGCATAACAGGCGGTACTGATACTGTCCGAATTCTGCGCGTTGAATAAATATTCAATTTGAGTACTATATTTATACAATATGGAGTATCAACAGCTTAATTAAGAGGGTTAGCGACGTGCAAATAATCCGCTCTGGTCGGTAATTTTTCTTGCCAAATCGCAACGAGTCGGCCGTCATCTTGTGTCACGACAAGTGCTGGGTATTCTACCACGCCATACAGCCGTGATACCACCTGGCCCTCACGCGAATCTGCTTCGATCAGTTCAGCACTGTAATTTTTCATCTCATCTGGGGTAGGCCCCCGATATAATCCAATCGTTCTCATGCTTTTAGTATAGCATGAGAGTTAATCGACCTTCTTTTTTGCCTCGTTCTTAAGGCGGTTGAGTTCAGCCTCGAAGCTCTTTATATCAGCGAAGCTACGATAAACACTAGCAAAGCGAACATAGGCGACATCGTCGCTTTCGCGCAGTTTGTTCATGACTAATTCGCCAATCTTACTACTTGCGATCTCATGATCACCTGTTGACTTTAACTCTTGTTCGATGGCAGTGATGATGCCTTCAATTTGGTCGGCTGATACAGGACGCTTCTGGAAGGCGCTATATATGCCATTAGCTAACTTGGCTCGATCAAACAGCTCACGTTCACCATTCTTCTTAACAATCATCAAATGAGCAGCCTCAATGCGTTCATAGGTAGTGAAACGATGCTGACAGCTCAAGCACTCTCTACGCCGGCGTATTACATTATCCTGCTCTACTTCGCGGGATTCTAAAACCCGACTCTCCTGAGATCGACAGCGTGGACACTTCACTTTTTCGCACCCTCCTAACCTATTACATCTTTTTCTTTACGAAACTAGGAATGTCATCGTCAACGTCTTGTTCTAACGTTACGCCTTGACGCAGATAGGCAGGCTTATCGAGATCGTCTTCATCACCACTAAAGCCAGCGGCTCGTTCGATAATCGGCTGAGCTGGAGTTGCCGGCGCTGTAGGCTCTACTACCGACTCTTCTAAGGCAGGTTCTTCAAGGTCAAAGCCAGTAATCGGGTCATCCATCATAGTCTTTGGTGCTTCAGGTTCGGCCTTTACAAGTGGCTCAAGGTCGTCAGACTGAAATACAGGACGCGGCTGCTCGCGAATAAATGGGATTGCTTCTGGTTCTGGCTCGGTATAAACTTCCTCGACATGCGGAGCTGGCTGGGTATAGTTTTCGCTGCTCGCGACATTACTTGAGGCAACACCAAAGCCCGAGAAGCTATTAGCCTTCGTAGCTGGCGATCGTGACGCGTCAAAACCCGTTGCAACCAACGTTACCTTGATTTCGCCAGTAGTGTTCTCATCAAGAACTGTACCCCAGATAATATTTGCTTCAGGATCAACTGAGTCATGAATCAGCTTGGCAGCCTCTTCGATCTCATGCATGCCCATATCTCTACCGCCGGTAAAGTTAATCAGCACGCCCTTAGCACCCTGGATCGAAACTTCGAGCAATGGTGAGTCCATTGCCTGCTTTACAGCCTCGACGGCACGATTATCACCAGAACCATGGCCAATTCCCATCAGGGCGCTACCAGCATTACTCATAATCGATTTGACGTCAGCGAAGTCCAAGTTGACCAAACCATTAACGGTAATAAGGTCTGAGATGCCTTGCACGCCCTGACGTAGAACGTTGTCTACTGCCCCAAAAGCATCAAGCAAAGAGGTCTTGCGATCAATAATCTGCAATATGCGGTCGTTCGGGATGATAATTAAAGTGTCGACTTTGTCACGAAGTTCTTCAATCGCAGCCTCAGCAATCTTGCGTCGTCGATCACCTTCGAAGGCAAATGGCTTCGTCATAATCGCTACAGTTAGAGCACCGATCTCTCGCGCAATCCGGGCGATTACTGGTGCAGCACCACTTGCAGTACCACCACCACAACCACCAGTTATAAATACCATTTCGCTACCCTTTAGAGCCTCGAATATGTCTTCTTCGCTTTCTTCTGCCGCAATTTTGCCTACTTCAGGGTTTGCGCCAGCTCCTAGTCCACGTGTAGCTTCTTTGCCGATGTGGACTTTCTTCGCAGCCTGGGAATAATGCAATGCCTGAGCATCCGTATTAACCGCTACAAAATCAATGCCGCGTATGCTCGATTGAATCATACGGTTTAGGGCGTTATTGCCACCGCCACCCACACCAACTACTTTGATGCGTGCAAATGTCTCAATTTCGGGTCGAATTTCTGCCATGCT
This sequence comes from uncultured Candidatus Saccharibacteria bacterium, assembly GCA_964496815.1. GTDB lineage: Bacteria > Patescibacteriota > Saccharimonadia > CAILAD01 > JADZBC01 > CAYPSN01. Next base: position 25,791 of record CAZCAO010000001.1, on the reverse strand, counting down.
GTTTGTGACTCCTTTATATAATGGCGTTGAACGCTCTTGTCGAGCGATCGAAGCTTTCCCAACCTAATGGGAGTCCTTACCACACACATACCGCTACTCAACCGGTATAGCCAAAAGTATAACCAAATTGCACAAGTAATGCAAATATTTTGCTCGAAATATTTGGACCTTTTACATCTGTTAAATTTTGTGTTCAATAATATTTATGTCGTGTTCAATACACAACAGCCCTGCTAGTGCAGGGCTGTTTATTGATGGTTTTTTGTAAATTTATCGGTACTATGGCAAGAAGTTCTTAAAAATCCCCTTTACCTGTGAAACAATTCCGCTGATAGCAGAGTTTATCCCGCCATGGCCAGTTGGTGTATGATGCATATCCTCGAGCATAAGACCGACCGCAGCTGCATAAGCTGGGTCTTTTACCCTGTCGCTAATCCCACCGAAGCCGCGTGGCGATGCCACTACAGCATTAAGTTTGAGGGTGTTTTGGGCCAGCTTATCAATTCCAGGCAATTTAGCACCGCCGCCAGTCAAAACTGCTCCGCCGGCCAACATTGAGTCCTTACCTGCCTTACGTAGCTCTGTGGCAACCATGGTGAAGATCTCTTCGCAGCGTGAGGTTACAATCTTATCAACCTCGCTCTGGCTGACTGTACCACTACCGCCAAAGTCAGCTAGGTCGATTTTTTCGTTCGGTCGGCCCTTCTCCTTCATAGCAGAAGCCCGCGCTAGCTTGAGCTTCTCGGCTACATCAATATTTGTGCGCAAGCCATATACCAGATCCTTAGTTATATGGTTTGACCCTACAGGTAGAATAGTTGTAAAAGCAATGCTACCCTCTTCGAAAACCACAATACCAGTCGTTTCGGCACCGATATCAAGGAGGACGACGCCGAGCTCGAACTGTCGTTTTGTTAGAACAGCTCGTGCAGCGGCCAGCGGCACCAAAAGCTGATCGTCAATCGTAATCCCAGCGCGAAAAACTGCGTTAGTCAGGTTCTTCATGGCTGGTGAAGCAGCGGTGATTATATGTGTATCAATTTCAAGACGAACACCGTTCATGCCAACGGGGTCGGTGACGTTTGTCTGACCATCTACGGTATAACTACGAGGTATTACCTGAAGGATCTGACGATTACTATCCATCTGAATAGCAGCCGCCGCTTCCTCAACGCGAGCGAGATCCTCACGTGATATCTCGTGATCAGCGCGACTGACAGCTATGACACCGCGTGAGTTGAGACTTTGGATATGCGCACCATCGACACTGATCGTAGCGTGCTCAATCGTCACGCCGCTCATCCGCTCGGCCTCTTCAAGGGCAGCCGTAATCGACGCAACAGTCTCCTCTACGTCCGAGACCGTTCCGCGGCGCAAACCCGTCGTAGGCGCCACGCCAAGGCCTATGATACTCGGCTCAGCCATATCATCCTGATGCAAGCCAACCACACAAGCTACTTTGCTTGTGCCGATGTCTAAACCTACAAATGTTGATTCGTTTTTTGCCGCCATAACCCTGCCTTAATGTCTTCCATTATATACACGACCGTCGTGGTTGCGCAAACTATTGGTGCAATCCGCCTAAGGAAGAGTTAATATTTCTGCCCCAGACTCAGTGATTAAAATTGTGTGTTCGCTCTGTGCCGCCAGTGAACCATCGTCAGTTATGCAAGTCCAGCCATCATCGGCCATCACAAGGTCTTCTGTGCCAATTGAGGCTATCGGTTCCAAGGCAATCGTCATGCCTGCTTTGAGCATCTGCCCGGTTCCAGCCACCCCGTCATTACCTATCCAGGGGTCTTCATGAAGCCTATGACCCACGCCGTGGCCGCCCAATGACTGCAGCACGGAAAAACCATGTTTCTGGATGGTAGTACCGATCACAGCACTAATGTCGCCCACTCGCACGCCGTCATGCAAGCTATCAATGGCGCGACTAAGTGCTTCTTCGGTGGCACGGATCAGTTTTTCAGCCTTCGAGTTCGTAGTTGCCCCAAGTACAAAACTAATGGCACTGTCTGTAATCATGCCTTCGTGCTTAACCCCAAAGTCAAACTTCACCAGATCACCCTCACGGAGAACCCGACTCCCAGGTATGCCATGTACTATTTCTTCATTAATCGAAATGCAAATTGCGGCGGGAAAACCGTCAAAACCCAAGAAAGCTGGTTCAACGCCCTGCTCCGCTAAAAGATCCCGAGCTAGTTGGTCAATCTGTTGGGTCATCATACCCGGAGTAGCCTTTGCCTTCAGCGTCTGTAGTGTCTGCCCAAGTATCTTGCCACCATACCTCATAGCAGCAATCTCTGCTTCTGTTTTTACCTGAGTCATCATATTACTGCTCCTTTATCTTATGCTGCAGTTCTGTCTGAATCTCTGACGGGCTAGGTTCGCCGTCAATTTCTACCAAGCGATGGCTTGCCTGATAATAGGCCAATACGGGCTCAGTTTGCTCGGCAAAAACACGCAAACGATTACGCACTATAGCATCGGTGTCGTCTGCTCGACCACGTTTCATTAGGCGTTTAAGTGCAGACTGTGCACTAATACGCAGATAATATACGTGCAAGTCCTGCGCAGCTTTTTGCCCTAAAATTTCATCAAGCCAACGTGCCTGCTCAACCCTGCGAGGGAAGCCATCGAAGATAATGTCAGGTTCAGAACCTAATTCTTTAAGCTTTTCTACGAGTCTGGCGTTGATAATGTCATCTTCAACTAAGCCGCCTTCACGCAGTATTTGTGCAATTTTTGTATTCGTTTTAGCGAGCTGCCGAGCGATATCGCCGGTCTTGATAATAACCCCACCCAGCTCTTTGGCAAGCATGTCACATTGCGTATCTTTGCCGGCCCCTGGCATACCTAGAACGATAATACGTCGGCTCATCGCACCAACATTTCGTAAATACGTGGGCCGAAGATGCAAACACCTATGGCAAGCGCACCGAGGGCACAAACGAACACGCCACCTGCTGTCATATCTTTAACAAGCTGAACTACCTGATTGCGCTCAGTAGTAATAAGATCTAGAGTGCGCTCCACTGCTGTATTCGTAATCTCGGCAAAGAACACCAAGATAATCGCTAGAATAACCAGAGAGAGCTGGAAGATAGAGATCTTAAAGAACCAACTAGCCAACACGGCAAGCAGGGCGAAGCCCAGATGAATACGCGCATTACGCTCACGACTTACGACTGCGCGAAGACCTTTGAAAGCGTGACGAAGACTACCGAGTGTTACCATTGAATATATCCCTTGCATCAATCTTAAGCTTACTTAATATAGCACTTTGCATATGTGCGAAGCTAGTCTTCTGAGCCGTATCTGCGTGGTCAAACCCCAGTACATGCATCATGCCATGCACAGTAAGCAATAAGAGCTCAGAGCGCACAGTCTGATTGTGTTCAGCGGCTTGCTTTTGAGCTATGGGCAAGCAAATCACAACCTCGCCCAGTATATCGTCAGTAGTAGGCTCAACCGTCTCATGCTCATAGTAGTTAAAACTCAGCACATCAGTAGCATAGTCATTACCGGCATAGCGATGGTTCAACTCGCGAGCCGTCGACTCATCGGTAAAAACCAAACTAATCACTCCGTCTACCGTAGTGTCGGTGGCAACTTCGACCAAATCAAGCGCCATTCGTAGATCACCCTGGCTTACCTCAGTCGGAACGTCAGTGGCAAACTCTAGACTCAATGCCATGACTACTACTTAGTATTAAGTTCGTCACTCACGATGCGACTCACCACGCCACCGTCTGCCTGGCCATTAGTCTTAGCTAAAACCTGACCGATTACCTGTCCCATCTGTGCGTCAGGATTGGCGGCAAGGACTTCTTGCACAATTGCGCGCACCTGCTCATCACTCATTTGCGCTGGCAGGTAGTGCTCAATTTCTTTGAGCTCAGCTGTTTCCTCAGCCACCAAATCATCACGGTTGGCTTTTGTGTATGCTTCGATAGAGTCACGGCGCTTTTTTGCTTCCTTTTGCAAAACTTGCATCATTTCCTGAGAACTGAGTTCATGGCCGACTTCAATCTGATAGTTTTTGAGAGCATTCTTAAGCAGCCTCAAAACCTGGAGGCGGATCTGGTCTCGCTCTCGCATGGCAGCTGCGAGATCTTTTTCCAGCTGCTCGAGAACGTGCATTACTTGATCCCTAGAATTTCGCGAGCTTTCTGCTCTTTGCGGCGTGCTTTGCGGATTGCAATCGAACGTTGCTCGGTCTTAGAAACTGGCTTTTCAAAATATCGCTTACGGCGAGCTTCGCCCAATACTCCAGACTGGATTACCTTCTTGTTGAAGCGGCGCAATAAGCTCTCGGCCGACTCTTTTTCTTTGGCTGTTACTTGGATCAAACTAACTCCTTGTTTTTCTACTAGCTAATAAATCAATTTCAGAAGCGATTATACGCTAAAACCACGACTTCTTCAAGCCCCAATAGGTCGAATGTCTACCACCTCTAACTGCAAGCTCTCTACCCCATTCCAAACGTTTTTTGACGCTCGGTAGGCCACCTCGACCTCTTGGTCAATTTCCAGCCATGGCCAGCGTCCGGCGGCGCTAAAGGCAATTGCACCAATTTGCCCTCGGCCTGCGTCAAAGTTCATCTGTAAATGCTTCTGATCAGCCCCAACCGGACGCATGCGCACGAGCTTCAACTGCGACATAAATACTGGCTGTGGGTTGGCGTTCCCATATGGCTCCAGTAGTTCGAGTTCATCCAAAAGACTAGTAGTAAGGGTAGTACTATCAAGCCGGCAGGTTATAACAAGCTCCTTTTGTTTACCTAGCTCGGACGAATGCAGAGCTGCATATGAGTTTAGAGCCTTGCGAAAATCGGCTATCTTATCCGTTTTCAGTGTCATACCAGCAGCAAAGGCATGCCCACCATAACGCTCGAGGTGCTGCCGGGCACTCGTAATTGCTTCGATGATATTAAAAGCCCCCATGCTTCGAGCTGAACCTTTGGTAATCGCACCAAGCTGCTGCAAAATAATCGTAGGTTTGTGCCTAGCTTCACTCACCCGACTAGCTACCAGCCCGACGATACCGTGCGACCAACCCGGGCCGGACAGCACCAAGATTGCATCATCCGAGTAACCCTCCGCCTGCTCCATGGCTTCTGCAAATACCCGCGCCGTTTCATCTTGTCGCTCGCGATTTAGAATATTTAGTCCCTCGGCCAATTCTTTCGCCCGACCTGTGTCCTTGGTAGTAATCAGTTCTAGCGCTTGTGCAGCATGTTCCAATCGTCCGGCAGCGTTCAGGCGAGGTCCGAAGCGAAAGCCTAGGTCCGAAGCTTGAACGCTCTCTAATTCAACCCCACTAACCTCGGCTAGTGCCCGCAGTCCGGGACGAGGGCTTTTGCGCAACACGGTCAGCCCAAACTGCACCAGCGCCCGATTCTCGCCCACGAGTGGCACAACATCGCAGACGGTACCAAGGGCGACAAGATCAAGTAGCCATTTTTCACGACCTGGTTTGATTTTGCCAGGATGTGCTGCTGCCAAAGCCACGGCCAGTTTAAACGCTACAGCAACACCAGCGAGATCCTTAAATGGATACGCATCGGCGCCTATACGTGGATTTATGCAGGCCACTGCCGCCTCAGGGGTTACCTCGGGCACGCTGTGATGGTCAGTTACGATAATGTCGAGTCCAAGCTTCTGCGCTGCAGCAACTTCCGCAGCCGAAGAAATACCGCAATCCACACTAATGAGCAAATCAGTGCCGTCGGATCGCAGTGTAGTAAGGGCCTCGGTATTGAGTCCGTAGCCTTCTTCGAACCGATCAGGAATATACGGCCGAACATGAGCACCTAACTGCTCAAGCACATCAACCAATAAGGCAGTGGCCGTTATGCCGTCAATATCATAGTCGCCATAGACGACAATCCGCTCCTCGCCCTCTAATGCACGACTAATCCTTGCCACGGCGACGTCCATACCACTTAGTAAATCCGGGGCATGTAACTCCTCATACTGCGGCGAGACGAAGCTGGTCTGCTGGTCTTTACCTATGCCGCGCTGCTGCAGAATAAGTTCACGTAATTCAATCGGGCTCCTAGCTAATGCGTCGGGCTCTGCGAGAAAACGCCATGTGTATGGCGTAATCGAATCTGTTGATTTTTGCTGATATTTGCCTGACATACCCTCAGTATAGAGGATTATATGCCCGAGCCAAACAAGACTATCGGCCTGCGCGAGCTAAGTGGTAGCTACCTTCAGAACGAGCCTTAAAGCCCAAGGGAGTCTCAGATCGATATACCTGTCGATGGGCGTACAAAAAGCGCTGGGTTTGAGCCATCTTTTCAGCCTTTTGTCGGTATATGTCTTGTTTCGAAAATTGATTTTTGATTTTGGCGAGAATACTCATTTTTTAAGATTTCTTCCTTGATGTTTTAAGAACCATACTCTGTAGCTCTTTAAAGAGTAGGAACTGCTGATTCACCCAATACACCTTGGCGTTGCCTTCTTTGGCAGATTTAACATAGCCAATCTTTTCCATACGGGCCAATTCACGCTGAATATTGCCAGGATCTTCACGCAAGATCTTAGCCAAACCCCGAACGTGTACGCGGTAGTCAGGATATTTACTGTAAATCGTAATGATTTTTCGTCTTGTTTTTGATGTTATGAAGAGCTTTAGCATATTGTTTTTTTGTCTACTTTTCTTTTGTTTAAAACTTAAATTACTTACTACTTAGTATAAATCTACAACAGTCTAAAATACAACAGTTTTTTTGAACAATTTTTGTCTTGGCGGGGTACTTTCTGGGCAAATTTCCTAAGAAAAGGTATAATAACCGTAAGAATTATCATGATAGACGACCAGCATACAGCCCCACTCTGCCCCAACTGCAAGCAACCAATGGTTCATACCGCCGTTGGCGACGTATGTATGGAATGTGGCACCTTGATTAGGCATGGCCAGACTGAAAGTCGCCAACCAAGTACGCCTCCGACTGCTAATCATGTGGCGCCTAGCCTAGCAGAAGACCCCTTACCGCCCAGCCCCATCAGAACGTCCGGCTCGCAAGAGATAACAAGCCCAACTAGTCATGAGCAGACGGCTCCAGAAGTAACAGTAAAAGACGCCATACGCTTTCGACATCGACTCAAAGCTCGACTAAGGCGCCTGGTCGTACCGGAACTACCAAGCATGCTAGATGAACCTGAATTACCGAGCTCACTCTCAGACCCTGAGCTGAGCCAACCCATGGCTGCAAAGTTGAATGACACTCCACCCGATCGTGCAGCTATCGGCTCCCTCCCCGTTGAACCTAAATTAGCCAACAAAATTGCCGACGAGACGCTGCCGACTACACCACCGGGTTCGGCAGAAATCGAAGCATCAAGGCATACTAAGGCATATCAACTTGCCGAAGAAATTGCAGAAAACGACATGCTGCCTACAGTACTCACGAATCGCCAATTAGCTAACACTCAGAATAGAGCAACACACTCTGATACCAAAGTAGATCCAGCCAATGAGCCGAAAAAATCCAAGGGCAAACAAGTCGCGTTGCTAGCAGGCACGGTGCTTTGCCTAGCGCTTGTAGCCGGAATCGGAGCATGGATGCTAGCACGTCAAAACGCCAATCGAGTAGTGCCAGCCGTAACAAAAACCAATCAGCCACAAGTTCCAGGGCCACCTAAGGCGTCATCAGAGGCCATCTCCCGCGATCAAAAGCGCAAAGACGACCTCAATACCATCTCCGCAGCATTAGAGGTCTACAAGCAGCAGCAAGGCCGCTATCCGGCTGGTGATGACATTAAGGTCATCTACCCACTCCAGTACACCACGCCCCCCTACATTACGGTTGTCAACTATGATCCTTCAAGCACGGCAGATGTTAAAATTAAATACGCCTATCAGTCCAACGGCACAAGCTTTACAGTCGCCGCCAAACTAGAGGACAGTACCGACCCCGCGGCACAAAACGGCTACTACATCGTCCGGAGTAAATAAATAAAATAAAAAGGGCGACCTAGATAATCCTAAGTCGCTCGCGGGCTCGCAGGTCCTTATCGCCTGCCTTGCCCCATCCAATCTTGTAAAGCACCTAGTATGGTGACTGGGATCTACTCAGGAGGCTCTTCTAGAAGGGCCCGTACGGCGCTGCCAAGAAATGCTTCCACTGCCATGTCGACGACATTTTCCAGTGTCAAATCGGCAAGCGCTTCTTCAACCTCTTCGGGCGGCAGTGAACTGCGCAGATATTCACGCGCTATGTCCAGTTTTGCAACGAGTGCTCCGTCTACCGTCGTAGCCACTCTCGTTACAGGATCCTGATCTTCGCTTTCGGGCACAACTACACCTCCGCTAGACTATAGGCTTGGCATATAATGCCACAGAAAGCCGAACTAAGCAATCACAAGCAGGATTATTATTTAGCTCTGTTGTTCTTCTTGAGCTTGCGATTATTCCACACCACTAGCATCGGTGAGGCGTTGAATATCGAAGAAAATGTACCAGATATAATCCCTACAAGTAGTGCCAATACGAACAGACGAATTGACTCGCCACCGAATAATAGCAAGGCTGTCAGGGTCAACAATACTGTGATAGAGGTATTAAGCGAACGAGCAAGCGTTTCATTCACACTTAAGTTAACTACTTCATCAAACGGCTTATTGTAGCGCCGCAGGTTCTCACGTACCCGGTCGAACACCACAATTGTATCGTGTACCGAGAAGCCAATCACGGTTAGTACGGCGGTCACAAATAAACTATCTACCTGCACGCCGAAGAAATGACCCAAGATTGAAAACAAACCAATCAGCAACAAGGCATCATGAAGCATGGCAATAATTGCCGATGAACCAAAGCTCCAAGGACTGACAGGTGGTGGGGCGTTACGGAAAGCGAATGCAATATATAGCAAGATTGCCAGTGAGGCCAAGAAGATACTTAAGAGCGCATTGCGAGTAATGTCTTTGCTAACAGATGGTCCAACTGAGCTAAAGGAAATTTGAGTATACCCTGCCTTAACAAGCCCTTGCTTTAGCTGTGCGTCTGATTTCTTGGCATTCTTTTCATCGCTCCGGTAGCGTATCAGCAAACCACCACTGCCTGTAGTCGTAACGGTCACATCCTGGGCTCCAGCCTGCACAAAGATACTACGAACCTTAGCCTGATCTTGGCCGCCACGTAGCTCCATTTCCTGACCACCGCGAAAATCAATACCGAGCTTCAAGCCCCATATGGCCAAGGAAATCATTCCTGGCACAATCATAATCAAGGAAATAGTAAACCACAGCTTACGTCGCCCTATAATATTCATGCCTGCGCCTCCTCTTCATAACCATAGTTGCGTGGATTCTGTCCGGCCTTTGTAGTAATGAGGATCCCCATAAGCGTCCTTGAAACCGTAATAGCCGTGAACATACTAATAATCACACCAAGCCCCAGGGTTACGGCAAAGCCCTTTATAATCGGTACCCCAAACCAGTACAGAATAAGGCAGGTAATTAGAGTTGAAATATTGGAATCACGAATACTGTCCCAGGCTCGGCTAAAGCCAGCCTTCAGAGCCGAAGACATATCCTTGCCCGCTCGAACTTCTTCTTTCATTCTTTCGAAGATTAAGATATTGGCATCTACCGCCATACCCACGCTCAAGATAAAACCAGCTATACCTGCCAGAGTTAAGACGATCGGACTGAAGATAAAGAAGCCCGGCATGAACACACTGAACTTAAAGTAAGCAATATTAATCAGGGTATAAACCACCAGGGCGATACTCGCCACGACTCCAGCCAAGCGGTAATAGGCGATCATAAAGATCATTACTGCCAAAATACCTATAAAGCCAGCCACGAGGCTTTTGGTGATTGATTCGGAACCAAGCGTCGCGCCTACAGTACGCTGCTCAACCAACTTCACAGGTACAGGCAGGGCGCCTGCGTTGAGAAGTACAGAAGTCTCTTGCGCTACCTTGAGGCTCTCAAAGCCCTGAAGCTGTCCACGGCCATTCGTTATCGGTGTCGAGACCGTGCCATTAAACAGCGCCTGTCCGTCAAGTACAATCGCCAAACGTCCATTTTCTTGGTTGATCTGCGTCGTTAAATCCGCAAACTTCTGAGTTGCCTCGCCAGCTTTTAGCTCAAAGCTCACTACGGGCTGGGCGCTCTGCTGATCAAAGTCCACTGCTACAGTCGCTAAGTCTTTACCGCTAATCTGGGTGGGCACCGGCTTACTTTCGCCAGGCGGAATGCGGTAAAAATCCAGTTGTGCGGTCTTACCAATCAGGGCAATGGCTTTATTAACATCCGTAACACCCGGTAATTGAACTGATACGCGATCACTACCACTGGTCTGGATTACTACTTCACTCGTTCCGCTAGGGTTAACACGCTTATTGATTACATCTATTACACCAGTAATTGCCTTCTGCTTCTCCTCTGTTTTGAGCTTCGACAGATCTGCTTGATAGGTTAAGCTTGCGCCGCCCTGCAAATCCAAGCCCTGTCGGACTTTAAGAGCCGAATTCTTCAGGCCCAAAGCTGAGAAAACCCTATCCTCGCGTGGCAATGCCACCACAGCAACAAATAAGGTCAATGCTATAATAAGATAGAACTTGGTCCTGATGTTCATCTGGTAGTGTAACTGGTTAGCAACATATATATTCGATACTAGCCGCCATGAGACAAAAAAACAATACAAGACAAAAATTGAACACATGCACTAAAATGCCCGAACACAATAAACCTAGCCTATGAGCAAATGAGACTAATGAATACTAATCTTATACAAACATGCTGAAAAACATCCTCTCTATATCTGTTGTGAAGTATGCTGGCAAAGACGGTAAACTGTTTGATTATTTTGATGACGAAACTAATGAAACAATCATTGGCCAGATAGTCAAGATAACTTTCGGCGATAAAAAAACTTTTGGTGTTGTCATGGCGGTCAATGATTCTCATAATGATCGTATCGCCAATAAGTCTGAACTACTCGAAATCGAAGGCCACATTACCAATCGCCCACTCCCCAAACACCTCCTCGAACTTGCAAGCTGGATGATGGACTATTACGCCGCAAGCGCTGCCGCTGTTTGGCGCACCATCCTACCATCAGGTCTACTCCAAAAACCTCGCTTAAAAGCCCCGGACACCGGCACGCCACCCGTGCATCACAAGGTCCAGCTCAACCCTGCCCAGCAAAAGGCTTATGAGACGATCTTACGCGGAGAGTACAGTGGCTATCTGCTTTATGGTATTACTGGATCTGGTAAAACAGAGGTCTATATCGAACTCATCCGCCATACTCTGGCCGCAGGCAAGTCCGCTATCGTTCTTGTGCCAGAAATTGCCCTTACGCCTCAGATGATTGAGCGATTAAGTTTACACTTCCAGGACACCCTGGTCGTCAGTCATTCTAAGCTAACCCCAGCCCGACGCAAGAGTATTTGGCACGAAACCCTTAGCTCAGATTTGCCCCGCGTATACCTTGGGCCACGTTCAGCCCTATTTCTGCCGATCAACAACCTCGGCATGATTATCGTTGATGAAGAGCATGAAGCTAGCTACAAGCAAGACAACGCCCCTACTTATCAGGTAAATAGCGTGGTCGCGCAACTCTCTCGCTTCACGCAGTCACCCTTTGTGCTTGGCAGCGCAACGCCTTCACTTTACGCACGCCATGCTGCCGAGGCTGGTCGTATAGGCCTGATACGGCTCAATGATCGAGCGATTGGAGCCCGGCTCCCTAGCGTAGAAATCATCAAGCTTAATCCTGGTACAAGTCTTAGTCCTCAGCTAGTCAATATGATGCGTGCCACCATTAAATCAGGTAAGCAAATTATCCTCTTTCTGAACCGTCGTGGGAGCGCGAGCGCTATGCTCTGTGAGTCCTGTGGGCATATCGAAACCTGCCCCCGTTGTGATACCAGCCTGACTTTTCACGCCGACCTTGCCCGCTTGCTCTGTCACTTCTGTGGTTTCAAGAAACTGCCACCAACGAGCTGTCCGGACTGCCACCACAACACAATGCACTTTATTGGTACCGGCACCAAGCGCATCGAACAAGAAGTCTCCAGTCTCTTTCCGACTAGCACTGTTTGCCGGCTCGACAGCGACAATGCCACGCTCGACTATGTGACGACTGTCTACGAGCAGCTCCGCAGTGGAGAAATCGACATTGTAATTGGCACACAGATGATCGCACGTGGTCTTGATCTGCCCAACGTGACTACGGTCGGGGTCGTTCTAGCAGAAAGCATGCTGGCAATTCCAGACTTTAGCTCGAGTGAACGCACCTTCGACCTCCTTACTCAGGTTGCTGGGCGAGCTGGTCGCGGCGACCATGCTGGTAATGTAATTATCCAGACCCATTCGCCTAATCACCCGGCTGTAGTTGCGGCCTCCCAACACGACTATGATGCGTTTTATCAATGGGAAATCAAGAATCGAAAAACACATGCTTACCCACCTTTCGTATATCTGGTAAAATTGGTTTATGGCCATCGTAACGCTACAAAGGCAGCGGCCGAAGCAGCTCGACTTGCAGGCGAAATTCGATCAAATTACCCTAGAATAACCGTCCTCGGGCCAATCGAACGGACTGCCAAGCGCACGGCGGGTCAGTACCAGCAACAGATCATCGTTAAATCATTACAACGACAGACGTTGGTCGAAATCGCACGTCATACCAAGCAGGGTTGGAAATACGATCTGGACCCGATTAACCTCTTATAGATACATGCAACGTAAACTAATTAACATCCCCAATAACATTCTGCGCATGAAATCCAAGAAGATTGGGTTTGTAGACGACTCAATCAGGGAATTAGCAGAAGAAATGATCCAGACAACGCTCGATTACGACAAAGAAAGCGAAATCGGAGCGGCTCTTGCTGCCGTTCAAATTGGCGAGCCCCTTCGACTAACGGTAGTACGGGATGACTATGAGCATGGTGAAGGTGAAGGATTTAGTACCTACGTGAATCCAGAGATCGTTAAAGCCAGCGATGAAATGGTCGAAGACATAGAGGGATGTATGAGCGTGGCAGGAATATACGGCAAAGTGAAACGCCACCTTAAAATCAAAGTTAAAGCACAAGACCTCGAAGGCAATCAAATCCGCCTAACTCTCGAAGGCTTTCCTGCCAGAGTGTTTCAGCACGAGATCGACCACATGAACGGGATAATTTTTCTTGATCATATTACTGACAGCGCCAAGCTTTTGGCGGTCGACCAGCACGGCCAGCTCAAACCAATGAAGGAGATCCCCCATGACATCCAAGATGAACTTGACCACAAACATTAGTACGGTATTCTTTGGAACTGGTGAGGTTAGCCTAGACACACTGGTAGGCATCGCAGATCACGTAAAGATTGAGGCGGTCATAACAAAACCCGACCTTGTCACTAGCTCCGGCAGAACAGTAAGCCCCAAGGTGAAAGACTGGGCTGAGCAAAACGCAGTCCCATGTTTTCAACCAGGCAATAAAGCCGAACTAGCCGCCTTGTGTGAGCAGGAATCATTCGACTCGCCAATTGGTCTAGTAGTCGACTACGGCATCATCATCCCGTCGAGCGTAATTCAGAGTTTCCGCAAAGGCATACTCAACAGCCATTTTTCACTCCTACCAAAGTGGCGTGGAGCTGATCCAATCACCTGGACTATCCTTGGAGGCGACACCCAAACCGGTGTAACCATTATGCTCGTAGACGAGGGCATGGACACAGGAGATATTTTGGCTCAACAGACAATTGCGCTCAATCCAGATGAAACTGTAGCCAGCCTTACTCCCAAGCTCGTCAATCTCAGTAATGACATGCTCATAACCACAATTCCAGGCTACATTGGCGGAGACATCACGCCCCAGCCCCAAAATCACGACGCTGCCACCTATAGTACTAAAATTACCAAAGAAATGGGCGAGCTAAAGCCGTCTGAATTCACAGCAGCTGAGCTTGAGCGACAAATCAGAGCCTACCAAGGCTGGCCCGGAAGCTATCTGACCATTCATAATACCCTGCTAACAATAAAAAATGCCCGCGTCAGCAAAGAAACTACTCCTATAGGCGGCCTGCACTGGCAGAACCACACACTCCTTCTGGGCTGCAAACAAGGCAGCCTCGAGATTACTCTACTGCAGCCAGCTGGTAAAAAACCAATGGACGCAGCTGGTTTCGTAAATGGCTACAAACAGCTGCTCAGCTAGGCATAATGCCCAACCAAAAAAGGCCATCCGATTGGATGGCCTTTTTTGGTTGAAAACGTTTGCTTAGAGGTAGGGCTTGAGCTTATCAATTACCTGACTAGGAGTGAGGTCTGTCTTGATAATATAGTCGCGGGCTCCCAAATCTCGAGCCTCGGTGATAGCCTGGGAGTTCATGATGTTTGTCAGAACAATGACAGGCAAATCTGGAATAACCTTGTCTTTATTGAGCTGCTTTAAGACATCGATACCACTCATGTTGGGCATCATCATATCTAGCAAGATCATATCTGGCTTTTTCGCCTTAATCTTCTCGAGTGCCATCTTGCCATCAACGGCCTCTTCAACCGTTAAGCCGGCCTTTGACAGCTTTAGCTGATACATATTACGGATAAAGTCGTTGTCTTCTACCAGGAGAACTGTTTTACTCATACTGTTATGATAGACGCTTATGCTGCCGTCGTCAATCTTATTCTATACCGTCTATTAAACGGGCAATTCGCTCAGCCTGCTCGCCTGAATCGTCAAAAATGACGCGAATGTGCGGCACGGTGCGCAAGTCAGTCCGTGAGGCCAAATAGCCCGCAATTGCCCCTGGTGCCGCTTTTTCGAGTCGTAACCGCGCCTCATCTTGGCCACGACCAACCATGCCAATGTAGACGCGGGCATTTTTGAGATCCGGGCTAACATCCACCTTTGTTACCGCTAGAGCAAGACCAGGGAAAACAAATTCTTGATTCAGCACCGTCGCTGCGTACTGCTGCAAAAGCGCTGCTACCTTCTCGAGCCGGCGCGACATTAGAGTTTGCGCGCCTTTTCTTCTACTTTGTAGAACACAAGTTCATCTCCAAGCTCAATCGTGTCGGTGGTGTCAAAGGAGATACCACACTCCTCACCTTCATTGGCTTCGCGAGCAATTTGTTTTTCTTTTTGCAGATTAGACACCTTGCCCTGGCCAACTTCTTCGCCTTTTCGCATGATCCGCGCGGTCATACCAGATTGTAGTTGTCCACTTGTAACGCGACCACCAGTAATAACTTGATTCTTTGTCGTTTTGAATATACCGAGAATCTCTAGTCGCGCTAATTCGATCTCGATAATCTCAGGTGGCAACAAGCTTGAAAGCCAATCCCGCACGTCGTCGAGAAGCTCATAGATGACTTTGTATAAATGGAAGTCGACCTTGCTGCGCTTGGCCAGCTGGTTCACGGCGGCCTTAATACTCACGTTAAAGCCAAGAATGATCGCGTTACCAGCATCAGCTGCGTTTACGTCACTTTCTGATATATCGCCTACACCGGACGATACAACCTTAACGCGTACTTCGTCGTTGCCAATCTGCCCTAAACTATCAATCAGTGACTCTAGTGAGCCCTGTACGTCGGCTTTGACGAGCACTGCAAGCTCCTTGACCTGACCGTCAACCACAGCACGGTTAAGATCCTGTGACGTGACTGTCTTTGTATTCGTCAGGCTCTTAATGCTTTGTTTGCGCGCCTGCTTAGCCACCCAGTCCTTAGCCACTTTTTCTGAGGAAACAACCTCGAACCATTCACCAAAGTTTGGTACTTCCCTAATGCCCGACACTACAACCGGCATCGCTGGTGTTGCTTCTTTGAGCTTGCGTCCACGATAGTCTTCCAGACTACGAACTTTGCCATAGGTTGTACCCACCACGAGGCTATCGCCGCTTCGCAAGGTTCCTTTTTGAATCAAAAGTGTCGCAACTGGCCCGCGGCCTGTTTCCAGATGAGACTCAATCACAACACCGCTTGCCATACCGGCAAACACTGCTTTTTGGTCTGCAATATCCGCTACAAGTAGTACAACGTCGAGCAGCTTAGAGATACCATCATGTGTTTTAGCAGAAACCTCAATACACGGCACGTCGCCACCCCAGTCATCGGCTACGAGGCCGATTTCACTCAATTCTTGCTTTACCCGGTTGGCATCGGCATCTGGTTTGTCCATTTTGTTAATCGCCACAACGATAGCCACGCCGGCTTCGCGAGCGTGATTGATAGCTTCTTTGGTCTGCGGCTTAACGCCGTCATCAGCGGCCACGACAATCACAGCCACATCAGTCATACGCGCGCCATGAGCTCGAATCGCCGAAAAGGCCTCGTGTCCTGGTGTGTCTAAAAATGTAATCCTTCGATCATTCTTGGTTACCTGATAGGCGCCAATATGCTGAGTAATACCACCGGCTTCAGAAGAAGCCACGTCACTCTCACGAATCGCGTCCAGCAACGAGGTCTTACCGTGATCCACATGCCCCATTACAGCCACGATTGGGGGTCGTACCTGTTCCTCCGCGCTACTCTCGGCAGCCTCAGTAGTAGTCTGACTTGGCCGTGCCTCTGCCTCTTTCGGCTCCGGTATGACATCAAAGCCCAGTTCGCCAGCAATGATTGATGCTGTGTCATAGTCGATATTCTCATTCACGGTAGCCATCACGCCGTTCTTCATTAACTCACCCACCACCTGGGCAACACCCAAGCCAAGCCGCTGAGCAAAGTCACTTACTGCTACTACTTCGGGTATTTCTATCTGCTTCTTGTCGTCTTCGTTCATCTACGTCGTCTGGCCTTTCTTCTGCTTGATGCGTACTTTAGTGTGGATTTGCGTACTGCAGCCAGCTCGGCAACTGTACATCCCCCTGCCTGGCAATGTCTTTGTGCTATCTAAGACCAGGCCATCTGTGCTGACAACCCAGCGTTCGAGTTCGGCTTTTGGCTTTTTTGCTCGGCACACCCTGCAAGTTCGTAGTGGGGTGTGACGAGGCGCAGCCACTTCGCTAGTCCTCTTTGGTACTAGATTTGGCTGGCTTGGCCTTCAAGCTTAGAGATAGCTTGTGTTGCGCTTCATCAATGCCAATGATGGTGAATTGCTTCGTCTCGCCTAGCACGACATGGCTTGCGGGGTCCGCCACATGCTCATCGGCCAGTTCAGAGATATGCACAAGTGCTTCAATCACAGGCGTGACCTGCACGAATGCACCAAATGGCGTAATACGGGTAATTTTTCCGTCTACTTTGTCGCCAACCTTGTACTTGGCAATTTCCTTCACCCAAGGATCGGGCGTGAGCTGCTTCATTGAAAGCGAAAGCTTTTCTTGGTCTATGGCGATAATAAGCGCCTCAACTTCTTGGCCAACTTTGACGTACTTAGAAGGATTATCAACTCGATCCCAAGCAATTTCTGAGATGTGAACCAGACCTTCAATCCCTTCGACATTTACGAATATTCCAAAGTCTACAACGCCAGTCACGACACCTTTAACCTTATCGCCAGCTTTGAAGTTAGCAATCTTACTTTCGGTAAACTCACGCTGAGCGGCTTTTTCTGACACAATCAATTTATTCTGCTTGCGGTCAAGATCTAGAATGCGCACCATGAGTGTGCGTCCAACAATACTATTGAGGCGATGCAAAATTTCATCTTTATCGGCACCGGTAACGCGCGGATAATTCTCAGCTGAGAGCTGCGAAACAGGCAAAAAGCCTCGAATTCCTTCAATCTCAATCAGCAAACCACCTTTGTTGGCATCAAATGGCACAATGCCAAATACTTCACCATCCTTAAAGCGTTCCTCTAGGAGTTCCCAGCCCTTTTCCTTAGCTACCTTCTTAAGACTCAAGATGGCGTATCCTTCTGGCGCTTCAGCTTCCAATACAGATACACTCAAGACATCGCCCGGCTTAACTGAAGCGGCGCCCTGTTCGAGCTCACGACCCATGACTACTCCGGTACCATACATGCCTAGATCGAGCCATACTTCATGCTTTTCGGCACTAATGACCGTTCCTTCTACTAGCTCACCCTGGGCAAGATTCTTAATTTCATGCGTGGCTAAAAGATCAGCCATAATTTGGTTGTTGTTTGACACTATTTTCTCCTTTACCAGACATTGGGATTTACGCAATAAGCGCAGAGCCTGGCCTTGACCGTTAGACGGCCAAATTTCCTATGAATTATAGCCTATATTGCCCCTGAAGTAAAGATTATGAAGTCAGCTGGGCAAGATTTATACCAGATTAAGCAGTTGACGCCTACGCAGAACAACTAGCGCTGGCAGAATAAGTCCTGCCAACAGCAAGCTGAGAGCTCCTCCCCCGCCAGTCGTTGGAATCTTAGTCACCTGAGGTGAAGCCTCAGGCACTGATGGAACGGACTTTACTGGTTGCATGGAGTCCGCCGGCACCACCTGCTCTGATTGCTGTGTCTTATCCTTTTGTTCGTCGCGTTTTTGCTCGCTTTGTTTTTGCACCTTTTCAACCCGTGCCTGCTGCTTTGTCTGCTGCTGCTTGCTTCGTTGCGCGTTACCATACAAGAATGTGGCAACCACGATAAAGACAATTAATATAGCAGCCGCAACAAACCTAACCATCGGTGAACGATCCATATTATTTTCTCCCCTTTGCCGTTAGTGTAATGCCACCGCATCAGTTCTGCAAGTATTAACAGTTGGATCAGCCTCAAAGATATTGACTTTCATATGTAAAAATGATATTATTGCATAAAGAAAAGCCTTGAGCTTGCTCGGGATTGTGGTACATTTTACCCTTTCCTGGGCAAACTTAAGGCTTTTTGCTTGCGGGTAAGATCCTCTTGGAGGATAATATGTCTAAATGGAGGGTGAATATGGATATTATTGCTAGCTATGCGAAATATACTTTCGTGCCATCTGGCTACTTCGCCTTTGACGCCAGCGAGGAAACAATCCACTACGATGAAGCGGAAATCCAGTCAAACAAGGGTAAACTCTCGCTACTACACGAAGTTAGTCATGCCGAACTTGGACACTTCACCTTTAGTAATGATTTCGAGCTCCTCATCATGGAGGCTCAGGCATGGCATTTAACTAAAAGGCTTTGTAACAGGTTTGATGTCCCGGTGGACGATGCGTATATCCAGGAATGCATTAACAGCTATGATCACTGGCTCAGCACCCGCTCGTCGTGCCCTCACTGCTATAACTTCTGTCTGCCGACCAAGGACCCGCACACCTTTCGATGTTTTCTTTGCGGCTGTAGCTGGCAAGCCAGCGCAAACCCCCACGAGGCCATAACCCTAACGGTTTTGTCTGCCCAGCCGGCATAAATACCAAAAAACCCCTTTAAAAGGGGTTTTTTGGTATAAAGCTGCACTAAGAATTTAGGCGGCTTTTTTCTTTTTGCTCAAACCGCCTTTGCGGCCGGCAATACGAGCAAGTTCAGGGTTAGCGGCAAATCCACCATTACGGCTTTTCTTACCGCCCTTACGACCGATTTCACGATAGAACTCGCTACCGTATCGCTTCTTGTTGGTCTCAGCGGCGAGTACGCCACCTTCTTTTGTTCCTGCCATTGTCTTCTCCTTCTTGTTACAGTTGGAGTTTGAACAAAGGTTAACCCTACCAATAACACTTCATTAAACTCAAGGTTATTATGACTGTGCTATTCTAGCAGCTTATGCTTATAAAGTCAATACCTTTTGTGCTTGCTTTCTACTTGGCAAATGGCGAACTAATAAGATTGTAGATCTTCTGCCAGAAGGTCAGACTGTTCTTAATACTTAAGACGTAGCTATATTCATCGAGCTTTTCACCATTTTGATACGATGCGATTGTCAGGGCATAACGGCCATTCTTAACCCGAGTAGAGTCTAGAGTATACGCATATGGGCTCTTTTTTACCGTCGACTTGAGCTTGCCATTGATATAATACCGCATCTCGTTCGCGCCAGCAGTAACAGCCTCTTCTGGTGGCAGAATCTTGAGCTTACCCCCATATGATCGTGCTGCAGCCTCGCTATCGTTACCACCACTAGATGAAGTGGTTTTCTCTTCAATTATTTTATTAATATCTTCTGTACTGGCATTCGAAAGATCATCCAGGCTAACCTCCCCAAGAGACGGCAGGGCATCTGTACCACTATCCACCGAAGTCGAGTCGCCCTCTGGTATGACGATATTGTAGTCAGGCCCCGGGTCAGTAGTGGGTGGGTTATCCACCGGTGGTTCTGGGGGATTCTCTGGGCATGCAGGCTTACCAGGGCAGCCACATTCAGTACACGTAGTTGGCGTACCGGGATCCCAGCCTGGCTTCATGAAATCAAGAGTCTTACGTCTAATGTAGGAGTTAGCCAGCACGTTTGGACTCGCCAGAAAAGCGGTAACTACAGTCCCTGCAGACTCTTTATTAAACCTCCCTGTCCAATATTCAGCTTCAGTAGCGGTTGGAGCACGATTAACCCCTCGAGTATACATTGTTGTTGTCTTTGCAGATGCTGCAAGATTGCCGAATTTAGTTTTAGCTTCAGATGTCCCGAGCATTGCAATCGCACTACTGCCAACTCCGATTGAAGCGACCTTGTTAGACCAGTAGGTATACCCTGATGGATCTGGCGCCCTATTTAATATCACAGTGTAGAGTTTGGTTGTCCAGCCTTCCACGCTCTTTAAGTAACAGTCCTGCGCAGCTTGATCGGCGGGAGTTGGTGCCGTCGTACAGGTACTCACCCTTTGCCAGCTTGATGCAAAAGTCGTCAGTACGTAGTACCCAACCACCGATAAAACCGCCACCAGAGCAAGTAAAGTCGGTAAATTAAACCGATTCTTTGTGAGCAAAGGGGTCTTCTTGGTAGTCTGCTTCTTATTTATTTGCTTTTGCTTGGTAGCCATATGATTTTATTCTTGCCTATAGCATAGCCGTTTTGAGGGCTGAGGTCAAACCCAGGCTATCGACCGTTGCGCGACCAGTGCCACGACTCACTCGGTAGGTTATAGAAACCGAATTTATAGGCATTTGCAGCTAACCACCTATAAACCTTGGTCGAACGAGTGCTGCTATTGGCGAAATCTATTGCCTCCCCCATCTCATGATTTGAGGTGCCCGGGACTGCAGTAATTGGCTTGCACTGATTGGGAGGCTGATAGAAGCTTGGGCAATTATGCCTCACTCTGAGTTCCTGCTGCATATCAAACGTACGGTAGGCAGGATAAAAGCCTGTGGTAGTGAGCTTCACGCCGCTCAAATTAGCAGTGTTGACCATTCTATTTAAATCTGCGGCAATCCTACGGTTCACAACCATGCCGTGAACCCTACAGAGCTTAATCCTAGCCTTTGGACCCCTTCTCAATGGTCCGTACACATCACCAAACCCAGCATCTTGAATATTGGCGCCTTTCGGGCAATCATATCTGTCCGGCATAGAAGCAAAGGTCGTCAGTACAAAATAACCAACTATCGAGAGTGCCCCTACTAGAGCAATGAGGGTAGGCAAGTTAAACCTATTCTTTGCCAATAAGGGCGTTCTTTTAGTAGCCTGTCGTTTTTTAGTTTGTTTTTGTCTCGTGGCCATGCGTTTAAACCTTCATAATATACATAAGCATAGCCTTTTTCTATTCTGAGCGCAACGTGAGATAATCATGCTATGAAACAACAGATCTCCCTGGTACTTGTCGACGTTCGATCCGGACACAACGTAGGCTCACTCATACGTACAGCAGACGGCCTAGGAGTTCAAAGAATCTACTTATGTGGCATTACCCCACACCCACGCGTTCACAACGATCCCAGGCCAGAACATGTTATACGTTCAAACACCAAGGAGATACATAAAACCGCTCTCGGCGCAGAAAATTCGGTTCCCTACGAGTATCACGAGGACACTGAATCTCTCCTGCAATCCATCAAGAAAAGGGGATTTATGATCTATTGCATAGAAAACAACGTACCTAATGCAAAAGATATTAACCTAGTAGAGACAGAGGCAAAAATTGCGCTTGTGCTCGGAAGCGAAACAGCCGGGCTCACGCCTGATCAGCTGCGTCTAGCCGATCAAATCGTTGAAATCCCTATGCAGGGCAGCAAAAACTCACTCAATGTCAGTGTCGCAGGGGGAATCGCCCTCTATGCGTTAATTCAACGTAGAGATTAAATCCTATTTGCCGTTCGTAGAATAATGCCACGGCTCGCTCGGCAGATTTATGAAACCAAATCGTCCTGCATTGGCCTTGATCCAGTTCTGACAAGTGGCGCCAGATAAATTGAACTTCTTACCATTGCAGGCAAAATCAATCGCAAGGCCCCACTGATGCATCGAACGCCCTACTGGAGCAGCAGGATACCCTCTTCGCACCAACTCTTTCTGCATTGCCTGCGTGCGGTAGCTACCATAGCCGCCACCTAACTCATCCGCGGCAGCAAGCTCAATTCCGGCCTCGCGGCGCGCCGTTTGACGCATTGCCTTAAACTTAGCTGCTGCTGCCTTATTAAGGTTAACGTTACTGCCGTCAATACCGCGTTCCACGAGAACATCGTCTACACCACCGGCAGAGCCAGCCTTACATAATGGTGTAATAGCGCCGCCAAGGCCATACTTCTTACAAGGCTCGCCCTGAGCTCTCTGTATAGCTTTCACAAAAGCCCGACATTCCACTTGGTTAAGTCCATTGCCACATGCACTGGCCTCAGGACGGTATGATGCAGGCAAAGTAGCCAGCATTGTAGCCACACGAGTCTTGAGTTTTACATCCACCTCAGGTGTACTTACAAACGCCGCAATGGTTTTGGGAGACTTGTTGCGTTGCAAATACTTCAGCCAAAAATCCTTACCTTTCACATCGGGCTGTCTAGCAAGCAAGTTAGTATAGAGCCTTTCGACCTTGGCTGTATTCGAAAGTTTCCAGTAGTCATTCTTGGCTTCGTTGGTTGATAGCAATAGGTTAGTAAACTCTACGGCAGGTGCATTACGTAAACCAATATACTTTTCCGACCACTTCTTAAAAGAAGCTTGGTTGTCAGCAATATCCCTACCAAACACAGCAAGATATATCTTGGTCGTCATTGCTTCGGCACTCCTGGCGATGCAAGCGTCCTTTTTGTCTTGATTGGTTGCACCTTTCGCGCCCATATAAGCCTTTGCCTGCGTGCAGTCTAGACGTGAATACGGCTTGGTGCTAGCTTGCGTCAAAAGAACGTAAACTATGCCCAAACAAGCCAATAAGCCTGCCACCAACAATGCTGATGGCAGTGTAAACTTTGGCTTCTGAGATATGACGGAGGCCTTGGCGGGCTTTCTAGGGCTATTTTGTTTAGGTCTTGGTCTTGATTTTGTTTTCGGCATTTATATCACCTGTGAGTGATTCGCTTCTATGCTAAGCGTCTTTGTCTTTCTTGTCGGTTGGGTGAAACTGATCACCGGGTTGGTGCGTGACAGCCTGATGCGCATTACCGTCGAGCGCTGCGCTTTCACTTTTGGCCCGACCGTGGCCGAAAACACCGCTGGTAAAGGCCAGCAAAAGCAGTCCAGCTAAGGCAAGTGGAATCATGAGGAACCCAAGTGCACCGGTTTGAGGCAAGACATCGATGATCGTTTGCGTGATCGGCTTATCTACTGGAACTTCAACCGTGTTGCCATAGATATTTGTCATCTTATAGTCATACGATCCTGGGGAACTTGTCTTTGGTGCTAAGTTTGGAATCGGGCTCTTAACCTTGATCTTAAACATGCGCACATCGGTCTTACCGGGAGCAATGTCGACCTTCCAGGTTAGGCTACCATCAGTCAATACACCGCCGCCATTATCTGTTACATCAGCGTATTCTAGAATGTCTTTCAGGTCTTCGACGATGTCATAGGCAGTTAGCTTCTTGGTACCTAAATTCTTTGTATTAAGTGTATACTGAAGCTCGTCGCCGGCTTTGGCTACATTCTTGCCATCAGCTGGTAGTGGTTTGCCGTCGCTGCCCTTACGGTTTAAGAAGATAGCAGATTTACTCTTCTCGACCCCCTCAGTACTATGGCACACTTCATCATAACCCCACACACCGAATGGCGAAGGCCTGCTGTCACCAATGATCGCTAAGTTACACATCCTTAGTGATGTATCCTGGGCCTGCTTAATGCGGAATTTAATGGTAAAGCCTACAGACTCCTTGGGCTTAAGTACCTTGAGTTTGTAACCCCAGTATTTATATCCGCCGCTTGCCTTGCCCATCGCCTTCTCTGATATTTCGGAATCCGGCACAGTAGTATTGCCTCTCTTTAGAGGCCCCATCTCCACAAACTCGTACCAGCCATTATCCTGTATACCATCCCAAACTGTAGCATCTACTGAGTTAGTCTCTCCGGTATTCCTGCCTATTACGTTGTAGGTGATAACATCGCCGGGCTTAACCTGCTTGCCTTCAGCGACATCGGCCTTCTTTTCAACAGTCAGGAGAGGGGCGCCAGCAATCAGATGACAAATCTTTTCCGAAACTGCAGGTATGGTTTGGCCTTTAGTCCATGTTACATATGCGATATTACAGAAGCCACTTTTCGTTGCTGCATCAACCTTAACAGTCACAAGTATCTTTATAGTACCGCCTTTTGGTAGAGCGTAATTTCCCCATCGATATATTTTCTGATTATTATTGGTTTCAACCCCAAGTGGTAACGCATTACCGGTTTCAACTTCCCCGCTTACAAAAGTTGTGCCCAATGGAATACGGTCTGCGATAATCACATAGGCATCGGTGTTCCCATCACTTTTTGCGGTTAAACGATACTTGATAACGTCCCCTGGCTTAACTTTCGATCCGGCAGCAGGCGACACAGCTGTTTTTGTTATTGTCGCATGAGGGCTTGCCTCGAAGGGCCTTAGACTTGGTACCACCAAATTTCCACATTCGGCATGAATAAGAAATTCTCGACCATCCTTGGTCCTTCCTTTAAGTACCGGCTGGGTGCGGGTAGTACCGGCAACCCAGGCATTTTTTACAGGTTTAGACCAGAACGTAGCTCCACCTACAGTAAGAGAGGTTGAATTAGCACGCTGAGTACGACCAAACGAAAACCAGTTCGCAAAACGAGAGGTTTGCGGGTTAATACCTGCCTCGAGCGTGGCTGAGCGGATTTCCCGATCGGTAATGCCAAAGTACGCAAACAGCTGCTTAGCGCCTTTGTTTTCTGGCGCACTACTATTAAGCTTAGCTATAACCTCATCCTGTGCAGTCTTGGCACTAGCGGTACTAAACCCACCGCGCAGCACGTCGTTTGGGTCATTTGGCGCAGTAGAGGCAAAGCTACGCAGAATTATCACGGCTCCGAATAAAGCAAATAATGCAATAAACGGCGCGAGCAGCCA
Organism: uncultured Candidatus Saccharibacteria bacterium; assembly: GCA_964496815.1. Classification (GTDB taxonomy): domain Bacteria; phylum Patescibacteriota; class Saccharimonadia; order CAILAD01; family JADZBC01; genus CAYPSN01. The sequence goes on along the minus strand of CAZCAO010000001.1, from coordinate 502 downwards.
TTTACTGCGCTTACGTGGCGACTGGAGTAGCGAAGTACTCTTTGTTGATTGTTTTTTGTTTGTCATATGATCCCCTTAGGTAATATTATCCTTATGGTTAATCATAGGTGAGCATAAGGGGAATGTCAAACACAATCAGTCACTCCGGACACAAAAAGACCACGCGTAAAACGTGGTCTTGATGATAAAATCCGGCACTGTGCTACTTTCCCCTTACGAGTATCATCGCCGCTGAGGAGCTTAACTTCTGTGTTCGGGATGGGAACAGGTGTGGCCTCCCCGCTAAAAGCACCGGCCCATACGCCCAACATATTGAGGGCGATAAGGTCGACGCTTTACGTCGAGATTTTATCTTTGTTTGGATAATACATGCAGGCATATCTTTTGATACCTACAAATTGTCAGTCAAGAATGTTGCAATCGGTTCTTGCATATCTTTATTAACGCTACGAGTAACGTAATAGAGAAAAGCAAGAGTTTAAGAAGTCAATCGGCTATTAGT